>JBGSTT010000275.1:0-3077 GCA_041736385.1 Rhodoglobus sp. | reverse complement strand
CTGTGCGGCACGGCGGCGTTCGTGGTCCCCGCGGGCGCGGCATCCCTCGTCTAAGTCGCCCGAGCGATGAGCACGGTGTCGATCGCGGTGCCCTCCGCCGTCACCCGCTCGAACTGCGCACACTCGACGATGTCGAGACCGGATGCCGCGGCGCGCAGTTCTTCGACGGAGTGCAGCACGGCCGGATCCTGTGGCCCGCCGACGCCGCGCTCGCGATTGTCCCGGTCGTGTCCGATCAGCGCGAGGGTTCCACCCGGGGCGAGGTATCCGGCCGCGTTGCCGATCGCGCTGGCGAGTTGAGCAGCAGGCAACTGGAGGTAGGCGACGGCCACGAGGTCAACCTGTTGCGGGGAGATCCAGGTCGTGGCATCCGCCGTCACCCAAGTCACCTCGACGCCGAGTTCCTTCGCCCGCGCTGCGCCCCGAGCGAGGCCGACTCCGGAGAAGTCCACGGCCGTCACCTGCCAGCCGAGCGAGGCAAGCCAGATCGCGTTGCGCCCTTCACCCGCCCCGAGATCCACGGCGGCGCCGGGGCTCAGTCCCGCCAGCGTGTCCGCGATCCACGCGTTCGGCTCTAGCGACCAGACGCTCGCACCCTCGTAACGCCGATCCCAATCCTCAGCCTTCATGCTCGCCCCTCCGAATCCTCAGCCTTCATTCTCGCCCCTCCCACCACTCACGAGGATTGGTGTTCATGCTCGCAGCTCTTGGCCAATTCTTGCTAGGGCCTCAGCGAACCACGCTTCTCGTCCTGGGCCGGTTCCTCCCGAGAGGTTGATCCCGACAACCCCGTCGATCGCGAGAAACTGGTGCGACAACTCCACCGCCGCCGCGATGCCCTCCGTGAACGGATCGCTAGCATCAAGGATGCGATCAATGTAGCCAGGCGGGAGCACCAGGGTCGTGAACGTGCGAAGCAGTTCCGCGCTCTCGCGGTCAACCACGATCGGCACGCACGGAATGAACTGCATCGTCGTGCCCAACTGCTGGGCCCGGTCAACAAACTCGGCCACGGGAGCGACCCCGCCAGCGTGATTCACAAAGCAGATCTCTGCTCCAGCGCGCATCTTCTCGAGCAAGCGCTCCGGCCTGCGCCCGACCGGCGGTGTTGCGGGGGCTTCCCCGACGGAGACCAAGTGCCCAGCAGCCCTGGCAAGGGATGCCGCCTCCGTGGAGTCGAGATCGAACACCGGCGTTGCATCCGGTCGCTGGCCCGTCTTGGTGTGATCGCCAGTCACGCAGTGCACCGCAGAGACGCCGACGTGCGCGAGGGCGGCAAGCTCGCCCTCCATGGCGACACGGTTGCGGTCTCGGCAGGTGAATCCGGTCCATACGTTGAGCCCCGCCGCGTGGATCAGTGTTGCTCGATAGGCCGGGGGGAATTGCACGCGCGCGCTGCCGGCATCCCCCGCAAGTACCGCGTCGACACTGCCAGCCAACAACGCACCGCATTCCGCGATGGATGCCGCATCAATCGCCCGCGCCGGAAAGTCGGCTACCACGATTGCCCGACTCGCGATGAGTGCGCGCATCGCGGTCGCACCCGCGGACACCGGCGCCGCTGGCACAGGATCGGAGTGCCCTGCCGGAGTGGTCGATGCCACACCGCGCCAACGCACAGTTGGCACATCCATGAAGACGCAGCGGTACGCAGCGACCTCGCAAGTTCCGTCGAACTCGACACCGCCGCACGGCCCGTACTCCATGTTCTTCGGGCACAGGAATGGCTCGACGAGTTGCGCTTCAGGCATCTGGTTTTCCCCTCTCGCCGGGTCTGTTTCAATGGTATCTAGCGGCGAAGGGAAGCCATGACAGAGCACTACGAACTGGTGGTGCGCGCGGCATCCGCTCTCATCGATGGCGAGTTTCGGCCGGTCCAACTCGGCGTGCGAGCTGGCCTGATTGCGTGCGTGTCTGAGATCGAGCTCGATGGTGACACCGTAATCACCCTTGCAGAAGACGAGGTGCTGCTGCCCGGCATCGTCGACACCCACGTGCACGTCAACGAGCCTGGCCGCACCGAATGGGAGGGCTTCGCGAGCGCAACGCGGGCTGCCGTGGCTGGCGGCGTGACGACCATCATCGATATGCCGCTGAACAGCATTCCCGCTACCACCACCATCGAGGCGCTGGAGATCAAGCGCGCCGTCGCACACGTGCAGGTCGACACCGGGTTCTGGGGTGGGGCTGTACCTGAGAATCTCGGCTCACTTGCTGCCCTTCACGAGGGCGGGGTGTTCGGCTTCAAGGCGTTCCTCACGCCATCGGGAGTGGACGAGTTCGGCCACCTCGACGCCGAGCAACTGGAGCGTGCCCTCGACGAGATCGCCGGGCTCGGCAGTGTGCTGATCGTGCACGCCGAGGATCCGACAGTGCTCGACGCGAACGTCAACGCTGGCGGCCCCAGCTACCACTCCTTCGTTGAGTCACGACCCGACGAGGCTGAGGTCACCGCGATCGAGCGCGTGATCGCCGGCGTTCGCCGGTCCGGTGCTCGCGCACATATCGTTCATCTCTCGAGCGCGGCCGCCCTCCCGGCCCTGCGTGCGGCCCGTGCCGATGGCTTACCCATCACCGTCGAAACGTGCCCGCACTACCTCACCATCGTCGAGGAGCAGATTCCGGATGGCGCCACCCAGTTCAAATGCTGCCCACCGATTCGAGACGACGCGAACCGTGACCAACTGTGGCAGGCGCTCCTCGACGGCGATATCGACATCATTGTGACCGACCACTCCCCGTCGACCGTCGAACTGAAGACCGCCGGGGACGGCGACTTTGGGGTGGCGTGGGGCGGGATCGCGGGACTCCAGCTCGGACTGGCGGCGGTGTGGACGGAAGCGGCGAGCCGCGGCATCCCGCTAGCTCAAGTGGTTCAGTGGATGTCGCGCGGCCCGGCGGACTTTGTCGGGCTCAAGCGGAAGGGCCGCATCGCGGTGGGGGCGGATGCCGACCTCGCGGTCTTCGCGCCAGACGAGCGGTTTACGGTTCGGGCTGACCAACTGCTGCACAAGAACCCGGTTACCGCCTACGAAGGCCGCGAGCTGCGCGGGGTCGTGCGACGGGTCTGGGTGCGC
>JBGSTT010000264.1:0-1541 GCA_041736385.1 Rhodoglobus sp. | reverse complement strand
TGCTCGACGAGCCGTTGTCGGCGCTCGATGTTGAGGTGCGCGCCGAGCTGCGCGAAGAACTCGGGCGGCACTTGCGGCAGTGGGGTGGCCTGACCATCGTCGTCACGCACGACTTCGACGACGTGACGGCGCTCGCCGATGACGTGGTCGTCGTCGAGCGAGGCCGCGCAACCCAAGGGGGAACCGTACGCGAACTCGTCCGCGCCCCGGCAACCGCATACGTTGAGCGGCTGGTGGCGAGCTGGTCTGCCGACTGAAGTGCTGCATCGTCGTCGATCGGTAGGGTGAGTGACAGCGCAGAATCGAAAGGGCCAGCGATGAGCACTGTCACCCCAGCGGGATCGCTGTTCGGCGGTTCAGCGCTCCAACCGCACAGCGGCCCGATTCGCGCGGCGACCTACTTGCCGGCCGACTCAACGGCGGTGTACTGGGGTCGACTGCCGTGTGAGGCGGATGCGGCGATCATCACGATTGACGCTGGTACCGAGGTCACGATTGACACCATCAGCCACGAGGGTGTGCTCGAAGATCAGGGGCGCGACCCGGTCGCGTTCTTCGGTTCCCACGGTGTGCCGCGCGAGCTTGTGCTCGACGATGCGGTTGCGCTCGCGGCATCCGCCCACCCTCGAAAGCCCGACCTCGACGGCCCGCACGTGATCACCGGACCGATCGGCGTTCGTGGGGCGCTGCCAGGCGACCTGCTCAAGGTCACGATTATTGAGGCGCTTCCGCGCGTGCCGTACGGGGTGATCTCGAATCGGCACGGGCGCGGAGCGCTGCCGGGGGAGTTTCCGCGCAGCGGGCAGACCGTCAGCATCTTTGCGGCGGTTGACGGCTCGTTCGGGCTGATCCCACGGGTGGCGGGAGGGAACGCGAATGTGCGGTTTCCGCTCGGCCCGTTCCTCGGCACGATGGGGGTCGCGGTCGCAGGCGACGAGCGCCCGCATTCCGTGCCGCCCGGTTCGCACGGCGGCAACATCGACATCAAACTGCTTACCGAGGGCTCGGTGCTGTACCTACCGGTTCAGGTTGCCGACGCGCTCTTCTATGCTGGCGACCCGCACTTCGCCCAGGGTGACGGCGAGGTCGCGCTGACGGCGATGGAGGCATCGCTGCGGGTCACGCTGCGTTTCGACATCATCCCAGCGACCGAGGCGCTCGCAAGCTTCGGGCCGCTCGACGGGCCGCTGGTTGAGACCGAGGAGTTTCTCGTACCGACGGGGCTGGATGCCGACCTCAACGAAGCCGTGCGGCGTTGCGTCCGGGCATCCATTTCACTGCTCGGTGCCCGGTTTGGCATGGACCAGGAGCACGCGCTCGCCTACCTGAGCGCCGCAACGGACTTTGACATCTCGCAAGTGGTTGACCGGGTCGCCGGGGTGCACGCCAAAATACGCAAGGCCGACTTTGCCTGAGGCTCAAGGTGGGCCGCCTGGCACAACGGGTGGCGCAGGGTTAGCCACCGGGCGCGAAGCTGCTCGTGCTGCTGGCGATCCCGCGCCGGCCGGCCTGCTCGACGCGTTCTGGGCCTACGAGCGCGC
>JBGSTT010000231.1:0-4892 GCA_041736385.1 Rhodoglobus sp. | reverse complement strand
TGCCGGCTACTTGCCGTGGCTGCTCTACTTGAACCGCACCGTGTTTCAGTTCTACACGATCGCCTTCCAGCCGTACTTGCTGCTCTGCCTCACGCTCGTGATCGGCATTATCCTGGGTTCGTCGCGCGACCCCAGCTGGCGACGGGTCAGCGGACTGCGCGTCGTCGGGGTCTTTCTGGCGATTTCGACGGTCGTGAGCATCTTCTTCTGGCCGCTGTGGACGGGCATCCAGTTGCCGTATGAGCTCTTGGCGGCGCACTGGTGGTTGCCGAGCTGGCGGTGAGGTCATGGCATCGGATGAAGGACCTGCTGACGGAGACACTAAACCTGTGGTTTCCTCGGAGAGGGCGATTCGTCCGATCGTTATACTCGCCTGAGTAACTCCCGCACCGACTTTACGAAAGGTTCGCCGAGCCGATGCGCCGCACAGCTTCATCGCCCGAATACCGGGTCGTTGCGGCCGCGCGCTTGCCCGGTCGCACGCTTGCTCTGGGTGTCGCTCTGATGCTTGCGGTCACTGGTGTGTTCGCGAACGTGCTTTTTGCACGCCAACCCGCTTGGGCGCTGCCGTTCGCCTTCTTCGCCGTCCCTCCAGAGGGCACAGTCTTCCTGCCCGACGAGAACGGCGTCATCAATCAGCCGTTCTCCGGTGAGGGAACTGCCGGCGCTACCGTACAGATTCGGTCGAGCGACTTCTATGACTTTTCGAGCGAGATTCTCTGCACAGCGACCGTCGCTGCCGATGAAACTTGGTCATGCGCTGTCACAACCATGCCGGACACGTTCGGAACGTTCATTGCGTCGAGCGGCCCAGACTCCGTCGGGCTCGAATATCACGCGCTCAACCCACCGACCCTCACCAACGCCGACCTCCCGGGCAACGGCTACGAGACACGGTTACCCGCGAGCTTTTCGTTTGAGGGCACGACCTACCAAGACGGGGGCGGGTTAACGACGGTCACCGCGACGGTGACCGGTGTCGGTTCCTGTCTCCTGGCTCCTGTCGTCGCAGGTCAGTTCAACTGCCCTATCGACCTTTCGACTGCCGCCGATGGCACCTACAACTTTACGATCACCACCACAACGAGCTTTGCGACCTCAGCTACCCGCACCGGTAGCGTGCGGATTGACACGACGGGACCAAGCTTCACGAGCATCATTAGCCCAACCGACGGAGCTGTCGTCGCCAATCTCACTCCGACCGTCACCGGCACCGGCGAACCGAACGGGACCGCGTTTCCGCTCTACTTTCCGAGTTTTGCTCCGGCGTGCCCGCCAACGCCAATCAACGGCGCGGGAGTCTGGTCGTGCACGCTGTCGACGCTCGCCCCTGGCTCCTACACAATCGGTAGCTACCAAGAAGACGCAATCGGAAACACGGGTCCGAGCCCAGACCCGCAGGTTACGTTTACCGTTGTTGCGCCCCCGCCCCCGCCGCCTGCCCCTTCAGCGCCCGGGCCGAATCCACCTGCCGCCGGATTCTTCGCCGCTATCGCGCCCGGCGTAGCGCTCAGCCAGCAGCCACCAACAACGCCAAGGCCGACCCCGACGGCGACGCCGGAGCCGATCTCGGACTCGAGCGATGAACCCACTGCCGCGGCAGCCACTCCGTCAGATGGTGCAGCGCCGGTCGTTGGCGGTGGTGGTGCAGACGATCCCACCGTCTTCGGGACAAGCCTGCGAACCCCGTTCGAGGTGTTCAGCACACCCGCCGTTGTGGTCGGGGGAGCGATTGCTGGCGCGGCGGCGTTCCTTCTATTCGTTGCGATCCCGGCAGAACTGCTGCACGCTACCGTGCGGGACAATTACCATCGCTTGCCAGCATGGGGTGGCTCGTGGCGCACACGCCTGAATGCTTGGAGCGAGAGGGTGCAACATCGCATCGGGCGAACGGCGTCTCTTGTCGGTGCGGTCGCACTCGTGGCGGCGCTATCGACCCTGGTCGATCCAAACGCGGGCTTTACTGCGGCCACATTTCGTCTCGGACTCGCGATTGCCGTGTCGCTTCTCGTCGTGAACCTACTCGGGGGCCTCCTCTTGCGCAGCGCCGCCAAGCGCTGGTTCGATGTCGACGTTGTGCAGCGCATCCTGCCAGGAGCAATTCTTTTGACGGCGGCAACCGTGTTGCTGTCACGCCTGTTTGGAGTCGCACCCGGCCTGTTGTTTGGCTTGGTTCTCGGCATACAGTTGGCACGCGAGTTGCGCCAAGACCAGTCAGGCCGACTTGCTGCATTCGTGATAACCGTGTTGCTCGGTTTCGGTATCGGAGCTTGGCTGCTCTATGGCGTCTCTGTCGGTTTGGGTTCGACTGAGCCGAGCTTTGCCGAATTGCTTTGGCGCGAGACGCTCGTGGCCATCACTGTGGAGTCGCTCTCGTCACTCGTAATCGCCATGATTCCGATCATGTTCATGGACGGCCGAGACATCTGGCGTTGGTCAAAGGTGGTTTGGGCTGGACTCGCAGCGCTCTCAGTCGTCGTCTTCGTGATCATCATCCTGCCGTTGCCTAGCTCCTGGGCCGAGACCAGCGGACCGCTCGCTCAGACGGTTGTGCTGTTCATCGGATTCATGGCGCTCACCGCAGTCATCTGGGCCGTGTTCCGTTCGATCACGGCGCGCGAAGAACGCGCCACCGCAACGGCCGAGCGCAACTCGACGAGCCAGCCGAACTAGAGCCAGCAGATCGAAAGCCGGGCCCGATCGTTTAGATCACTTAGAGGTGTGTACCCGCTTGCCGTACACGAACTTTCGCAGCAGCCACTCGGCGGGGCCTGGCCGATCGAGGGCTTCGAGAATGTTCGCGGCCACTAGCGTTCCGAGCCAAACTCCGACCGCGATGAGCGTCGCCTGAGCGACGCCGGCGGTCAAACCCAATGCGCCGAAGTATGGCGCGAACACGAACAAGAACACGACCGATTGGGCAAGATACCCGGACAGCGATCGCTTGCCGAGCGCGGCAAATGCCCGCGCGATCGGCCCGCCAGCGGGTGTTCGTTCACGTCCGACGATGAGAGCGATCACGGCAACATACGCGACGGCACCGATAAGCCCACTGACACCGTGCAACACAGCGACGCCGACGTCACCCTCCAATCCCCAGTCCACGGCTCCCGCAAGGCTGAGGGCAACGGGGATCGCGCCAAGAAGCGACACGGGCAGACCGATCGCAGCGACCCGCACGAGCATCGTGCGGTGTTTCCATGGCTCTTCGAGCACACGATAACGCGCCGCTGCAAGACCGAGAATCATCGGAGCCAACAGCCCGATTCCAGCGAACGGCACCGAGATCAGCGTTGCACCCCATTCGATTGCTCGAAGACCGGTCGCTTGGAGGTAGGAGTCCGCCCCGACGGAAGGGAACAGGGTCGTCACCACCCCCGATTCGGTTAGCACCCCGCTCAATCCATCAGCTGAGGCCAAGAACACGAACATCAGGGCGGCTGCCCCGCCAACGATCACCAGCATGCGAAGCGATGCGCGCACCAACAACACGAGTGCCAGCCCGAGCAGGCCGTAGGTGCCGATGATGTCTCCGAAGAAGATGAAGACGCCGTGCACTGCCCCGAACAGCATCAAGAAGAGGTTGCGTCGAAGCAGCAAAATTCGCGTTTGCGGCCACGGTGTCCCAGCGTCGAATTCGCGCCGCGCGATCTGCGTGATTCCGTAGCCGAAGAGCAGCGCGAACAGGGGAAAGCTGCGGTTGTCGAACAGGATCGCAGAGATGACGTTGGTTGCCGTGTCAACGTCGGTTCCGCCGACGGGGCGGTACAGGATCCCAAACTGTCGATCGACCAAGAAGTAGACGACGTTGGCAACAGCAATACCCAGCAGAACGAGTCCGCGCGCGACGTCCGGAGCGATTGCGCGGGCGCGTCGTTCGGTCGGTTGAGGCGTGCTCGATGAGGCAATAGTCACGAGCCCAGCATGCCAGTATCCCGATGGGATTTTTGGCCCTGAATACCGCTCGGTAATGGGCTTGCCGTGTGGGCATGGCTACCCCTATTGCTCTTGCTTCACTGGTTGCTCAACTCCCCCAGCCAAGAGAGGGAGGCGGACTATTCGATCTCGTCGGCGGCTTGCCGGTGCATCCGCTCGTTGTGCACGTCGCCGTGGTCGTGTTGCCACTCGCGGCGGTGGCGCTCGTCGTGATCATGGCCCTACCTCGCGTGCACACGCTCCTGCGTTGGGGCGTCATCGCCGCGCTCGCGGTCGGCACCCTCGCCGCTTGGATCGCGTCAGAGTCTGGCGAATCGCTGGCGGAACGCGTCGTTGAGCCGGAATTGCATCAAGAGCTCGGCGAGAACTTGCCGATTATCGCGGGGATCACGCTTGCCTTGGGCGTTATCTGGGGCGTGATCAGCCAGCTGGCGGCACGGTCGAGTGGCGCAACGAGCTCATCTGGCTGGTCTGGCTCGTCTGGCTGGTCTGGCTCGCGAGGCTTATTCTGGGCGCGCATTGCGGTCTCGGTCGTGACGGCCGGCATGGTTGTCTACAGCGTGTGGTACACGATTCTGGTTGGCCACTCCGGCGCGGTAGCAACCTGGTTGACGCGCGTCTGACGCCCCGGTCCGGTGCGGGAGCCACGGGACCGTACGAATCATTCGAGCAGTCGCGCCAGCGCCACGGCTGAGGTCACGGGCAGGCGACACACGAACTCCTCGCACAGGTAAGCGGTCGCGACGCCATGGTCGGTCGTGCGAGCTTCGAACAAACCGAATCCGGATGCCGCGAAGGCCGCCGCCTGCGCGCTCGTCACCACGACAGACACGGCACCGGCCCGGTGCCATGTTCGGGCGACGGATGCCGCGGCATCCGACGAGGTGTCAGTCACCACCACGAGCTGGAGCGCTGGCGAATCGAGGGCTGTGGCAACCGCAAGCGCCGTGCCGAAC
>JBGSTT010000218.1:0-14251 GCA_041736385.1 Rhodoglobus sp. | reverse complement strand
CGGGGAGAAACCCTCTGATGTCACGATCCGCCGTTGCGCCAAGCCTCGGTTGCCCAGAACCACCATTGTCAAGGAGGGCGCATGACGCGCAAGACAGTCATCATGATCGGTGCCGGCGTCGCGATCGTTGCCCTGGTGGTGGTGCTTGCAATCACTCGCCCCTGGCTCGCATTCATCGATGTGCGAGTCGATGAAACGCTTCCGGTCGCATCTACCCCGGCAACCGTCGAACCCAACGAGACTGACCCCCCCGCTACGGAGGCGCCCCCTGGACCGGTTCAACTGGCTTCTGGAGAGTTCATCAGTCACGAGCACGAAACCACCGGATCGGTGCGGATTGTCGAGAACCCGGACGGCAGCCGGGTGTTGGCGATCGAGAATCTCTCGACGACGAACGGGCCGGATGTTCGTGTCTGGCTCAGCGCATCCGACGTCGTTGAGGGCGTCGACGGCTGGTTCGTTGCTGGTGGGGCGGACTTCGTGGATCTAGGACCGATCAAGGGAAACCTTGGCAACCAGCTCTATGAGATACCAGCGGATGTCGACTTGAGTAAGTACCCGAGCGTCGCGCTGTGGTGCTTGCCGTTCGGGGTGTCGTTCGGCGCAGCTCAGTTGATCAGCTGACTTTCGCCGAACGATTTTTCTTGGCGCGCTTGCCTGCCTTGAGTTGGGCGACCGCGAAGCGACGGGTTTCGCGAAGCAGCGCGAGGCGCTCATCGTCTGAGTGGCACGAGCGAGTGTTGACTTCGGCGATCAGCGAGCCCTTCCACTTGCGCGTTGCAAGGTACTGAAGAACCTCAGCAACCGGCTGCGTTCCACGGCCAGGAACCAAGTGCTCGTCGTCGAGCAGTTTGCCCTCTCCCATGGCAACCGTGCCGTCAGTCAGGTGAACGTGCCGCAACCGCTTGCCCATTGCCATGGCGAATTCGAGCGAATCGCGGCCGGCGAGTGCTGCGTGTGAGAAGTCGAGCGTGATGGCGTCGCAATCAATGAACACAGGGTCGGAACTCGGCGACTGTGCGCGCACCGTGAATCCGGCGAATCGCAGCGGGAACATGTTCTCGACAGCCATCTCCACCCCGAACCTCGCGGCAAGCTCACGAATCGTCGCTTCGAAAACGCGCGCGTAGCGGGGTTCCCAGCGAAACGGTGGATGCACCACGACCGTGTTCGCCCCGACGGCGACGGCCAATTCTGCCGACTTCTCGAGCTTGCGCACCGGATCCACCCCCCAGACCAACTGGCTGAAAACGAGAACGGGAGCGTGCACTGACAGGATCGGGAGGTCGTAGCGGGCCGATAGGGCCAGGAGAGCCGTGGCATCCTGCGTCACTGGATCGACCGTCACCATAATCTCGATGCCGTCGAAGTGCGCCGCCTTCGCAAGGCGAAACGCGTTCTCCGTAGAAAGCGGGTACACGCTCGAGGTGCTCATGCCGATGGTGATCACAAATGTTTACGCTACGCACCGCGCTCGAAGTGTGGCTCGCACGACACCCAAGCGGCAGTGAACGCTCGATGAAGCCTCGGGGTACAGAAACTGACCGCGCGCGCCGCTGGTACCGTGGGAGGACAATGGTTTCTGAGACGCACGCTGCGCCGTCCAACGCTGTGTCGTCCAACGCTGCGCCGTCCAACGCTGCGCCGTTCGAATTCGTTGTGGTCTCGAATCGACTCCCGGTCGATCGCGTAATCGGCGCCGACGGCACCGCGAGTTGGTCGACATCCCCCGGCGGTCTGGTCACAGCCCTTGAGCCGGTAATGCGCGCCTCCGGCGGTGCTTGGGTCGGCTGGGCCGGGCAACCGGAGCTGGAGTTAGAACCCTTCGTCAGTGACGACATCCAACTCGTGCCGGTCGCGCTCAGCGCAGAAGAGGTCGAGCGGTATTACGAAGGTTTCAGCAACGACACCATTTGGCCGCTGTATCACGACGTCATTGCGGCGCCAACCTACCACCGCATTTGGTGGGAGAGTTACGTCGAAGTGAACCAACGATTCGCGGATGCCGCAGCTGCCGTGACGGCACAAGGCGGCACGGTGTGGGTGCATGACTACCAACTCCAGCTGGTCCCCGCGATGCTGCGCGCAGCAAGAAGCGACCTGACGATCGGATTCTTCAACCACATCCCGTTCCCGCCATACGGCCTCTTTTCGCAGTTGCCGTGGCGAGTTCAGATCATCGAGGGCCTGCTCGGCGCGGATGTCATCGGGTTTCAGCGAGTGGCGGATGCCTCGAATTTCTCGCGCGCCGTGCGCAGGCTCACGAGCCACACCACGCACACTCCGTTTGTGGAGGTCGAAACCGATGGTGCTGAAACCCGGCGGGTCATCGCGAAGCCCTTTCCCATCTCGATCGACACGAACAGCTTTGAGGCGCTCGCCAGAGAGCCGCGCATCCAGGAACGCGCAAAGGAGATTCGCGAAGGTCTCGGCAATCCGAAAACCATCATGCTCGGCGTCGATCGGCTCGACTACACCAAGGGGATCGGCCATCGGCTAAAGGCCTATGGCGAGCTGCTCGCCGAGGGCAGAGTGCTCGTTGAAGATGTCACGCTGGTGCAGGTGGCCAGCCCGAGCCGCGAGCGAGTGCAGGCCTATGTGCAGTTGCGCGATGAGATCGAACTCACGGTCGGGCGCATCAACGGTGACTTTGCGACCATGAGTCATACCGCCATCAGTTATCACCATCACGGCTACCCGCGAGACGAAATGGTCGCGCTGTACCTTGCCGCTGACGTCATGCTGGTGACCGCCCTTCGCGACGGGATGAACCTGGTTGCGAAGGAATACGTTGCGTGCCGTTTCGATGAGGACGGCGTACTTGTGCTCAGTGAGTTCACCGGGGCATCCGACGAGTTGAAGCGGGCGCTTCGCATCAACCCGCACGATATCGACGGACTCAAGGACACGATTCTGCGTGCGCTCGCAATGCCAAAAAGTGAGCGGGCCCGGCGGATGCGAGCGCTCAGAAAGCGGGTCAAAGCGAACGATGTCGCCGCGTGGTCGCACAACTTCATTGCGGCTCTCGAGCTTGCGCAAAGCAAGCGACAAGGTCGCGTTGACCCGGTGGCCGTTTCCGAAGTGCGGGCGGCGACAGTCGACCTGGCTGAGCGGAGCTGAGCCGTCATGGTCGACGTTGATACACCCCCGCGTTTTTCGCGCCTGCCCGAACCGCTCGTTGGTGCCCTTCGCGAGCTTGCCCGCACGAAGCGATTGCTCGTGGCGCTCGACTTCGACGGCACTCTCGCTCCCGAGGTCGACGATCCCGAGAAGGCCCGAGCGCTGCCGCAAGCCAAGGCGGCGGTGTTGCGCCTGCTGGCGATGAAGAACACCCGCGTTGCTCTCGTTTCTGGGCGCGCGCTTCGCAGCCTCGAGCGCGTTGCTGACCTCCCGGACTCCACGCTGTTGGTTGGCTCGCACGGTATCGAGTTTCGACTCGACAGTCCAGACGTCCAGTTAGCTCTGAATGCGCGTGAGCGCGAGCGAGTCGAGCGCCTGAACGAAGTGCTTGCAGAAGTTGCTGATGCGATGGATGAGGTCTGGCTCGAACCGAAGCCAGCCGGATTCGCACTGCATACGCGACTCGCCACGGAAGAGAACTCGCGCATTGCGCGGTTGGTCGCTCGAACCGAGACAGCTGCGGAACTCGATGACCTGACGATTCGCGAAGGCAAGAATGTGCTGGAGTTCTCGGTGCGTTCGACGACCAAGGGTGAGGCGCTCGAGCACTTGCGGCGTTACACGAACGCCGACGCCGTCTTCTTCGCCGGTGACGACGTGACCGACGAGGATGCCTTCGCCGCCCTTAATGCCGATGATCTCGGCCTCAAGAGCGGGGCTGGTGTGACGCTGGCGAATTTTCGAGTGCCTGGGCCGATCCAGGTCGCGAGGGCCCTTGACCTCCTCGCCGACTTCCGCGAGGGAGACGTGCACGAGCAATGATCAGTCGCGCTACTTACAATTGGCACACACCACCGCCCCGGCCCTTGACGGAGGAATGATGCTCGCACTCCTTCTCGTCTTTGGACTGGGAGCGGTCATAACGCCACTGATCGTTCAACGACTGGGGCTGCGCGCCTTCTTCGTCGTTGCACTGATTCCGCTCGCAGCTTTCATTTACACGCTCACGCAGAGCGCTGACGTGGTAGCCGGACGGGCGATCACCGAGTCGTATCAATGGATTCCCCAGCTGGACTTCAACATCTCCGTCCGGCTCGACACGCTCTCGTGGGTTCTTGCGCTTATCGTGACCGGAGTCGGCACGCTCGTGCTGGTGTATTGCGCGGCGTACTTCCGAGCGACTGCGGAATCTCTCGGACGATTCGCGGCCACCTTCTTGGCATTTGCCGGCGCGATGTACGGGCTCGTCATCGCCGACGACGTCTACCTCCTGTTCGTCTTCTGGGAAGCAACGAGTGTGTTGTCGTACCTCCTGATCGGGCACGCAACAGCTTCGAAAGCGAGCCGCGGGGCGGCGTTGCAGGCGCTACTCGTCACGACATTAGGCGGCCTCGTGATGCTCGTCGGCTTGGTGCTGCTCTCGGTCGGAACCGGTACATCCAACATCACGAGGATTATTGAACTCGCTCCGTCCGATCCGCTCGCGATCGTCGCCATCCTGCTCGTGTTGGTCGGAGCAATCTCGAAGTCCGCGATCTTCCCGTTCCATTTTTGGCTCCCAGCAGCGATGGCTGCACCGACACCGGTCAGCGCGTATCTCCACGCTGCTGCGATGGTGAAGGCGGGCATCTACCTGATCGCACGGTTCGCGCCGGGCTTTGCAGACATCCCGGGCTGGCGCGAGAGCCTGGTTGCTCTCGGGCTGATCACGATGCTGTTGGGCGGATGGGTCGCGCTTCGGCAGCACGACCTGAAGCTTCTTCTTGCCTACGGCACCGTGAGCCAACTCGGTTTTCTGACCGTTGTCGTCGGATTCGGCACGAGAGATGCCGCGCTCGCCGGGCTCGCGCTGCTGTTGGCGCACGCCCTCTATAAGTCGACGCTCTTTCTTACGGTTGGCATCATCGACCATCGTTACGGCACCAGAGACCTCCGCAAACTGTCCGGGCTCGGCCGGCGGTCTCCGCTACTCGCCGTGATCGCCGGTGCGGCCCTCGCGTCGATGATGGGACTGCCGCCGACGCTCGGTTTCGTGGCGAAGGAGACCGCGATCACCGCGATGGAGACGGATGCCACGGCCGGCGGTCAACTCGGTTGGATCGCGCTGATCGGAATCGTCGTCGGATCGGCGCTGACTGTGGCATACGGCGCCAGATTCTTCTGGGGGGCCTTCTTCGCCAAAGCGGGCGTCGAGCCAATCGAGGCGAACCCGGAATCGCGCCTCTTTGCGGCGGCACCGCTCCTGCTCGCGGTCAGCGGACTTGTACTGGGGATCGCGAGCCCGATTCTGGGGGCTTGGATCGCTGGATACCCAGCACTCTTCCCCGCCGGCGTCGGCAAGCCATATGAACTTGCGCTCTGGCATGGTTTGGAGCCAGCGCTCTTCCTTTCCGCAGCCACGATCGTGGTTGGGGCTGTGCTGTTCGTGCGGCGCGCGAACGTCGAAGCCCTCCAACTCAGCATCCAAGGAAAACTTCGACCGGCGGATGGCTACAGCGCGACCCTTCGCGCCGTCGATCGGCTCGCCGCGGCGACAACCGCACAGACCCAGCGCGGTTCGTTGCCCTTCTACCTCGGCGTCATCCTCCTGGTTTTCATCGGCACCGTCACCGCAACACTGATCCTCAACCGGACGTGGCCGACCGAGCTCAGACTCTGGGACTACCCGGCACAGCTCGTCATTGCGGTCGTTATGATCGTTGCGGCGATTGCGGCGACCCGGGCGGACAGGCGAATCCAAGGCGTCATCCTTGTTGGAGTCACGGGCCTCGGCATGGCGGTGCTGTTCGCATTGCAGGGGGCGC
Organism: Rhodoglobus sp.; assembly: GCA_041736385.1. Classification (GTDB taxonomy): domain Bacteria; phylum Actinomycetota; class Actinomycetes; order Actinomycetales; family Microbacteriaceae; genus Rhodoglobus. The sequence goes on along the minus strand of JBGSTT010000218.1, from coordinate 8,327 downwards.
CAGACCTTGCGCTGACACAGGTGCTCGTTGAGGTCGTGACCCTGGTTGCATTCGTTCTTGTGTTGCGCAGACTCCCGGTGCGGCTCGGTGAACGCAACCGATCGGTGCGCCGGTGGCTGCGTGCCGTGATTGGCGTGAGCGTCGGGGTCGTGATGGCTGTTGTGGCGGTGGTTGCCGCTGGCGCGCGGAGCGCTTTGCCAGTCTCACTCGCATGGCCAGATCTGGCGTACATCGAGGCCCACGGGCGAAACGTCGTAAACGTTGCCCTCGTCGACCTCCGGGGCTGGGACACGATGGGAGAGCTCGCTGTCATCATCGCTGCCGCGACCGGAGTCGCGAGCCTGATCTTCATCAGCGGCCGCGCCGACAACCTGCCGCGGCCAGAACGCAGCGCGGCTCGGCAGTCGATTGGCAGACAGCTCCGACGTGCGGAGGACACCTCAAACGACGAGCGCGGTTCATGGCTGCTCGCCGGTCGAACTCTTGCTGCCAAGAACCGCTCGATTCTCCTGGAGGTGGTGGTGCGACTGATCTTCCACTCGGTGATCGTCGTCTCGGTCTACCTGACGATCGCGGGCCACAACTCGCCGGGCGGGGGATTTGCGGGTGGCCTCGTTGCAGGCATGGCTCTCGTTGCGCGCTACCTCGCTGGCGGCCGGATCGAGCTCGGTGCCGCGGCCCCGTTTGACGCCGGAAAGCTGCTCGGCGCTGGCCTTGTCCTGGCAGCCGGCACCGCCCTCGTGCCGTTGTTCTTTGGTGGCGCAGCCCTCGAGTCGAGCCTGTTTGAGCTCAATCTTGGCCCACTCGGCACGCTGGATTTCGTCACGTCAACGATCTTTGACGTCGGGGTGTATCTGGTGGTCATCGGTCTTATCCTCGATGTGCTGAGAAGCCTCGGTGCCGGGGTGGATCGTGCGCAGGAGTTGGAGGAGACGGTGAAGACAACATGACCATCTCCCTAGTGCTTCTCTTGGTTATGGCGGTGCTCTACGCGTGCGGCGTGTATCTCATGCTGGAGCGCAGCATGACGCGGGTGCTCCTCGGATTCCTTCTCGTTGGAAACGCCACCAATCTGCTGCTCATCGTCATGGCCGGGCAGCCGGGTGAGGCTCCGATCGTCAGAGACGGTCTCGCCGCTGAGGACATGACCGACCCGTTGCCGCAGGCGCTCATCCTGACGGCGATCGTCATCACCTTTGGCGTATCAGCCTTCCTGATGGCGCTGATCTATCGGTCGTGGCGGCTGGCGAACCGGGATCAGCTCGAGGATGACGCTGACGATGTCGCACTGCGTACCGGAGCGGGTGGCGTGCGAGCGGAACAACTTGTTACGGATGACACCGACAGCGAGTTTGACCCCGTGCAGCGTTCCAGTGACGAGGTGCAACGATGATACAACTCGTGCCGCTAGTCGTCTTGGTGCCGCTGCTCGGCGCCGCCCTCACCCTCATCCTCGGTAAGCGGCCGATCGCGCAGCGCCTCGTCGCCATTGTGGCGCTGGTAATAGTGCTCGTCATCGGAGCGGTACTGCTGATCGTTGTCGACGCCTCTGGGACTCTCGTCATGGAACTTGGAGGCTGGGCACCTTCGGTCGGAATTGTGCTTGTCGTTGACCGCCTCGCAGCCCTGATGGTCGTGGTCTCGGCGATCGTGCTCTTGGCTGTGCTCGTGTTCTCAGTCGGCCAGAAGATCGCTGACGGCGACAGCGAGACTCCGGTGTCGATCTTCTTTCCGACATATCTCATTCTGGCGACGGGCGTATTCAATGCATTCATCGCCGGTGACCTCTTCAATCTGTATGTCGGTTTCGAGATTTTGCTCGTTGCCAGCTACGTTCTGATGACGCTCGGTGGAACGGAAGCTCGCATCCGGGCTGGCACAACCTACATCGTGGTGAGCCTCGTTTCTTCGACGCTGTTTCTTGCCGCGATCGCAATGATCTACGGCGCTCTCGGCACCATCAACATCGCGCAAATATCGGTGCGGATGGCTGAGCTACCGACGGATGTGCAGACGGTGCTGCACGTCATGCTCCTGATGGCTTTCGGCATCAAGGCCGCGGTGTTCCCGCTGTCGTTCTGGCTCCCGGACTCGTACCCGACAGCTCCAGCTCCGGTGACAGCGGTGTTCGCTGGACTCCTCACAAAGGTTGGCGTCTACGCGATCATCCGAACCGAGACAGTCATCTTTCCCGGACCGGGAATCGACACAGCACTCATGGTTGTCGCACTCCTCACGATGGTCATTGGCGTGCTCGGGGCCGTTGCGCAAGCCGACATCAAACGGATGCTCTCGTTCACCTTGGTCAGCCACATCGGTTACATGGTGCTGGGCATTTCGCTGGGAACCGTTGCCGGAACAACGGCGGCAATTTACTACGTGGTGCACCACATCATCGTGCAGACCACACTGTTCATGGCTGCCGGTCTCATTGAACGAGAGGGAGGCAGTACCTCGATCACCAAACTCGGCGGACTCTTGCGCGCAGCTCCGGTGATCGCAGTGCTCTTCTTCTTGCCAGCCCTCAACCTCGGCGGCATCCCACCATTTTCTGGTTTTCTCGGCAAGCTGGCCCTCTTCGAAGCCAGTGCGCAGCAGGGCACTGCCCTCGCGTTTGTGCTGATTGGCGCTGGCGCACTCGTCTCCCTGCTGACGCTGTACACCCTCATTCGGGTCTGGAATCTCGCGTTCTGGCGTCCAGCCAAAGACGTCGAAGGCTACGAGTCATCGTTGCTCGACAACGTCACAGAGGCACCCGGTGTGCAACCGGTGAAAGAGAAGCAACGCATCTCGAGGCTCATGACCGCTGCCACCGGTGGAATGGTTGCCGTCAGCCTCGCCCTAACAGTTTTCGCGGGCCCGCTCTTCGCGATCAGTGAGCGTGCCGGGGAAAACTTGGACGGCGCATCAAGCTACGTTGCAGCCGTCTTCCCCGGGGGTGTGCGATGAGCGGCACGGTCGGCAAGCGCGAGTTTGGATGGCGGCTCTGGCAGCAATTGCCACTCGTTGTCGTTCTCGTCGCACTGTGGTTGCTGCTGTGGGGTTCGGTGACGCTACTGAACGTTGTCGGCGGGGTGCTGGTCGCTGTCGTGGTGACGACAGTCTTTTACCTCCCAGCAGTTGAACTCTCCGGGCGATTCAATCCGTTCTGGTTTGTCATCTTTTTGGCGCGGTTCTTCGGGAGCGTCTTCACGGCGTCGTTCCAAGTCGCCTTCCAGGCAATCAGCCCGCGCGGTATCCGCAGCAACGCCATTGTGCGTGTCGAGCTCGATACTCGCTCAGACCTGATCATGACTCTCACCGCTATGACCGTCTCGCTCGTACCAGGCTCGGTCGCGATCGAGGTCGATCGAGAGAACTCGGTGTTGTTCGTACACGCGCTCGGAACGCGATCGGTCGAAGATGTTGGACATGTTCGCGCCAGCGCGTTGCGCATCGAGCGCTCGCTGGTGCTCGCGCTCGGCTCGAAGGAAGACCTGAGGAGACTGAGATGATCACCGAGGTCTTGTATGTGGTGATGGCGGTCCTATTCGGAGCCGCAGCGCTCTTGACGCTGTATCGCGTCGTGCGTGGTCCGTCGATTCTTGACCGGATGATCGCATCCGATGTGCTGGTGACAACGACGATGCTCGTGGTGGGTGCCGAGATGGTGGTCAACGGGCACACGACCAACGTGCCGATCATGCTCGTGCTGGCACTGATCGCCATCTTTGCGACCGTGGCGGTCGCTCGCTTTGTCTCGCAGCAAGACCAGAAGGCCGGGGATAGCGCGTGAGCCTCGACGAACTATTAGACGTACTTTCGGCGGTCTGCCTTGTGCTCGGTGGGTTCCTCTCCGTTGCCGCCGGGATCGGACTCGTTCGGTTTCCCGATGCACTCAGTCGACTTCACGCGGCGACCAAACCGCAGATTCTTGGGCTGATCTTTGTGCTGGCGGCTATTGCGCTCGAATCGCGCGCATGGTCAACGCTTCTTGTTCTCGCACCGATCCTCGTTTTCCAGATGCTGACATCCCCGATCTCTGCGCACATGGTTGGGCGAGCGGCTTACCGCGGCGGCAATTTTCGCCGCGAGCTGATGGTGGTTGATGATCTCGAGGAGGCCGTCGATGAGGTGTCACGCGAGACCGGGGCGTGAACACATACTCAGCGCGATAGCCTGTTTACTATGCCAGAGACGCCCGACCAGCCCATCGATATCAAGCCCCGCTCACGCACCGTCACGGATGGGATTGAAGCAACAACCTCCCGCGGGATGCTTCGCGCGGTCGGCATGGGTGACGCGGACTGGGATAAGCCGCAGATCGGCATTGCGAGCTCGTGGAATGAGATCACCCCGTGCAACCTGAGCCTCGATCGGCTCGCTCAGGCGGCAAAGGAAGGCGTGCACGGCGGCGGCGGGTACCCATTGCAGTTCGGCACGATTTCGATGTCAGACGGCATCTCGATGGGCCACGAAGGAATGCATTTCTCCCTGGTCTCACGAGAGGTGATCGCCGACTCGGTTGAGGTCGTCATGCAAGCCGAGCGGCTTGACGGTTCCGTGCTGCTGGCCGGTTGCGATAAATCAATTCCCGGCATGCTCATGGCGGCGGCGCGACTCGACCTCGCATCCGTGTTTCTCTATGCTGGCTCGATCGCGCCCGGCTGGGTCAAGCTCAGTGACGGCACCGAGAAGGAAGTCACGATCATCGACTCATTCGAGGCGGTTGGCGCAGTTCAGGCTGGCACCATGTCTGTCGAAGATGCCAAGCGCATCGAGTGCGCCTTCGCGCCAGGAGAGGGTGCCTGCGGCGGTATGTACACGGCAAACACCATGGCCAGTGTTGCCGAGGCGCTCGGGATGAGTCTTCCAGGGTCAGCGAGTCCGCCATCGGCGGATCGCCGTCGCGATTACTACGCGCACCGCTCTGGCGAAGCGGTCGTCGGCATGCTGCGGCGAGGGCACACGGCCCGGGACATCCTCACGATGGAAGCGTTCGAGAACGCGATCGCGGTCGGAATGGCACTCGGCGGCTCGACCAATATCGTGCTGCACTTGCTCGCGATTGCGCACGAAGCCGAGGTTCCCCTCACGCTCGCCGACTTCAATCGCATCGGCGACAAGGTTCCGCACATCGCAGACATCAAGCCGTTCGGGAAGTACGTGATGAACGATGTCGACCGTCACGGTGGCATCCCGGTGCTCATGAAGGCGCTGCTCGACGCAGGATTGCTGCACGGTGACGTCATGACGGTCACCGGCAAGACGCTCGCCGAGAACCTCGCGGAGATCAACCCAGACCCGCTCGACGGCAAGGTGTTGCGCTCGCTCGACGAGCCGTTCCACGCCACCGGCGGTATCACGATCCTGCACGGTTCACTCGCACCGGATGGCGCGGTGGTCAAGACCGCCGGGTTCGACTCCGAAGTGTTCGAGGGCCCTGCACGGGTATTCGAGCGTGAACGCGCGGCGATGGACGCGCTCGCCGACGGCACGATCACCAAAGGCGACGTTGTCGTCATTCGCTATGAGGGTCCAAAGGGTGGGCCCGGCATGCGCGAGATGCTGTCGATCACCGCTCGGATCAAGGGCGCTGGGCTCGGCAAAGATGTATTACTCTTGACAGACGGCAGGTTCTCAGGCGGCACAACCGGACTGTGTATCGGCCACGTAGCTCCCGAAGCGGTGGACGCAGGACCCATCGCATTCGTGCGCGATGGTGATCTCATACGGGTCGATATCGCAGCTCGCTCGCTTGACCTACTGGTCGACGACGCCGAGCTGACAGCCCGCCGCGAGGGCTGGGCCCCGCTCCCGCCGCGCTACACCCGCGGTGTACTCGCTAAATACTCTCGTCTCGTTCGCTCCGCATCGGAGGGTGCGGTGACGGGGTAGTCGAGCCCATCATCGCCCCATTTGACCCTGCACAACTCGCTACACAAAGGATCCAATAATGTCTACGGACACGGCCCCACGGCCGAAGACTTCCGCGCCGGAGATCCTGACCGGTTCCGGCGCCATTCTGCGCTCGCTCGAGCACCTCGGCGTCACCGAGGTCTTCGGGATTCCCGGCGGGGCGATCATGCCGTTCTATGACGAGCTCATGGCATCGACCGCCATCCGCCACATTCTGGTCCGTCACGAGCAGGGCGGTGGTCACGCTGCAGAAGGCTATGCAGCAGCGTCCGGGCGAGTCGGTGTCGCGATCGCAACCTCGGGCCCCGGCGCGACCAACCTCGTGACGGCGATTGCGGATGCCCACATGGACTCGGTGCCGCTTCTCGCGATCACCGGCCAAGTCTTCTCGACCTCGATGGGCACTGATGCCTTCCAAGAGGTTGACATTGTCGGTGTGACCATGCCGATTACCAAGCACTCCTTCCTCGTCACGCGCCCAGAAGACGTGCCGGCAACCCTCGCAGCGGCGTACCACATCGCGACAACCGGCCGACCCGGCCCGGTGCTCGTGGATGTCACGAAGGACGCGCAGCAGAAGAGCGCACCGTTTGTCTGGCCGCCCAAGGTCGACTTGCCCGGGTATCGCCCCGTGATGAAGGCGCACGGCAAGCAGGTTCAGGCCGCCGCCCAGTTGCTCGTCGAGGCCGAGCGGCCGGTGTTCTATGTTGGCGGCGGGGTCATCCGGGCAGGGGCATCCGCTGAACTGCTGAAACTGGCAACGCTAGTCGGCGCGCCGGTCGTCACGACACTGATGGCCCGTGGCGCGTTCCCGGACTCGAACCCGCAACACCTCGGGATGCCCGGCATGCACGGAACTGTACCTGCCGTGCTCGGGCTGCAGGAGTCTGACCTACTCATGGTGCTCGGTGCACGGTTCGACGACCGGGTCACCGGCAAGGCGAGCGAGTTTGCTCCGAACGCCAAAGTCGTTCATGTCGACATCGACCCTGCGGAGATCGGCAAGATCCGCGTGGCCGATGTACCTATCGTCGGCGATGCCAAAGATGTCATCGTCGATCTGACCGCCGCGTTCCGCGAGGCGGCGAAAACCACGAAGCCCGACCCTTCGGCAGGCTCAGGGCAGCGCTACACGAAGTGGTGGGAGCGACTCAATTTCCTCAAGGAGCAGTACCCGCTCGGCTACGACATGCCGGACGACGGGTTGCTGTCACCGCAGCAGGTCATCGAGCGCATCGGCCAGATGTCTGGGCCGGAAGCCGTCTACGCCGCTGGCGTCGGTCAGCACCAGATGTGGGCGGCTCAGTTCATCAAGTACGAGCGACCCAACGCCTGGCTAAACTCTGGCGGGGCGGGCACCATGGGCTATGCGGTGCCGGCCGCCATGGGCGCCAAGGTCGCTCAACCCGATCGCGTCGTGTGGGCGATCGATGGTGACGGCTGCTTCCAGATGACCAATCAGGAGCTTGCAACCTGCACGATCAACAACATCCCGATCAAGGTCGCGATCATCAACAACTCATCGCTCGGCATGGTTCGGCAGTGGCAGACCCTGTTCTACGACGGTCGCCACTCCTTCACCGACCTCAACACCGGTCACGACACCGTCATGATCCCGGACTTCGTCAAGCTCTCGGAGGCATACGGCTGCCTCGCGATTCGGGTGACAAAACAAGAGGAAGTGGATGCCGCCATCCAGCTCGCCCTTGACACCAACGATCGTCCGGTCGTCATCGACTTCGTGGTGAGTCGGGACGCGATGGTCTGGCCGATGGTGCCGCAGGGCGTCGGCAACTCGAGCGTGCAGTACGCGCGCGATCACGCTCCAGAGTGGGAAGAGGAGTAGGCCGTGTCGCATGTGCTTTCGCTCTTGGTCGAAGACAAACCGGGACTACTCACCCGCGTCGCGGGCTTGTTTGCGCGTCGCGGTTTCAACATCGAGTCGCTCGCGGTCGGCAAGAGCGAGATCGAGGGTCTCTCGCGCATTACCGTTGTCGTCGATGTCGAGGAGCTGCCGCTCGAGCAGGTCACTAAGCAGCTCAACAAGCTCATCAACGTCATCAAGATCGTCGAGCTCGATCCCGGCCAGGCTGTCACCCGCGAGCACTTGCTCATCAAGGTGCGCGTCGACAACATGTCGCGCTCGCAGATTCTCGAGGCGGTCAACCTGTTCAGGGCAAAAGTGGTGGATGTCGCAACCGACGCCCTCGTCATCGAGGTCACCGGCGATACCCCCAAAATTCAGGCGTTCTTGCGGGTGCTTGAGCCGTACGGTATCAAGGAGATCGCGCAGAGCGGGCTACTGGCGATCGGGCGCGGACCGAAATCCATCACCGAGCGGGTGTACAAGACTTAGCTCGCAGCCCGTCGACGAATCTCGGTGGTCGAGCGAAGCCGAGACCCGATCTCGACAAGCTCGATCACTGAAC
>JBGSTT010000198.1:0-7136 GCA_041736385.1 Rhodoglobus sp. | reverse complement strand
GACTCCGGAATTGGACCTGACCCGAGCGCTCATCGGCCGGGCTCACACCGAGTCCAAGCGTGACGGCCTGTGGAACGTACAAACCGTGGCAGCGGCATCGGCCGTCAAGGTCTACCGTTGCCCGGGCTGCGTCGTGTCAATTTCGCCCGGCGCCGCACACGTCGTTGCATGGCGGGCAGACGGCATGATGGGCGAGACCGAGGATCTTGCAGCGCGACGCCACTGGCACGCCCATTGCTGGAAGATCAAGCCATGACAGGGAATCCTGAAGCGATGCCTGCGCCGATCCCTGCGCCGATCCCCATTCGAGGCGGCACCGAGCTGCCAGCGCTCCGCGAGGACATCGACCTTACAACGGTTGACGGACTGACGCTCGTCGGCGAGCTCGCAATGCCACGGTCAGGCGCTCCGGTCGCAACCTTGGTTGCACTGCACCCACTGCCGACGGCTGGCGGGTTCATGGATTCGCACATCATTCGCAAGGCGGCCGCGCGACTGCCGGCACTGGCGGATATTGCAGTGCTGCGCTTCAACTTTCGTGGAGTCAGCTCCCCGCGAGGAACCTCCGACGGCAGCTTCGGCGACGGAATCGACGAGCAGCATGACCTTCAGGCGGCGATGGATTTCGTGCGCGCGCGTGGTCTCCCGCGACCGTGGTTAGTCGGCTGGTCGTTCGGCACCGAGGTTGCGATCAAGTACGGTCTGCGGCATCCGATCGAAGGAGCGATCTTGCTTTCGCCGCCGCTTGCCCGCACGACACAAGACGAACTTGCGGCGTGGGCTGGCAACTCACGCAGGCTCGTTGCCGTTATCCCCGAGTTGGATGACTATTTGCGGCCAGCAGAGGCCGCTGCCCGATTCGCGGTGGTTCCGGATGTCGAACTCGTCGGGGTCGAAGGTGGAACCCATTTGTGGGTCGGCGAGAACCAGACCTACCGGGTGCTCACCGAAATCGTCGCTCGACTCAACCCGGTCGCACTTCCGCTGCCACGAGAGTACGCACCATAACCCGCGACGCCAGCTACAGCTCGTTCTGGCGTGGGATAAGCACCTGATTGATCACGAGCAGGATGGCCGCCGCGACCGGGATTGCCACCAGCGCGCCGAGAATGCCGAGCAGGGTTCCGCCAGCGACCGCCGCGATCACGACGACTGCGCCCGGGATCTTGACGGCTTGCGCCATGACCCGAGGACTAAACACGTAGGCCTCGATCTGCATGTAGACGAGGTAATAGGCTGCAACCCAGATCAGGGCAGGGAACCCATCGAAGGCCAACACGATGAGACTGATGATGACCGAACCGGTGATCGTGCCGACGAGCGGGATCGTCGAACCGAGGAACGCGATAAACGCCAGTAGCACCGAGTAGCTGATGGGTACACCGATGAGCGGCAGGAATACGGTCAGATAGATGAACGAGAGCACGCCGTTGATGGCGGCAAGCGAGCCCTGACCGATGACATAGCGACCGACCGCGGCGCTGATTTGCTCGGCAAGCCCGATGAAGCTTTCGCGCTTCGAGGCGGGAACCAACCGGTAGATGCCGCGCTTCAAGTTTGCGAGGGATGCGACGAAGTAGATCGTGAGAATGGAGACGATGGTCGCCCCCGTCACTCCGGTAGCAATTCCGATCCCGACATTGAGTACGCCGCCGCCGATGGTCGTAAAGTCGAACGAACTGATCCAAGTCCGCAGTGCGTCCAACACCGGCTCCACTTGCAGCCACGGGAGTGCCTTCTCAATCGTGATTCTCAGGCTGTCATCCCCGAACGCGCTGATCAGCCCTGGAGCAGCAGCAATCGCCCGTCCAACTTGTTCGACAATGATGGGGATGATCGCAAGTACAAGGCCAGCGATCAGGGCAAGCAACCCAATCAGCACGATGATGATAGCGAACGGACGCGGAACCTTCCGGTTCTCAAGCCAGCTGACGATGGGGTCGAGGCCTAGGGCAAGGAAGAGCGCGGCCCCGACGTACGTCAGTACAGTGGCGAGTGAGCCGATGGTCGCCCCGATCCCAACTGCGACCAATACCCCCAAGCCGCCGAACAGCCCGAGTCTGAACGCCTGCTGGATTTTCATCGGTTACCCCCGGACGACTCACCGGTCATCGACTCGACTTGGTGTAACACCCCGCGCAAGTTCTCCAGATAGCCAGCGATGCTCTCACGCTCTGCGCTGATTTTCTTGAGGCGTTCCTCAGCGTCGGTGAGCAAGCGGGTGCTTCGCTCTTGGGCGTCGTCCAGCATTGCGCGTGACCGCGACTCGGCATCACCCAGCACGCTCTGGGCGTGCTGATCAGCAGAACCGCGAATGGTGCGAGCGTCGGCGCGACTCGTCGACTCGAGCTGTGCGGCTTCGAGCTGCTTCGCTTTGGCCAAACGAATCGCCTCGGAAAGCTGGGTTTGCGCCTCATCGACATAGTGCTTCGACTGCGCAGCCGCGTCCTGCTGACGGCGGAGCGATTCTTGCTCCGCTTCGTCCCGACGAGAAGCTAGCTCCACCGCAAGCTCGGTTCGCGCTTGCTCGGCCTCAGCCGTGATTCGCGCTACAGACTCGTTCCGATCGTGAGCGATAGCCGCGCGCGACGACTCGGTTTCGCTCGCGAGCTCTGCTCGACGTTGCTCGATCTCGCGAACAAGATCGGTTCGCTCCTTCTCGAGTTCGGTTGCTAGTTCCGCGCGGCCGTTCGCGACCTCTCGCTCAAGAGCCGAACGCTGTTCGGCGATCTCCGCCCTCAGTGTTGCCTGCGCCTCGGTGGTCTCGGCCTCGAGCACCGTTCGAGCTTCGCGAATCTCCGCGTGGAACGCGACCGTGCGCTGTTCCTGCTCTCGTTCGAACTCAACTCTGGCTTGTTGTTGTTCTGCGGCAAGGGCGGCACGCGCTGCCGCGGTATCGGCTTCCAACTGCGCGGTCGCTGCTCGCGCCTCCGCTTCGAGCTTCTCCCGGGCCGTCGCGGTGTCGGCTTCGAGCTGGGCTTGTGCGGCAGTCGTGTCGTTCGCGAGCTTCTCGTTTGCAGCAGCGGTCTCGTTGGCAAGAGCTTCACGCGCCGACTTGGTTGCAGCCTTGAGGGTCGCGCGGCCAGTGTTCAGCTCACGAGCAAGGTCTGTTCGGCCCTGATCGAGATCGCGGGCCAGATCTGCGCGCAGCTTGGCATTCTCGTTCTCGTAGTTTGCGCGCCCCAACTCGGTCTCGCGATCCAGTTGCGCGGCGAGCTCGCGAGCTTCGGCGGCTTCACTCGTTGCGGCGGCGATCAATTCGGCAACTGCCCGCTCGGCCTCGGCACGCATCGCTGCCGCCTCGGTCTGCGCAGTGGTGAGAACCTCCGTCGCTTCAGTCGATGCAGCTAGTCGTAATGACGCCGCCTCAGCTTCAGCGGTAGCGCCCAGGCTCGCGGCATCAGCCTTTGCCCGACTCACAATTCCTTCGGCCTCAGCGGTGGCGGCGCTCAGGATGCTGGTTGACCGAACGCTGGTCTCCTCGACAGTGCGCCTGGCAAACTCGTTGGACTCAATCCGAAGCTTCTGGGTTTCGGCCTGAACCGAGGAGCGCAGTTTCTCGGCTTCAATGTCGGCGTCGCTGATGAGCTTGGTTGATTGCTCTTCCGCGATGCGCAGCGTGCTCTCAAGTCGAGTGCCCAGACCGCTGTATGTCGGAGTTCCAGCCTCGTCAAGCTCGGCCTGAATGTCTTCGTTCACCGCGAGAAGCCGTTTGATCTCGCGCGCTGACTCGGCCTTCTCTGCGTTGATCGCAATGAGCTCGCGCCGCAGATCTTGAATGACTCGGTCGACCTCGTCCTTACGGTAGCCGCGCATCTCGGTGCCGAAATCAGTGTCGTCAGCAGCCATAACATCTCCTTGAGACCGAGTGGGAACCCTCCGAGTTTAGTGTGAGATTCGAAGCGGTTAGGGCGGCTGGAGTGACATCCGCTATTCTTGAACGTCTTTGTTGTTGCCGCTCCTGTCGTCTCAGGAGCCCCTCCTCTCGTTCCTAGTGCGAGTATCCGTCTACCGGCGGAGGGTGCCTGACCATGAGTCAGGGAGGGCAGCACGAAAGGAGTAATCTCGTGCGATTTGTTCTCGCTATTGTCTGCTTTGTGGTTGCCGCCGGAATGATCGGCGTCGGCATCGCTCAGCGAACGTTTTTGGCTTCCCCTGACTCTGTCGTGCTGTCGGCCAGCACCAGCGGCACGGCCCCGCTCACAGTAATTGACGGTGCTTCGCTCAACGCCTTCGACGGCAATCAGACGTTTCGAATCAAGGGGGTCGACGCTACTTTCGCCGCTTACGGCCGCACCGACGACGTGATTGGCTGGGTCGGAGATGCCAGCTACAACGCGCTCAGCTACGACGCCGAAACTGGAGAACTCGTCTCGACACTCGTGCGGGGCACCGAGTCAAGCGTGCCGAATCCTGACGGTTCGGACCTGTGGTTCGACGGTTTCGCCAGCGAAGATGGCGACTTACGGTTCACGGTGGATGTTCCGGAGGACGTTTCCTTTGTACTCGCCTCCGACGGCACACTTCCGGCGCCAACCCAGCTCGAACTGACATGGCCGCTAGACAATCGCACGCCGTTCTCGGCTCCACTCATCATCGGTGGCGGTGTCGTACTACTCGGCGGCCTCGCACTGTTGCTGTGGGCGATCAACGGGGAGCGTCGCTCGAGCGGGCCGCGTCGGAAGCCTCAGAAAATGCCGAAGCTGCCGAGGCAGCCCCGCTACAAGCCGAGTCGCAAGGCTGTGACGGCTGGCGAAGCACCGACGGGTCGTCGCGCGCCGCGACCCATGGTCGCCGTGACACTCCTTGTTGCCGCGAGCGTTGCTCTGACCGGGTGTAGCGCCGATCTTGGCGCTTCTGCCCCGAGTGCCGCGCCGGGCCCCGGGGCGAGCAGCGAGGCAGAGACCATCGACTCTTCCCTCCCTCGTCCCGCAGTGACCGTGCGCCAGATCGAACGCATTGTGGCTCGCATCAGCGATGTTTCCGTCGAGGCCGATGCCGCGCTCAACGCGGAACTGATGGCGACCAGATTCGCCGGCCCTGCGCTCGAGCTGCGTACGGCCGACTACAAGATCAGAACGGCGGATTCCGCGATCGTCAGTGGTGCGCCAGCCATCCCAGCTGGGCCAGTTCGTGTGACGCTACCGCAGCAAACCGGTCCCGATTGGCCGCGGACGGTTTTTGCGGTGATTCAGGACGAAGCTGACACGACAATTCCCCCGGTCGCGTTGATGCTCATTCAGGATGATGCTCGTTCGAACTACAAGGTGCACTACGCCGTCACGCTTGAACCGTCGGCTGTATTGCCCGACGTTGCGCCGGCAAACATCGGCACGGCGCGATTGCCAGAGGACACGGGAGTGCTCCGGATTGCGCCATCCGCGATCGCGCTCGCCTATGCCGACATTCTCGCGAAGGACATCGAAAGCGACTCGTACTTGCTGTTTGAGGCGGAGGGTGACAGCCTGCGCGTCGCCGTGGGCCTCGCAGCCCAGCAGGCGCGAGCAGCAGACCTGCCGGCGACGGCGCAAATTGCCTTTGCGCAAACGCCCGGCCCAGGCCAGATCATTGTGATGGCAACGAACGACTCCGGCGCCCTAGTTGCGGTCAATCTCAACGAGACGGTGACGGTCAAGCCGATCGAGGCTGGCGCGGCAGTGAACACGTCAGGCGCGGTGAAGGCACTGTCTGGTGTCGCGACGAGCAATCGCGGCGTCGTCGCCACCTACGGTGACCAGCTACTGTTCTATGTGCCCGCTGCCGACAGCACTGACAAGATCGTGCTGCTCGGGTACAGCCAGGGCCTTGTCGCTGCCTCGGAGGTTCCATGACCAACGCCCCACTCTCAAACTCAGCGCTGAGCGGCGCGAACTTGCGCGGGGCTGTTGATCTGTCATCACTCGTTCGTCAGAAATCGGCACCCGATGCTCCCGGTGCTGCCCGTGGAAGTGGCGCCGGCGCCGCGCAAGGTGGCATCGTTCGCGAGTCGACTGACGCGACGTTCACCGAGGTGCTCGACCTCTCGGCAACGGTGCCAGTCATCGTGGAGTTCTACGGACAGGGCATCGAGCCGACGCTCGGGGCACTGGTTGCCGAGTACTCCGGCCGGATCGCGCTAGCGACCGTTGACGGCACGAAGAACCCGCAGCTCGTGCAGGCGTTCCAGGTGCAGCAAGTGCCGACCGTAGCTGCGGTCGTCGGCGGCCGGCCTATGCAACTGTTCGTCGGCATGCTGGCCGAACACGAGTTGCGCGATGTGATCGACCAAGTGCTGGCGCTCGCCGCGCAAAACGGGGTGAACGGCACGATCGCCCTCGACCCCGCTCTTAATCCCGCGCTCGACCCCGCTGCTGAGCCCGGTGCGGATGCCTCGGACGCTCCTGTCGAGCCGCCGCTACCCCCGCACCACCAGGAGGCCTACGACGCCATTGCCGCGGGTGACTTCGCGCAGGCGATCAAGGAGTACCAGACCGCGATCGCGCAGAACCCGCGGGATCAACTCGCCGTCGCCGGCCTTGCGCAAGTGTCACTGCTCGCACGACTCGACTCCCTGACGGCCGACAGCGTCAGGGCTGCTGCGGCCGCGAACCCCCAGGATGTCCCCGCCGCGCTCGACGTCGCCGATCTGGATGTCGCCGGCGGCCAACCCGAGGATGCTTTCGGTCGCCTGCTCGATCTGTTCCCGAGCCTGGATGCGGCAACCAAGAACATCGTTCGCACTCGCATCCTCGAGTACTTCGAGATCACCGGCGCAGAAGACCAGCGGGTCATCGCTGCGCGTCGTCGCCTGACCGGCTTGCTCTACTAGGGGCCATGACCGGGATGCCCCAGGAACGCGATCCAGCGCTAATCCCCGGTCTCACGGCCGGGCAATGGGAGACTCGCGCGCAAATTGCGCTGGCCGGCGTGGTTGGCGCGATTCCCGTCGCTCTCATCGCGGTCGCGTTCGGCGCCCCGGCGACTCCGGCCCTGGCTGGCGTCACGGTTGCGGTGCTCGTGGCGTTCTTCATCGTCTGGATCGTGCTCGCGCGCCGCAGTCTGGTGACCGTCAGAGCTGAACGCGCGGCTGGCTACTCGACCGTGATTGACGCGGCAGGGTTCGCACTCAGGCATCCGGTCTCCGGCGCGATCGAGCG
>JBGSTT010000181.1:0-3780 GCA_041736385.1 Rhodoglobus sp. | reverse complement strand
CGGGGCCATGGCGGTCAACCGTTCGCGCTCTGAGTCACCAATGCGACTCATGAGCCGCAGCCGGTAGCCAGGGAGCTTGTGCATCGCTCTCGCGAGCAGGTCGACGTTCTTGTACGGCATGAACGAGCCCATGTAAACGAGCTCGCGCGGCCGGTCATTCGAGACCACCGGCGGCGTCCGCACCGGCTTCGGCTCGGGATGATCGGTGCCCGAGATAATCACGGTGACCGGGTTGCGCGTGAGTCGATGTTCGGCCATGAGCGCGCCAGTGGTCTCGGAAACGACGACGTGCGCATCCGCCCGATTGAGTACGGCGCGCTGGAAACCCCACCACAAGTGATAGCCACGCCATAGCAAGCGAATCGGCCAAGCCAGCTCCCGCGGTGGGGTCCTGTGCGTGTAATAGATGAGGTCGTGCACGGTCGTGACGAGCGCATAGCGACGAAAGGCCGGCCCCATGGTTTGCATGGGCGTGAACACGACGTCGGGCTCGAAGGCGTTGACAGCCAGCGCGACGAGGGGTTCGCGTGCGCTCGTCGGTGAAGGCCCGAGCACCCACGGCAAGTCTGGCAACAGTTCAAGTTGCCGCTTATCACTAACGAGCATGGTGACCGGGTGCAGCTTGCCGAGTTCCGTGACCATCCTCGCGGTGTAGCGGCTGATGCCGTCGTGCCGTCCGATCCTCGTATAGCGGCAGTCGAAGAGGATCTTCACGCAGAAACCGTGTCGACGACTCGGCCGGCTCCGAGAAACTCCTTGATCGCGGTCGCGGCTTCGTAGGGGCGCTCGTAGTGGATGAGATGCCCAACGCCGTGCAGGACGACCAGCTGTGAGCCGACAATCTTCTCGTGCAGGCCTTGCAGCGCGTGCATGCTCGTGATCGGGTCTCGGTCAGCTCCGATGAGGAGGGTTGGCATCGTGAAAGCGGCGGCGAACATGCTGACATCCGACGAGATGGATGCCTCAAAGCCTTCTACGACGGAGTCGCGACTGGCGTAGCAAGAGAAGTACCGATGGTGCTGGGAGTGAATCCAGCGCCGCAAAGGGCGATCCTTCGTTGTTGCCATGAACGAACTCATGAACTGCACGATTATCCAGTTGCCGAGCAGTGCGGTCCCGATGCGCTCCGGCAGTGCACGGGCAGCGCGGTAGTACACGAGCGTGAGTCGCGACATCAGTCCTTTTGGTCCGGAAAGGGCCGGGGCGGCGATCGGGTTGATGAGCACGATGCGTGGCGCCGCGAGCCCCTTCGCGACGGCCGCGGCAACCACGATCGATCCAAATGAGTGACCAACGATGACTGCCTCGCCGGATAGACCGAGACCGGCGACGAAGCCGATCAGCCAGTTCGCGTAGGCGTCGATCGAATGCTCTGTGCCGATCATCGCCGTGGATTCGCCGAATCCGGGGAGGTCTGGGCAGATGAACCGTAAGCCGTGAAGGTGCGCGACGACCGGTTCGAGCCCGTGGTGATCGCCGCGATAGCCGTGCACGACGATGACGGTGGTTGCCGCATCCGGCTGGCCGTATTCCCAGTAGCGGGTTGTCGAGCCAGCGACGGTGACCTCGTGCTCGGCCACCATTGTGGCGCTCAGCAACTCGGCATACGGCGATTCAGCTGGCATCCATCGATTCTAGGCACCGCGTTCGATCACAAGCGCTTGCAGTGCAGCCCTAGACTCGAACCGTCCGCCACCCGAGGAGCATTGTGACCTTCACCGCACCGATCCAGCTGCCCGGTCTGGCCCTCGACCCTCAGTGGTATCGCAGAGGCGTGTTCTACGAAGTTATGGTGCGCTCGTTCTTCGACAGCAACGGTGACGGTTCCGGCGATCTGTCTGGACTGATCTCCAAGCTGGACTACCTGCAGTGGCTTGGCGTCGATGCGCTGTGGATTCCGCCGTTCTACAACTCACCGCTGCGAGACGGTGGCTACGATGTCGCTGACTTCATGAGCGTGCTGCCAGAGTTCGGAACCCTCGACGAGTTCAAGGAGCTCGTGACCAAAGCGCACGAACGCAACATGCGAATCATCATTGACTACCCGCTCAACCACACCTCCGATCAGCACGATTGGTTTCAGCAGTCCCGGCGCGACCCGGACGGGCCTTACGGTGATTTTTATGTCTGGAGCGACACGGACACGAAGTATCCGAACGTTCGCATCATCTTTGTCGATACCGAGGAGTCGAACTGGGCGTTTGATCCGGTACGACGTCAGTTCTACTTCCACCGCTTCTTCTCACACCAGCCAGACCTGAACTTCGAAAATCCGGCGGTGCGCCAGGCAACCCTCGACACCATCCGGCACTGGATGAGCCTTGGCGTCGATGGCATCCGACTGGATGCGATCCCCTACCTGTTCGAGTCCGAGGACGGCAACGGCGAGGGCGAGCCTCGAACGCACGAGTTCCTGCGCGAGATTCGGGCGATGGTCGATCGGGAGTTCCCCGGCCGCGTGCTCATTGCCGAGGCGAATCAATGGCCCCAAGAGACCGCGGCCTTTTTTGGAACGGCCGAGGAACCCGAGTGCCACATGGCGTTCGATTTTCCGGTAATGCCTCGCATTTTCTACTCATTGCGGTCTCAGAACGCCACCGAGCTCGTCCGAGTGCTTGCCGAGACCACCGAGGTGCCAGAAGGCGCCGCGTGGGCCGTTTTCTTGCGCAACCACGACGAGCTCACCCTAGAGATGGTGAGTGAGGAGTATCGCCAAGCGATGTACGGCTGGTACGCATACGACCCGCGGATGCGGTCGAACGTTGGCATCCGGCGTCGCCTCGCTCCACTTCTCGACAATTCGCGCGCAGAACTCGAACTCGCGAATGCTCTGCTCTTCTCGCTCGAAGGCAGCCCGTTTCTGTATTACGGCGACGAGATCGGAATGGGCGATAACATCTGGTTGCCGGATCGCGATTCCTCGCGCACGCCGATGCAGTGGACTCCGGATCGCAATGCCGGATTCTCGAATGCCGACCCCGGCAAAGTGTTTTTGCCGGTCGTGCAATCACTCGTGTACAACTACAACCTCATCAACGTCGAATCACAGTTGGCGCAGTCTCGCTCGTTGCTGCACTGGGTGCGCAACGTCATTCATGTTCGCAAAGGGCATCCGACCTTTGGTCTTGGCGGACTAAGAGTGCTCGACACGAACCACGAGTCCGTGCTCGCCTTTGTGCGTGAGTACGAGGGTTCAGGGACCGGGTTCGGAGACTCCCCAGAATCGGTGTTGTGCGTGTTCAGCTTCGCGCACAACCCTGTCAGTGTTGAGATCGCCGTTGATGGCTACGAGTCTGCGACGACCTTCGACCTCTTCGGCGGTGCTCGCTTTCCCGACATCGCTGAGGATGGCACGCTCACCCTGACCCTCGGCACCCAGAGCTTCTACTGGCTGCACCTCGGCGACGCCCACTTCGCCGGTGGTCGCACCTGATGACGGGGTGCACTGTCGTCGGCAAGCCCTAGCCTGTAGCCATGAGCGCATCTTGGTTCGATACCCTCGCCGTCTTCGACCTCGAGACCACCGGCGTTGATGCCGAGACGAGTCGCGTCGTTTCGGCTCACGTCGGCGTCATTGCAGCCGACGGCTCGGTGAGTGAGCAGCTCGATTGGCTCGCCGACCCCGGCGTCGAAATTCCCGCTGGGGCGAGTGCAGTGCACGGCATCACTACAGAACGTGCTCGGGCCGAGGGGCGCCCGGCGGCCGAAGTCATCGCCGAGATCGTAGCGGCCCTGCAGTCAGTGTTTGATCGTGGACTCGCGTTGACCGTATACAACGCG
>JBGSTT010000155.1:0-26548 GCA_041736385.1 Rhodoglobus sp. | reverse complement strand
GGACAGCTCTTCATCGAGTTCATCCGGGGAGGCAAACACCGGCGCCCACAATGACGCCGATATCGCATTCGCGATGGAAATGGTGCCTCACCACCAGCAAGCCGTCGAGATGGCCGATATGATCCTCGGCAAAGACGGAATCGACCCGCAGGTCATTGCACTCGCCGAGAAGATCAAGGCCGCGCAAGATCCCGAGATCACGCTCATGAAGGGTTGGCTTGACACCTGGGGGAGCCCTTACGAGTCCATGGGCGATATGCCCGGGATGGACATGGGCACCGGCATGATGTCTGAGGAAGACATGGCACGACTCGAATCTGCGACCGGTGTCGAGGCATCCAAGTTGTTCTTGACGCAGATGATCGAGCACCACAACGGTGCGATCGAGATGGCCAATGTTCAAGCCGTCGGCGGAACGAATCCCGACGCGAGGGAGCTGGCGAAGAACATCATCAAGAGCCAGACTGCCGAGATCGACGAAATGCAAACGATTCTGGCGTCGCTGTAGCCTCATAGGTCGACCGAGTGTTCGACCGAGTGGAGAGTGCCGCCGGGATGTCATGATCCGGCGGCCCTCTTCGCTCACTGCGTTGTGAGTCGCGGGTCGACGTGGACTTTGGGCCCGGGCCCTGCGGCAGGTCCGCGCTTCCCCTCGAATCGGCTGGGCACCTCCGCCAGGGTGATGACCTCGCTGACGATTGCATCAGGAACGACAGCCCCGCTCGCGAAGCTGGCGATTGCGCCAGCGAGGCCGGGTGAGGCAGAGAGGATTCCGACCGCGGTGATGTCCTTGAGCACCATGTCGCGTGTGTCGACGACGCTCGGTGTCGAGGAGAGCCCGATGAAGACCACGCGGCCAGCCGGCTTCGCGAGGTGGACCGAGAGCGCGGGCATCCGCTCATGGCTGGTCGCTTCGATGACCGCGTCGAACTGATCGACTCGGCCGTCTGCGAGCTCGTCGAGTTGCCAGGTGTGATGAACGCCGAGCGAGCGGGCGAGGGTCAGCGATCCCTCGCGCACACCGCCGACATGGACTTCTGTACCTTCCGCGAGCGCGAACTGGGCCGCGAGCAAGCCGATGGTTCCGGAGCCCAGCACCAGCACCGTGCGGCCGGGTTCGAGAGCGGCGGCTCGAACGGCGCGAAGCGAGTTTCCGCCCGGCTCGACGAGAGCGGCGGCGGTCAATGACACGTGTTCTGGGATGGCATAGGCGAAGCGGGTGGGGATCAGAACCTTCTCGGCGAGGGCTCCAGCCCAGTCGCCGCGAATGCCCACTTCGAAACGATTGGGGCACACATGGTGTCGACCGCTTTGGCAGGTCGCGCAGTGCCCGCAGCCGAGCATCGTGTCGCCAGTAATGCGCTGGCCAAGCCAGCCGTCGTCGTCGGCCGAGCCGACCGCGACCACGCGGCCGACCCATTCGTGGCCGAGTCTCAGCGGAAAGTGAGTGAGCCCTTGCTCGATGTATGCCATCTCGCCGGTGTAGAGCTCGACGTCAGTGCCGCAGATGCCGACGCGCTCGACCTCAACGAGCAGCTGGCCAGGCGCCGCGATCGGGTCTGGAACGTCCTGCACCTCGGCCTTGCGTGGCTTCGTGACAACGAGTGCGCGCATCAGCTCACCGCGGCTGCAGTAAGCGTCACCTTCGCGCGCGACGCCGGCCTAATGAGACTCACGACTGACCTTGTCTCCGGATGCCCCGACCAGAAAGTCGAGGTCGGCCCCGGAGTCAGCCTGCATGACGTGCTCGACGTAGAGTTTTGACCAGCCACGCACGGGAGCCGCGTAGGCGGCTTCGCTTGCGGGGGACTGGCTGCGGGACTGCAACTCCTCGTCGGAGACATCCATGTTGAGTGTTCTGTTTTCGACATCGACGGTGATCATGTCGCCGGTGCGCACGAACGCGAGTGGGCCGCCGGCCGCCGCCTCTGGCGCCACATGCAGGATGACCGTACCGTAAGCCGTTCCGCTCATGCGGGCATCGCTAATGCGCACCATGTCGCGTACGCCTTGCTCGAGCAGCTTGCGCGGCAGCGGCATGTTTCCCACCTCTGGCATACCGGGGTAGCCGCGCGGACCACAGCCGCGCAACACGAGAACCGAGTCGGCCGTGACCTCAAGCTCAGGGTCGTCGATGCGCGCTCGCATGTCTTCGATGCTGTCGAACACGACTGCCGGGCCGGTGTGCCGCAGCAACTCCGGGGTCGCAGCCGATGGCTTGATGATGGCGCCGCCGGGTGCGAGATTGCCGCGCAGCACGGCGATTCCGGCATCCGCCATGAGCGGCGCACTGCGGGGAAGAATGACGGTGTCGTCGTAGACCGGTCGATCGACGAGGTACTCCACGAGCGGGAGGCCGGTCACCGTGATGGGCTCTGGATGCAATAAGTCTTTGATTTGGGAGAGCAGCGCGAGCACGCCCCCGGCGCGGTAGAGGTCATCCATGAGGAACTTGCCAGAGGGCTGCAAGTTCGCCAGCACCGGCACGCCAGCGCCGGCCGCGTCGAAGTCGGCGAGCGTCAGGTCGATGCCCAACCGTCCGGCGATGGCGAGCAAGTGCAGCACAGAGTTGGTCGAACCGCCAACGGCTGCGACCGCGACGATGGCGTTGAGGAACGACTTCTTGGTCATGATGTCGCTGGGCTTGCGACCCTGGATGACCATGTCAACGATGAGCCGCCCGGTTTCATGCGACATCGACAGGAGCCGGGCATCCGCCGCTGGAGTCCCTGCGAAGCCGGGAATCGTCATTCCGAGCGCCTCGGCGACAACGGCCATCGTCGATGCCGTGCCCATCGTGTTGCAGTGACCCTTGCTGCGGATCGTCGCTTGTTCTGAAGCGAGAAACTGGCCGTTGGTGATGGTGCCAGCGCGCACCTCTTCGCTCAGTCGCCAGACATCGGTGCCGCAGCCGAGCGCCTCACCCCGAAAGTGTCCGGTGAGCATTGGGCCGCCTGGCACGACAACAGCGGGCAGATTGACGGATGCCGCGGCCATCAGCAGCGACGGAATCGTCTTGTCACAGCCGCCAAGAAGCACCAGCCCGTCGAGCGGATTGGCCCGGAACATCTCCTCCATCGCCATGGCGGCCATGTTGCGCCAGAGCATCGCCGTCGGCTTCACCTGCGTCTCGCCGAGCGAGACCACCGGGAGGTTGTATGGCACGCCGCCAGCGGCCCAGATTCCCTGCTTGACCGACTCGGCGACCTCGTTGAGATGCATGTTGCACGGCGTCAGGTCACTCGCCGTGTTGGCGATCGCGATCTGGGGCTTTGTCGAATCGAGCGCATCGTCTGGCAGCCCACGACGCATCCACGCACGATGGATGTAGGCATTCCGATCGGTGCCCTGGTACCAATGACTACTTCGGAGTTGATCCACGACGACCCTTCCCAGCTGCGGGAGTTCTAGGTTACTGGCTTGCCGCTGGGCGGCTCGCCAGAACTGCGTTGCACCCGCGCACACGGGCAAACGGGGGCTCGCGCCTATCGCTTGGCCATTGCGCGGGGAAGATTCTGAATGGCGGCGGCTTCGGCAGCAACCTGATCCTCGATGAGGCCCCGCACCAGTTTCATCACGCCCTGTGGCTCGAGCGTGATCGTGAACGTGACCCGGCACGAGGTTGGTGAAATGGCGTGGATGGTGAATGACCCGCGGGGTCTAGCCGGTCCTGCCGTGACTTCGAACTCAAGTCTGGTGGGTTCTTGCCACACGGAGACGCGATAGTTCGCTCGCATCATTCTGCCGCCGGGCCCCTCAAACTGCTGCTGATACTCAGCGCCAACGCCGCTCCCGCGGAGGTGTCGAATCTCGAACACGCCGTCTCGCCACTTCGGATTGTTGGTGCCGTCCGCCAGGAACGCAAACACCTCTTCAGCAGAATGGGCAACCTCAACGCTGGACTCTGACCGCACCATTGAGTTCCTCCCGGTGGCCGACAACGTTGCATGCAACAGACGAGCCTGGCGTCAAGTTTATCGCGGGGGATCTGACGCACGGATTCAGCGCAGGTGGCACCGTCTGATCGCGCGGCGTACCCTCGGCAGTATCGACCATTTCCGTCGACGCGCGCGTGACGGGTGCGCACCACTGAGCGACAAGGGAACACCGTGTATCGCGGACTAGAGATGAACGGCTCGCGGGTGCTGATCACCGGCGCTGGCAGCGGGCTTGGGCGACGGATGGCGCTAGAGGCGGCACGACGCGGAGCCGAAGTGATCATCTGGGATCTTTCCACCGATGGTGCCGAGACCGTGCGTGACGAGATCATCACCGCCGGCGGCAAGGCGAAGGCGTTCACCGTGAATGTCGCCGACCAACACGCCGTTGCGGATACCGCGGTGCAGGTCGGCCGCGTCGATGTGGTCATCAACAACGCAGGTATTGTCACCGGCGCCAAGCTTCTCGAGGCGACCGAGGCCCAGATTCTGCGCACCTTCGAGGTCAACACGCTGGCCCTGTACTGGGTCACTCGGGCCTTCTTGGGCGGGATGATCGAGCGCGAGTCCGGAGCGGTCGTGACCATCGCGAGCGCGGCCGGGCTGGTCGGGGTCGTGCGGCAGACTGACTACTCCGCGAGCAAGTTCGCTGCGTTCGGCTTCACCGAGTCGCTGCGCAACGAGCTTCGAACCGACGGCCACAACGTTGGCACGCTCGTTGTGTGCCCGTACTACATCGACACCGGCATGTTCGAGGGCGTCGGCACGAAGTTTCCGCGACTGCTTCCGATCTTGAAGGAAGCGACCGTGGCGACGCGGGTCATTGACAGCATTGAGCGCGGGCGCGAGCA
The DNA here is from genome assembly GCA_041736385.1 of Rhodoglobus sp. Lineage (GTDB taxonomy): Bacteria > Actinomycetota > Actinomycetes > Actinomycetales > Microbacteriaceae > Rhodoglobus. The sequence goes on along the minus strand of JBGSTT010000155.1, from coordinate 21,759 downwards.
ACTGATCATGCCGCGTTTGGCGCGCGTGATGCCGGCAACCCGCATCTTTCCCGTCCGAGCGTTCGACCGCATCATGGACCTTTTCGGCATCAACCACACGATGGATCATTTCGTCGGGCGCACGGTACCCACTCCCAGCCAGGCGGAGGTAGAGGGGAGTTAGCATGGGCCGGTGCCCGCCGCCGCAACCGCCGCCCCGAACATCCTCACGCTTGCTGAGCTCCGCGCCTCCGGGCATGAAATCAAGTCTCTGAGAGCCGAGCTCCGCGACAATCTTCTTGGGAAGTTGCGCTCGGGAGTCGACCCGTGGCCGGGGCTGCACGGCTTCGAAGACACGGTCATTCCGCAGGTCGAGCGCGCGATCATCGCCGGGCACGACATCGTTCTTCTTGGCGAGCGTGGCCAGGGCAAGACGCGGCTGTTGCGCACGATGGTCGGGCTGATGGATGAATGGACACCGGTCATCAAGGGGTCAGAGCTGGGCGAGCATCCGTACGAGCCGATCACGGTCGAGTCGAAGCGCCGGGCGGCAGAACTGGGCGACGCATTGCCCATTGCATGGAAGCACCGCGACGAGCGCTATGCCGAGAAGCTGGCCACTCCAGATACCTCGGTGGCCGACTTGATCGGTGACGTCGACCCGATGAAGGTCGCGGAGGGTCGCTCGCTCGGCGACCCAGAGACCATCCACTTCGGCCTGATCCCGCGAAGTCATCGCGGCATTGTTGCGATCAACGAACTCCCCGATCTGGCGGAGCGGATCCAAGTCGCGATGCTCAACGTGATGGAGGAGCGGGACATCCAGATTCGCGGCTACGTGCTGCGCTTGCCACTGGATGTTCTCGTGGTTGCCAGCGCGAACCCCGAGGACTACACGAACCGTGGCCGCATCATCACTCCGCTCAAGGACAGATTCGGCGCCGAGATCCGCACGCACTACCCGACCGAGTTGGATGCCGAGGTCGCGGTCATCCGCCAAGAGACTGAGCTCGTTGCCGAAGTGCCTGACCACTTGATCGAGATTCTGGCCCGGTTCACGCGCAACCTTCGTGACTCGTCGTCTGTCGACCAACGCAGCGGTGTTAGCGCTCGGTTCGCGATCGCGGGAGCTGAGACGATTGCTGCCGCAGCGCTGCACCGGGCAGCGACCCAGGGCGAGAAGGAGCCGGTGGCCAGAGTCGTCGACCTCGTGACGGCGGTCGATGTGCTCGGCGGCAAGATCGAGTTCGAATCTGGCGAGGAAGGGCGCAAGACCGAGCTGCTCACGCACCTTCTGCGCACAGCGACGGCCGAGACGGTGCGCGAGCATTTTCGCGGGATCGACTTTGCCCTCCTCGTTGAAGCAATCGAAGATGGCTCGATGATCAGCACCGGTGAGCGGATGACCGCCAGCGACTTTCTCGCCGGGCTACCCGTGCTCGGCGAATCCGATTTGTACGAGCAGGTGTTCGCGCGACTCGGCGCGACCAGCGAAGGCAACCGCGCCGCCGCCATGGAGTTGGCCCTCGAAGGGCTGTATCTGGCGCGAAAGATCGGCAAAGACACCGAGGGCGGCGAAACCGTCTATGGCTGAGGTTCGCCCTGCGGCTGAGAAGACCTGTGTGGCTGAGACGACCCGTGGCTGAGGCGACCCATGGCTGAGGTGTGCCGTGGCTAGAACCCGGTTCCGCCGCTACGACGGTGGCGATCCGCTCGCGCCGCCGGTCGACATCGCCGAGGCGCTCGACGCGATCGGCGAGAGTGTGATGGACGGCGTCTCGCCAGAACGCGCGATGCGCGAGTTTCTGCGTCGCGGCGGTCGCAACCAGAACGGTCTAGACGAGCTTGCCCGTCGCGTCGCCGAGCGCCGGCGCGAACTACTGCAGCGCAACAACCTCAACGGCACGATGCAACAAGTGAAAGAGCTACTGGACGCCGCGGTGCTCGAGGAGCGCAAGCAGTTGGTGCGCGATGCCGAGTTGGATGATTCTGAGCGCGCCTTCGCGCACCTCCGACTCGACAACCTCCCCGCCTCACCCGCCGCTGCGGTAACGGAGCTGGCGGACTACCGGTGGCAGTCCAACCAGGCGCGCGAGAAGTACGAGAAGATCAAGGACTTGCTAGGCCGGGAGCTGCTCGACCAGCGGTTCGCTGGCATGAAGAGTGCCCTCGAGAACGCGAGCGACGCAGACCGCGCGGCCGTCAACGAGATGCTTTCTGACCTGAACGCGCTGCTCGAGAAACGCCGCTTTGGCGAGGACACTCCACAAGACTTCACCGACTTCATGGCCAAGCATGGTGCGTTCTTTCCGGAAAACCCGGCCGACATCGACGAACTGCTTGACACGCTGGCGAAGCGCTCCGCTGCAGCGCAGCGCATGTTGAACTCGATGAGCCCGGAGCAGCGGAAGGAGCTCATGGAGCTCTCCGCGCAAGCCTTCGGCTCACCGGAGCTTATGGCGGGCCTCGCCCAGCTTGACGGGAACCTGCAGGCGCTTCGTCCCGGAGAAGACTGGTCCGGCTCGGCCGACTTCGACGGGGACCAAGGGCTTGGTCTCGGCGACGGTACCGGGGTATTGCAAGAGCTGTCCGACCTTGACGATCTAGCCGAGCAGCTCTCGCAGGCCTACCCTCGATCGAGCCTTGACGACATCGACCTCGACAAGCTTGCGAACCGACTGGGCGACACCGCGGCCGTTGACGCGAAGACGTTGCGCGACCTTGAGCGAGCACTGCGCCAGGATGGCGCGCTGCGACGTGATTCGGCCGGCGACCTCAAACTCACGCCAAAGGCCATGCGCCAGCTCGGCACTTCGTTACTCAAGGATGCCGCGAGCCGATTGTCTGCTCGCCAGGGGCAGCGTGACGTGCGCCAGTCCGGGGCGGCGGGCGAGGCATCCGGGGCTACGCGCGAGTGGGCGTTCGGCGACACCGAGCCGTGGAACATCCCGCGTACCGTTCTGAACGGTATCCAGCGCAGACTCAGCGATCCGAGCGACCGGCGACTCGTGGTGATCGGCGACGTCGAAGTCGCCGAGACCGAGGCACGCACGCAGGCGGCCGTTGCACTGCTTGTTGACACGTCGTTCTCGATGGAGATGGACGGACGATGGGTGCCGATGAAGCGCACCGCGCTCGCGGTGCACACGCTCATCCGGTCGCGCTTTCGCGGCGATCACCTGGAGTTGATCGCGTTCGGGCGGCAGGCGCAGGTGATGGACATCGAGGAGCTCACCGCCCTCGAGGCGCGCTGGAACAAAGGCACAAACCTGCACCACGGACTCTTGCTGGCGAATCGGCACTTTCGCAAGCACCCCAACGCGCAGCCGGTGCTGCTGATCGTCACCGACGGGGAGCCCACCTCGCACCTGGAGCCCGACGGCTCGGTATTTTTCGCCTATCCGCCACACCCGCAGACCATTGAGTTGACGATCCGCGAGCTCGATAATGCGGCACGGCTGGGCGCGCAAACCACCTTCTTCCGTTTGGGTGAGGACCCGGCGCTGGCGCGCTTTATTGACGGGATGGCGCGAAGGGCCGGTGGTCGCGTCGTCGCGCCAGAGCTTGACGATCTGGGCGCGGCTGTTGTGCAGTCGTTCCTAGGGGACCGCACCGGCACCGCGATCGGCGACCTCACGCTCGGGCCGCGCAGTTGGTCTGGCGGCGGCTTCTGGTGACGGGTTCTTATGACGAGGCCGCGGTGGGATGACCCTGCCGCGAACAGGCGGCTGGTCGAGCTAGGCAGCGTCGACCGTTGCGAGTTCCTCTGCTGTGAGTTCGAGCTCTGATGCCGTCGCCGAGTCGATGATTGACTCGGGCCGCGAGGCGCCAGGGATCGGGATGACGGTGGGGCCCTTGGCGAGTTCCCACGCTAAGCACACCACTTGAGGACTGACGCCACGGGCATCCGCCACGCCTTGGAACTTAGCGAATCTGGCACCCAGCGAGCTTGCGCCGCTCATGCCGCCGAGCGGGCTCCACGGCAGGAACGCGATGCCGAGTTCGGTGCAAAGGTCGAGTTCTGGCTCGCTCGAGCGAAAGCTCGGCGAGAACTGGTTCTGCACTGACACCAGCCGACCGCCGAGGATCTCTTGCGCAAGGCGGATTTGCGCAGGGTTGGCGTTTGAGATGCCCGCCATGCGAATCTTGCCATCGTCGAGCAGGTCGCGAATCGCGCCAACCGAGTCAGCGTAATCGACATGCTTGTCTGGTCGGTGGAATTGATAGAGCCCGATCGCGTCGACGCCGAGCGCCTTGAGCGATGCCTCGGCGGCACGCTTGAGATATTCCGGATGCCCGTCCTGCTCCCACGGACCCGGCTGCACCTTGGTGCGGTGGTGTCCGCCCTTCGTGGCAACAAGAACGTTCGACGTGTCACCGGAGTAGCTTCGCAGCGCCTTCGCGATCAGCACCTCGTTGTGTGACTCCGCCTCGCCGGGCAGACGGTAGGCGTCGGCCGTATCGATCAGGGTGACACCAGCGTCGAGAGCCGCATGAATGGTCGCAATTGAGCGGGCCTCGTCTGGTCGCCCCTCGATCGACATCGGCATGCCGCCGAGTCCAATCGCCGAAACAGGGATGTCGCCAATCAGTCGAGTCTTCATCGCACAATCCTACGCAGTCAAGAGGAACGCCAATCGTTCAGGTTCGAGCCGATCGTGTTGGTAGCCAAGTGCCTTCGGGACTTTAGTCACTATCTTGCGGATCCTGGAGACCGCTAGTGTGACGCCTAACCCAACGAAGGAGCCGTCATGGTCGTTCAGTCTAATTCTCGCCGCGCTGCCGCGGGTATTGCCCTCATAGTTGCCGGAGCGCTCTTTGTGCTCGCCGTGATCCTGCCGCTTGCAGGTCAGAGCTTTCCGTGGGTGACGGTGCTCGCGACGCTGGCCCTCGCGATCGCGTTCGCGATTCTCGCAATCGGCGCGGTCAACAGCACGCTCACCAGGGTCGCCCTTATTATTGCGGCCGTTGGCTGGGCGATTCTGGCGCTTGCAGGACTGGGCGTTATTGCGCTTCCGGCTGGGGTCGCCACGTTCGCGGCGATCCTCGCGGCTGCTGGCGGCATCGTTGGTGCGATCCTGCTGTACACGGGCCGGGAGATCGCGAACCGGTCGGCGATCGTGTTCATCATCGCCAACGTACTGGGCGCGCTGTATCTGCTCGGTGTCTCGGGTCTGTTGTCCCTCGGCACATTCAGCACCATCATTACCGTGCTGTTCGGCGCTGCCTTGATCTTGGCCGGAGTGCTGTTCACCCAGACGGAGCGCCGACGCCGCTAGTCCAGTTCGCGCGATTGCCACGAAGACCGGCAACCTGCTCGCCATAGTCTGAGCGGGTTGCCGGTGTCTTCGTCGCCGTCAGCGCGCTGGCAGCCTCGAGTAGCTCGGGAAGTTCCCAAACAGGTGCTCGGCGTCTCCTGTTGGCCCCATCGTTACCGCCTCGACCAGCAAGTCGCCCCCGACGAACGCGCCAGTCCAGGAGGCCCCGAGTCCGCCAAAGACTTCCTCGCGGTCCCCGCGGCTGCGCGGCTTGTTGACGCCCACCTTGAACGATCGCAGTTCTTCCGAGACGCGGGCAGCGAAATCGGCGTCGTCGGTTGCGATCGACCCGACAAGGTTGCCGTTACTAACGTTCATCGCGGCGAGAAGCTCCGCCTCGGTGTCCACCAGAACGATCGAGTCGAGGGGCCCGAATGGCTCGGCGTGGTGGAGCGACCACGACGACGCCGGATCGAGCACCGTGGCTGGCGCGCTATAGGCGCTGACATTCTGGCCTTCGATGAACCGGCCACTGTCGAGAGAACCGCGGTAGATCGGCGCGGCTCCCTTGTCGAGAGCTTCTTCGTACTGGCTTGCCAAGGCGGCTGCCTTTGTCGCATGGATGACCGGACCGAAGTCAAGAATTGGAAGCGCGTCGTCGTCGTTGGCCACGGCCAGCGGATGCCCGAACTTGAGATCGCGCACCATCGGCAAGTAGACGTCGAGAAAGTCTGGCAGGAGCCGGCGCTGGATCACGTAACGCGGGTAAGCGGTGCATCGCTGCTTGGCGTACTCGAACCCCTTGCGCAGATGAGCCGAGAGCATCTCCCACTGTGCGAAATCCCAGATTCCCCACGCGTTCAAACCTTCTTGCTCGAGGATGTGTCGCCGGCTGGTATCGGCAAGCGTGACTGCGGCTTTGCGCCCGTTCGAGCGACCGCCAACGAAGGCGAGAGCGCCGAGCTGGGGCGATTGGATGAGAGCGTCACCGAGTTCGGAGCCGACTCCAGAAACCAGCGTCACCGGCAGGGCGGCGCGCTGCATCATGGCGTGCGCGAGCGTGAGTGCGTGAAACCCGCCCTGCGATGGCGTTTTCGCGATGACGGCGTTTCCGGCAAGAATCTGCACGAGTTCGGCGTGCACTTGCACGCTTAGCGGGTAGTTCCATGACGCGATGTTTGAGACCGGCCCGGACAGTGGCTTGCGCTCATCCGAGGTTCCAACCTTCAGTTGGCGCGAAATCTGCTCGAGGTACCAACGCACCCCGTCAATGCAGCGGTCGACGTCAGCGAGCGCGATGTGCCATGGCTTGCCAATCTCCCACACCAGCAACAAGGCGATCAGTTCTCGTTGGGATTGCAGCAGTTCAACAGCTTGGGTGACTCGAGCGACGCGCTCCGTCAGCGGTACGGCAACCCAGGCCCCGTGCTGTTCGGCAGCCAGAGCGACCGAATCGACGGCCGTTTGGTGATCGATCCGCGGCGGTCCGAACATCGTTGTTCCGTCGTTCGGCGAACTGTGGGCGCCCGTTTCGCCGGCTGAGACCCACTCGCCGCCGATGAGGTTGCGAAGACTTTCGGCACCAAACGCTTCTGGCGCTTCTGCTTGACAGCGCGCGTAGGTCTCCGACCAGCTGGTGCCGGGCTTGATGTACAACTGATCCATAGCGAATCCATTCGGTCATGAGCGGTCGATGCTTCACCGAATGTCAGGTGGCGTCATTGCTCAATTGGGCTGGCCTTGAAGGCCAATGGGGTGCGGAAACTTGACGCAGCATTGTGTGCCAGCTCCCAAGAGTAAGCGTCACAATATCAGCCGAAGCTGGCACCTTTGAACCTCAAACGCTGAGCAGTGTTGGCGGTCATCGCGACCCCTACGGAACCGTGTATCCGGCCGCTCGGAACAGTTCGTACCACTCGGCGCGCGTGAGTGGGATGTCCGATCCTGATGCGGCGTCGGTGACTCGCTGCGGTGTGGTGGTGCCGAGAACGACTTGCATTTGCGCGGGATGGCGTGTGATCCACGCGGTCGCGATGGCGATCGGCGTCACGCCATAGTGGGCGGCGAGTCGATCAATGGCGGCGTTGAGTTCGGGGTACTGGGGATCGTCGAGGAAGACGCCGGTGAAGAACCCGGCCTGAAACGGTGACCATGCTTGCACCGTGATGTGGTTGATGCGGCAATAGTCGAGGATGCCGCCACCATCGAGCGTTGCCGATTGATCCAGTCCATGCATGTTCGAGGCCACACCCTGAGCCACGATCGGCGCGTGGGTAATCGACAGCTGAACCTGGTTCGCGACAATGGGCTGGGTGACGGCCGTCTTGAGCAGGTCGATCTGGCGCGGGGTGTGATTCGACACGCCGAATGCGCGCACTTTGCCTGCGGCTTCGAGCTCGTCGAATGCGCGGGCAACCTCCTCAGGCTCGACGAGCGCATCCGGCCGATGGAGCAACAGGATGTCGATGTAGTCGGTCTGCAGCGCCCGCAGCGAACCCTCGACACTCGAGACGATTCGCTCGTACGAGAAGTCGAAGTACGGTCCTTCGCGCACGATGCCCGCCTTGGTCTGGATGGTGACCTCGGCACGCTCGGCTGGTGAAAGACGCAGCGCCTGGGCGAACCGCTCCTCGCACTCGTGCATTCGAGTGCCGTACACATCGGCATGATCGAAGAAATCGATGCCACCGTCCCGTGCTGCCGAGATAAGCGCACGAATCTCGTCATCGCTCTTCTCGGCAATGCGCATTACTCCGAGGACGACATTGGGAGCGGTGAGGCCCGATGGGCCAACGGGAATGGTCTTCATGGTGTCTCTTTCTGGAGGAAGCGGGTTCGGTCAGCCGTCGTTTCGCTGTTGTGAGGGAATTGCTCACGCCCTCGCGTGCCGCACCGCTAGTCTGCCGTAACTGCCCCCGCGTTCTGACTTATTGAAGAATGAAGTCCTCGACCGCTCGGCGCATCGACGTTGGGTAATCGACGGTGGCGGTGCCGAGCCGCACGATCATTTGGATGGTCTCGCCGTCTGGCGCGTATGCCGCGTGCACCGCAGCGTATTGCTCAGCCATCTCGGGGTACTCCTGGATCACTTGGCTCAGTGGCTGCATGACGAGCCCTTGACTTCGCGCCGTCAGCTCGAAGCGGCTGTAGAGCATCCCCGCCAGCACCTGCTCGGTACGCGTGTTGCTCGGCGTCATGATGATCCCGTAGGCCGGGGTCGCCGCGACGGCGGCGGTGGTGAGGTCGATCTGACGCTGCGCGCCGATCTCGTCACTATTGGTGAACGGCAGAAGAGTGATCAGCCCTTGAAGGAAATACTTCATGATCCCTGAGGTGCCTTGACCCTCGATCGAGAAACCCCACGGCTGGTTATTCTTGGCCAGCTCGTTCGGCCGGAAGACAGCGTTCGACTCTGCTGTCGCGGCAGCCGACTCCGACTCGATGGTCGATCCGGCAATACCGAAGGCGCCGAGCGCGTCTCGATCGACCGCCGATGTGAGGATCGCAAGCGACGCCGGGGCCGCAGTGAGCCCAGCCAACGCAGCGAGTTGTTCGTCGGTCAGCGGGGTTGGCCCGTACGGGGCGCGATTCGTGTCAGAGAGAAAGAGCGAATCGTAGGTGGGCTGAGACCGTGCGGCCGCTGTTGCGAGTGTGACCCTGGCAACCGGAGTCGACGTCATGCTGGCCGCAAGATCAGTCTCGTCGTACTCGCCATCAGGAAAGAGCTCGATGGTCACCGGGTATCCGAGTTGAGCGCCAGCCACCTCCACGTAGTCGAGGAAGGTGCCCTGCGACACCATGACCTGTCGGGCGAACGGGTCGACCGCCACCGATAAGCGGCTCGGGTCCGCGTAGAGCAAGAACACGTTCGGATCGTTCGCGAGCTCAATGAGCCACGGCTGCATATTGTGTCCGCTCGAAGCAAGCAGTCCGTGCGCCACGAGCTGTTCGCGCGGGTCAGCGAACTGCTTGTGGTAGTCGGCAGCCCAAGGTGCTTCGTAGTTGCGAGAGAACGCGAAAGCACCGCCAACACCGAGTACAAGCCCCACGGCCAGCGCGAGAACGCCGACCACCGCACCGGTGATGATCAAGATGCGGCGGCTCAGGGAATGTGCGTCGGTCTTGTTAGTTGTGGAGTCGGTGACGGGGCCTAGGCCAGCCACGGCATCCGCCGCACGAGGCTCGTGTTCTTCCAAGGAAGTCCAAAGCCGATCGTGTCACCGGCGGCCAGAATCGCAATCACGATCAGGCTCAGCGCATAGATGATGTGGTACTCGACGACCGGGTTCGTTGAGCCAGCGCCAGCGGTGAACGGCCACTCGGCGAGGTACATCGCCACGAGGATGACGGTTCCCGCGATGGCACTGATGCGCAGCCCGATCCCGAGCATGACCGCGAGGCCGATGCCGAGCATCCCGGCCATGAAGAGCCAGTCGGATGCCGGACTTGCGATCGAGCTGAAGAACGGCTTCAACGGGCCGACGACTGAGTCCCCTAGAAGGAATCCTTGGCTCGGAGTGCCGCCGTTGATCCAGGCGCGCTCGACGGGCGTAGAGAACCCGAGCCCAAAAGTCTTGTCGAGGAACGCCCACAGGAAAATGAAACCCATGGCCAACCGAAGTACAGCGAGGGCGAAGCGGCCGGAACCCAAGTGAACGAGGTCCGTTTGGCGGGCGAGCGAGCGCATCACGACCGGCTCGCTCGCAATCACGGGCGGTGCGGTGGCGGTGGCAGTCATAGCTTCTCCAGTCGGTAGCGGAACGCCGCCGAGGTCTGGAGCAACATCCCCACTGTACGTTGCGGTTCGTGCACGGGTCAAGGCTGCAGCGCTATTGCCGGCACGTCACCTTTGAGATCCTCGACCGCTGCTCCTGCGGTTAGCTGGACCCCGGGTCGACCTCGAGAAACTCGGCAAGGACTTCGACAATGAAGTCGTGGTCAAGGTCGTGGCGCAGGCCGGAGACGGCGATCGTGCCAACGAGTCCCGCTCCCGCGACAACGATCGGGAACCCGCCGCCGCTACCCGAATACTGCATCGGATCCATCCACGGAGCGCTTTCGAGGGTGTACGGCGAATCGAGAATCGGGAACCGCAGTCCGACGGCGTAGCTGCTCGCCGCCCACTCGCGAACCGTGCGCTTCTTGCGCTCGATCCACTTTTCGTTATGGGCGGAGGTTCCGGGTAGCGCGGTGTGGAAGAGCCGCTGCTCACCGTGAGCGATGTCGATCGTGATCGCGTGCCCTCGCGCCACTGCCAGTTCACGCATCCGAGTACCGAGACGGAACGCATCATCGGCCGTGAAGCTGTTGAACACCAGACGCTTCTCTTCGGCTTCGACGCGAGCGATAACCTCGGCGGTGGATGTCATCGCGCGGGCACCTCCGAGCGCTTTGGGGTGTCAAATTGTCCGGAGGTGCCTGCGGGTTCGGTGAGCGTGCGCACGTTTCAACGCTATCGGCAAAGCTGGCCACTTGGGTGTCGCGCGCTAGCGTTGAAGCGTGGAGGACACCCCAGCAAAGCCAGTCGACGGCAAGCCCAAGACTGAACCCGGCGGCGCAGCCACCATCCCGAGCATTCCGGGCGACGGCTCTGGCGGTCCCGGCGCCACCGTCTCGGCGCGCACCCGTCCTCGCTCTCCCTTTATGGTGCGACTGGCGTTCTCGTTCGTCGCAACCATTGGGCTGGCGCTCGCCGTGGTGATCTGGTCGGAGTGGTGGTTCTGGGGTCGATGGCGGCCGGAGGACTCTGCGCTCGGGTTCGTCGAAACCGTTCTCGGCTATGCACTCGTTGTGCAAATTGTGCGGTTCGTGTGCGCGCGCTGGGGAGTTGCAGCATCGGGAGCGGGGGCGTGGCGACGAGTCTTCCTCGCGGGTGCGCTTTATGGCTGGCTCGTCGAAGGGGTGCTCGTAACGACGGTCATTGACGACCTTCCGCTCACATTGGTCAATACCGCCCTGTCGTGGCACGCACTGTTCACCGTGTTGCTCGGTTGGTGGTGGATGCCGCGTGCGCTCGCCGCGTCGGCACGGAGTTCGCTCGTGGCGCTTGTCGCCGTCGGCATCGGTGTCGGAGGCTGGGCCAGCTTCTGGAGGTTCGAGGAAGGGGCTTCACCATCGGTGCCCGAGTACGCGGTCTTTGCCGCTCTGACGACGGTGGGCTACGCAGTCGGACTCGCGCTGTGGTGGTGGATGCGATGGCGCGCCCGACCAGGCTTGCCAGGGACCATCGTCGCGATGCTCGTGCTGGCGGTCTTCTCCGTGGCTTACGCGATCGACAGGCCCTTGACCCTGGTTGGGCCCGCCCTGGTCGGACTTGCCCTGCTCGCACTGTTCAGCACACGACCCGGCACAGTTCAGCCGGATGTGTTGGGCTCTGCCGGTCCTGCGCCCTATCGATCTCTGTGGCGGTTGGCGATCATCCCGGCTGTTGCCGTTCCCGTCTTCGCAGCGTTTGCCGCACTGCCCACTCCGATTCCGACGGGTTGGCCCGTGTTCGCGGTCTCGGTCGTGCTCGGAACGGTGCTGTTTGTCGTGGCGTGGCTCGCAGCGGCAGTCAACGCAAGACGCTCCAAGAACCAGTAGTGCTGCGCGCGAAACCCATGGCAGAGACACTCGCGCGCTGGGAAGATTCTGCGCGGCTGACGCTGGCTTAGAATCAGATAGGATCCATGATCAGTGGTTTCAAACTCAGGATGGGCGGCGCGACTATGGCGGAACAAGCACTTCCCAATTTCATGGTCGAACAGCTCAGGGCCGCGCCGCGCTGGGCAGTCTTGCAGCGCCAAATCGTCGAATCATTGTCACGCGCGGCGCCGGAGTTCGTCGCGCGCTACACCCGTGACGATGGCAGCCTCATTTGGCGCAACGAGTGGCCCGGGATGGATGGTTCTGATGACCCGTACGAGGCATTCCAGTACCTTGCCCTGTTTTATAGCATCAGCGGAGACGAGTCCGTGTATGACCTTGCGAGGAAGATGTGGGACTCGATCACTTGGCAGTGGACGCAGTATGGACAGATCGAACGCGAGTTCGACGGCTACTACGACTGGATGCACCATGGCGAAGCTAACCTTTTCCACTACTTCTTCGGACTGACCAAGCCAGAGTCATTGGTCGATCGGCAGCGCGCGGACCGCTTCGCAAGGATGTACACCGGCGAGGATCCGCTCGCGCCGAACTACGATTCGGAGCTTGGCATCGTCAGAGCCCCGCAGTCCGGGAGTAGAGGTCCGCGCTTTGTTGTAACCGCCGAAGACTTAGGCACCCACCGCGGCGTACTCGACGGCTACCATCCGCCGTTCGAAGACCTCGCCGGCGTGCCATTCCCGGCATCGACAACGCCGTGGCACGACGACAGCGTGTTCGCCGAGATCATCGAGAAGATGAATCAGCGCACGACGCGCGGTGACGTGCCCCTCAATCTGAATGCCACGGGCCAGATGGCGCACGCCTTCATGTATTCGGCAGACGAGGGGCTTCGCACCTGGGTCATTGAGTACATTGCACGGTGGAAGGCTCGCTCGGATGCCAACGGTGGCATCCTGCCTGACAACGTAGGACTGTCGGGCGAAGTGGGTGAGTACCTCGACGGCAAATGGTGGGGAGGGCACTACGGATGGCGCTGGCCACACGGCCTCCTGACCATCATTGAACCCACCCTCAACGCCGGTCTCAACGCCTTGCTGCTCACGGGCGACCCGGCGCATCTCGCGTTAGTTCGTCAGCAACTCGACGCCAACTTCGACCTCGGTCACGAGGAGGGCGCCACGTGGGTGGTGCCGCACAAGCACTTTGACAGCGGATGGACCGACTACCGAGCCCCGAATCCGCTGTACCCGATTCAGATCTGGGCGAGGAGTCTGGCGGAAGAGGACCTTGCGCGTGTTGAGCGGGTGCGCGGGGATTCCGACTGGACGACGGTGGGCTTTCCGGTCGTGCCGTTGACGGTCAAGCACTTCAATATGAACACGGCGGCGTGGTTCTCGTACATCACCGGCACAAATCCCGAGTTTCCCGAACGTGCCCTCGAAGCGAACATCGCCCTGATCGAGCAGCAGTTAAGACGCATGCGATCACCCGACGGAGATCCGGCCGGTTTCAGTTCGATCCACTACATCGACGGGCACACCGAGGCCATCGATTTGCAGATCGACGGGTACGCGATCCACATTTGGCAAGAGTTCAACCCGGTGTACTTCGAGTCTCTTGTGCAAACCATGTGGGGCGCACCGATGCACATGTCCCACGGGGGGCTGCAACATGCGACTGTGCGGTACTACGACGGCGTAGCGAAACGGCCAGGGCTGCCAGAGGGCGTTGCTTCGCTTGTCACCGCTATCGGCCAGGACTTCGTGGAGCTCGACTTGGTGAGTCTTGAGACCGAAACCGCTCGAACGGTCGTTGTGCAAGCGGGCTCCTTCGGCGAGCATCGCTTCGGAATGGTCTCCTTTGACGGCGCGGAAGCCGTACCGGTAGATGGTCGATGGTTCGAGCTGACGCTTGCTCCTGGCTCGGGTGCGAGTATCCGAGTCACGATGGAGCGCTACGTGAATTCGCCGAGCTATGAGACACCGTGGTCGCGGGCGAACGACTGGGCCCCGATCATCCGGCCGCGTCGGTTGGACTAGCGGGGCCGGAGCTCGACGTTCAGCCAGACGCTTAGGGCCGGCCGCTCAGCGGAGCCCGAATGGCCGAGCCTGAATGACCGAGCGCGTTCAGGGCCGGGCGTTCAGGGCCGAGCGTTCAGGGCCTCAACTGCGGCGATGAAGCGCTGACGAGACGACTCGATGTGATGCAGCATTAGCTCGCGCGCGCGATCCCCGTCGCCGCCGGCAATCGCCCCGACGATTTCCTCATGCTCTGATAACGCAAGAGGCTTGTGGCCGCTCTGGTAGTACTCGGCGAACATGTCTCGCACAAAGCCACCTTGCGGATCCCCATCGCCTTCGATGGCGGCGGATGCCTTGTAGACCCGAAACAGGTGCATGTGACAGCGCGTTCGGATGAACGCGTCCTCGATAAAGGTGTTGCCAGAGGCGTGCGCAACCAATGCATGCAATCGCGTGTCGTGTTCGACGAAACCCGCATAGGTTGACGAGGATCCCGACCGGGAAATCCGATCGGCCCGCTCCAGCTCGCCTTCGAGTACCTCGATGTCCCTGCGGGTGCTGCGACGCGCCGCTTCCGACGCCGCCCAAGGCTCAATGAGCGCGCGGAATTGAAACAGCTCGTCGAACTGCCGCACTGACAACAGGTCGGTTGCTTGGTACCCGCGTAGCGGGATCTTGATCACGAGCCCATCGGATTCCAGCCGCGCGAGCGCTTCGCGAATGGGCGTCTGAGAAACCGAAAGGTCACGCGACAACTCGTCGATGCCAACATGCTCGCCGGGTGAGATCTCGTGATCAAGGATCATCCCCTTGATCGCCTCATAGGTTCCGTCCGCGAGCACGAGGCGCCGCGGGCTTACTGCGGTTCGGCGGGCTGAATCTCGTGCCATCGTCGTTCGCCTTCCTAGACTTGTCCGGCCACGAAACGGGGTTCGACCGAGGCCAATCGTATATGCGATTAAGCTTCGCTTATGCGTTCCGCCGCTAACGTGGCGGAACTCTCAGTCCGTCCATCCCACCGTCGACGGCTAGGACCGTACCCGTTATCGACTGCTGGTTTGGACTGGCGAGGAAACGAATGGCGTTTGCTACTTCAACGGCCGTGACCAAGCGACCGCTCGGCTGGCGCTGCTCGAGCGCGCTCCGTTCGGCTGCCGGGTCCTGTGCGAGATCGAGCAACCGCGCTACCCACGGGGTGTCCGCAGTACCGGGATTCACGCAGTTCACTCGGATGCCCTCGTGGATGAGGTCGGAAGCCATCGCGAGGGTTAACGACTGCACGGCACCTTTGCTCGCCGAGTAAATTGCACGCCGCGGAAGTCCAACGGTGGCAGCGATGGAACACGTATTGACAATCGCCGCCGCTGCGCTAGCTCGCAACAGTGGGAGGGCAGATCGCGTGACCCTGGCAATCCCGACGACGTTGACATTGAGCACGTTCGCCCACTCCTCGTCGGTGCCGTCTTCGATTGTGCCGACGGCGCCGATGCCTGCGTTGTTCACCAGAATATCGAGCACGCTTACCTCGCTTGACAGCGTTGCGAATGCCGCCTGTACAGAATCTGAGGACCCGATGTCGCAAGGTATCCACTCTGCGACTCCATGCATCGCCCCGATGTCGAGGTCAAGACCGAAGACACGAGCGCCCGCCGCCGCGAAATTCTGCGCGGTAGACAAACCGATACCGGAACCGGCTCCGGTGACGACGGCCGTCAGGCCGGTTAGTTCGGACATGTGTTCTCCGTGCGCTCTTCGTTGAGTGATGACGCGGTGTTCTCAGCGCGATAAAGAGGCGTACGAATGCCGCATCGAGTAACCACAGAAAATAGTGTATAGGATTCTGATAAATCGTGTAGCATCGATTTTACATCGGAGCGAAGAAGCTTTCTTTCGTTCCATCACGGCATGAAAGGAAGCACCATGAAACGAATGACAGTGGCGATCGGCGCGTTAGCGGCGGTGGCCATCGTGCTGACCGGATGCGCTCCGGCGGCCCCAACGGTTGACCCGAACGCGAAGCCCTCGCTGCTCTTCTGGGTCGACACCCCGCGCGTTCCGCAGGCTGAGGCATACCAAGAGCTCATGGCCGACACGATCGACATCCAGATCGAAGTCATCGCTCAGCAGGACGCCCAGACCAAGATCACCCTTGCTAACCGTGCGAACAAAGGCTGGCCGGACATCATCTTCGGCACCGCAGCCGATACCGCGCAGTTTCTTGACCCGAGCAACGGATTTGCCGCTGACCTCACGGACGTCGTTTCCCAAGAGATCTTCGATGGATTCGGCGAGGGCAACAGCGACTGCTTGTTCGACGGTACGTATTACTGCCTGAAGAACGACCTTGCCAACGGCGTGCTCTGGTACAACACCAGGATCTTCGAAGAACTCGGCCTCACGGTCCCGACCACAATGGAAGAGTTCGCCGCAACCGCCCTCCAGCTTCAGGGCACCGGCTACTCGGCCGGCGCGATCGGCGATCAGGGCTACTACGCGATGTACCTGCAGTCGAGTGAATGTCCGCTAGCTGACGTGACGGCGCCCAATGTGGTGCGGATCGCCCCGGGCGACCCGAAATGCACGCGTGTCGCGGAGCTCGTGCAGCCGCTGCTCGACGCTGGCGTGCTTGACAGCCGTTCGAGCTTCGACGCCGGCTTCATCGAAGACGTTGCGAAGCAGAACAAGGTCGCAATGACGCTTGGCCCATCGTGGTTCGGTGACTTCGTGATCCGGCCGGCAGAATCATGGGCAGTTCCAGCGGGTGAAATCGCCGCGGCGAACATGCCCGCGTGGGGCTCCGGAGATGACGACCGGTCAGGCGCTTGGGGTGGTGGAGTCTTCACCGTCTCGTCCAAGTCGCTGTACCCACAAGAAGCCGCTGACGCAGCCGTCTGGATGACAACATCCGACGTCATGGCACAGCTAGATACCACACCGACGTTCCCGGCCTACGGACCGGCGAACAAGCTGTGGGAGGCGCGCATCTCGACTGACCCGTACTACGCATCGAACCCGTATCCGGCGATGGCTGCCGGTGCGAACAAGATCTCGCAGGTCGACCGCCCCGTGCGATTCGCCTTCGTCGCGCAGATCGGTACCGTGCTTCAAGCCGCAATCAACGGAGGCTCATCTCTTGAGACTGCGCTGAACGATTACGCGGTGTCGTTGCAGAACCTTGCACCGGCGTCCGGATACACGGTAGAAACCGAGTAGTACAAGCAGAAGAATCGTTGGGTGCAGGGGCACGTAGTGCCTCTGCACCCAACATTAATCCTGAACGAGAGGGTCGCAGTGTTGCGGTCACGAAGCAATAGAACAAGCCTCTTCGCTGGGGCCATCATGATCGCGCCGTATTTTGCGCTGCTGGTGGCTTTCGGCATTGTGCCGATCGTCGTTGCGGCAGGCACATCCTTCGAACCGTCTGTGCTCAATCCAGGCGGCGGCCCCCTCAACTATCTTCTGGCGCTGCAGGACTTCCGCTTTCTTGATGCGCTCATCAATGTTGGCGTTTTTCTGGCGTTGTACGTGCCATCGATGCTCATTGTTGTTGCGCTGATGTCTCTGCTGCTTGACACGGTGCAGGGACGATGGAATCTCCCGCTCCGCCTCACCTATATCGTTCCGGCGTCGCTCACTGGTGCGACCGCGGTGCTCGTCTGGTACTTCCTTCTCGAACCGACGCTCAGTCCATATCAGGACATCCTCGCGGCGATGGGGATTACCGAAGGCACCCAAATCTGGACCGGCTCAAACCTTGCGTGGATCTTCGTTCTGATGGCCTTCTTCACCGGTGCAGGTAACTGGATCGTCGTTCAGTACGGATCCCTGCAATCGATCCCAGACGACATCCTTGAGGCCGCCCGCATCGACGGCGCAAACGCGTTCCAGATTGCGTGGCAAATCAAGCTCCCGCTTATTCGAAAGTACCTCGTCTACATGGGGATCCTGGTCTTCGCCGCTGGGCTTCAAGTGTTCGTAGAGCCTCAGCTGATCTCTGCGTCGGTGTACCCGGGCCTCGCGTCCAACTGGTCGCTGAATCAGCTCAGCTACACCTTCGCATTCCAGCAAAACAACCTCGGAGGAGCTGCGGCGCTCTCCCTCATGCTGCTCTTGGTCTGCATGATCGCTGCCGTCTTCGTGATCTTCCGAACGGACTTCTTCGACGGAATTGGAGTGAAGCGCAAATGACAACCACCGCACCCAGCCAAACCGAAGCGGTGACCCCGCTCCCAACGAAGATCACACACCACAACCTCAACAAGCGCACGGCCTCAGGCTCGGTCGGCCGCGCCATGGTGTGGGTGACGCTCATCGTTGGGGCGCTCTTGAGCATCATTCCCATGATCTGGCTCATCATCGCTCCATCCAAGACGGCTCCGCAGTTGAACAACGACCCGCCATTCTCATTTGGCAGCTTCGCAAACTACGGCATCGCGTGGCAGAACCTCCTCACGTTCCAAAACGGCATCATTGTGCAGTGGCTGATCAACTCGGTCATCTACACACTCTTGATCGTCGCTATCTCGTGCGTCACCGCTCTTCTTGCCGGCTACGCGCTCGCGGCAACAGCGATCCCGTTCAAGCGCACCATGCTCATCACGACGCTGGTCGCAATGATCGTTCCGCCGGTCGCGCTCGTGCTCCCGCTGTTCATCCAGATCTCGCAACTTGGCTTGTATGACACTCCGACCGCCGTCATCCTGACAAGCTCGTTCTATCCGTTCGGGGTGTTTCTTGCGTACATCTACTTCACGACATCGATCCCGCACGAGGTCTACGAGGCCGCCCGCGTTGATGGCGCCGGAGAGTTCAAGACGTTCTTCCTGATCGCTTTACCACTGTCGAGGGGCCTCTTCGGCATGCTCGCGTTCTTTAGCTTTAGCGCAGCCTGGGTCAACTACTTTCTGCCGTACGTGCTGCTCGGCTCGGCGGTGAACTACACGTTGCCGGTCGGGCTCGGGATCTTGTTCAGCTCGACCCCTGCGCTCAATCCCGGCAACGGCGCTCAACAGAGCGTCATTGGTCGACCGGAGATCGCGCTCGCAGGGCTCCTCGTGGCGATCCCGATCCTGATTGTGTTCCTGCTCTCGTCGAGGCTTCTCGTGCGAGGTGTCCTGGCTGGGGCGGTCAAGAGTTGACCCTCCGTCCACCCATCGAATCTCGTCCGAGCCGAAGCGAATAATGAGCATCATCACGAGCATCCGCACTCTGGACATCCGGTTCCCCACCTCGATTTTTCTCGACGGTTCGGATGCCATGAACCCCGATCCGGACTATTCGGCGGCCTACCTGCAGATCGAGACCGACAGCGACGACGGCCTGACCGGCACCGGCTTTGTTTTCACCATTGGGCGGGGCAACGACATCGAGGCCAACGCCATCGAGGTGCTCGCCTCCCGGTTCATGGGCAGAAACGTTGAGGACCTGCTCGGCGACATGGGAGCGACTTGGCGGGAGATGCTCCACGACTCTCAACTGCGTTGGCTCGGCCCGGAAAAGGGCGTCATTCACATGGCGATCGGCGCGGTCATCAACGCCTTTTGGGACCTCAGGGCCAAGCGCGCTGGGCAGCCTCTCTGGCAGCACCTCGCCTCGCTCAATCCCGAGGAACTCGTCGACCTGATCGACCTTCGGTATCTCAGTGACGCGCTCACTCGTGACGAGGCCCTAGACATCCTGCGACGTGGCCGGGTCGGCGCCGATGAGCGCACGTCCGAACTGCTCGCGAACGGGTACCCCGCCTACACGACGGGACCCGGTTGGCTCGGCTACACCGACGAAAAGCTTGAGCGCTTGGCCCGCGAAGCGGTCGCCGATGGGTTCCAGCAGATCAAGCTCAAGGTCGGTGCCGACATCGACGACGACAAGCGACGGCTCGCGCTTGCCAGACGCACTGTCGGACCAGACATCCGCATCGCCGTCGACGCGAACCAGCGCTGGGATGTCGACGAGGCCGTCGAATGGATGAGCCAGCTCGCTGAGTTCGACCTCGCATGGATCGAGGAGCCGACCAGCCCCGACGACGTGCTTGGTCACGCCGAGATCGCGCGCCGGCTTGCTCCCATGCCGGTTGCGACGGGGGAGCATGTGCAGAATCGCGTGATCTTCAAGCAGATGTTGCAGGCGAAATCCCTCGAAGTGCTCCAGCTGGATGCGTGCCGTGTTGGCGGCGTGAACGAGAACATCTCGATCCTCCTGCTCGCCGCGAAGTTTGGAATTGTCGTTTGTCCGCACGCGGGCGGAGTCGGTCTGTGTGAGACCGTGCAGCACATGTCGATGTTTGACTTTGTCGCGGTGTCTGGATCGATGGACGGCAGAATGATCGAGTTCGCAGACCATTTGCACGAGCATTTCGTCACCCCAGCCTCTGTTGTCAACGGCAGATACCGCGTTCCGACGGCGCCCGGCGCAGGATCCGAGATGCTCGAATCGTCCATTGACGAGTGGGTGTTTCCTAGCGGTCACGGCTGGGCGAAACTCAACAACTGAAAGGCAACAACCGTGCTCAGGTTCATGCGACTCGGACCGATCGGGGCCGAGCGCCCAGCAGTGCTCGACAGCGCTGATGTGCTCCACGACCTCTCGGGCTTGACGAAGGATATCGACGGCGCATTCCTCGCGAGCGGTGGGCTGGATGCCGCGGCGCGCGCCCTAGTCGCCGGCGAGTTGCCCGTTCTGGACGATCCCGCCGACGGGTCAGGCTTGCGGGTCGGGGCACCCATCGCTCGCCCGACGGCGGTGATCTGCATCGGGATGAATTACGCAGCTCACGCTGCCGAGTCTGGATCTGCTCCGCCCACCCGAACGGTGATCTTTTTCAAGCATCCGAACACCGTGGTCGGCCCATTTGACAACGTGCTCATCCCGCCCGGCTCGACCAAGACCGACTGGGAGGTCGAACTGGCCGTCGTGATCGGCGCCCGCGCGCGTTACCTGGCCTCGCCGGCCGAGTCGCTCGCCCACGTTGCCGGCTTCACCGTTTCTAATGATGTGTCCGAGCGCGAGTATCAGATTGAGCTTTCCGGCGGCCAGTGGAGCAAGGGCAAGAGCAGCGAGACCTTCAACCCGGTCGGCCCGTGGTTAGTGCCGGCATCGGAGGTTGGCGACGGCGCAGGACTCGGACTGCGTTCCTTCGTCAACTCTGAGCCTCGGCAGGACTCAACGACATCCGACCTCATCTTCAACGTCGCGCAGGTCGTCTACGAGCTCAGCCAATACATGGTGCTCGAGCCGGGCGACCTCATCAATACCGGCACCCCGCAGGGCGTTGCGCTCAGTGGCCGTTTTCCTTACCTCGCGGCGGGAGACGTCGTCGAATGCGAGATCGACGGTCTTGGCCGTCAGCGTCAAGTGATCGCACTGGCACAACCGTGACCGAGCGAGCCCTCGGTCGTGGAGGTCTGGTAGTTGGGCAGAACGCATTCGGTCTTGCTCCGCTCGGAAACCTTGCGCGCGAGGTCTCAGACCACAACGCGTTCGAGGCGCTTGCCGCTGCATGGGCGTCTGGGGTGCGTTACTTCGACGCCGCTCCGCACTACGGGCTTGGGCTCGGCGAGCGCCGTCTCGGCGAGTTCCTTCGCACGAAGCCGCGCGACGAATACATCGTTTCCACGAAAGTGGGAAGACTGCTCGTCGAGAATCCACTCGGCGCGCAACCAGACGATCAGGGTTTCGCCGTCGTGTCAGACCTGATGCGGCATCTCGACTACAGCGCAGATGGCGTGCGCCGTTCGCTCGAGCAAAGCCTCGATCGCATGGGCATCGGTCGCGTCGACGTCGTCTTCGTGCACGATCCAGACGACCACTACCAGGCGGCGATGGATGGCGCATTCCCTGCGCTCGACGCGATGCGTCGCGAGGGAATCATCACCTCGTACGGCGCCGGCATGAACCAGAGCGCGATGCTCGCCGAT
>JBGSTT010000152.1:0-2499 GCA_041736385.1 Rhodoglobus sp. | reverse complement strand
AGCCGACGCAGTAGTAGCCCTCGTACTCTCCCGGGTAGATGTGTCCGTCGTCGTAGAGCTTCTGCAAGAACTTCGCCACGGCTGTCTCGTGGCGCTCGTCCGTTGTGCGAATGAAGTCGTCGTTGCGAATGTTGATGGTCTCAAGCAGCGGCTTCCACGCGGTCTCGACGAGGCGGTCAGCCCAATCCTTCGGGCTCGCGTTGTTCGCTGCTGCCGTGCGCAGAATCTTCTGGCCGTGCTCATCGGTGCCGGTCAGCAGCCAAGTGTTTTCGCCGCGCTGACGGTGCCAGCGGGCGAGAACGTCGGCTGCCACCTCGGTGTACGCATGGCCGATGTGCGGAACATCGTTGACGTAGAAGATGGGCGTGGTGATGTAGAACGATTCGCCCGTAGCCATTGCTCAAGTCTACGGATGCCGCGGCTCGTGTTACTGCGGCCGCTTCCGCGTGGGCGCACGTGGCGACGTCGTGATTACGTCGGTCGCCAGTCTGGTTGACGACACTAGACCGATTGACACGTCCGACAGGATGCTCGTCGCGCAAGCGAGCGCGGAATCGTGGACGCTCGCGAGCTGCGACGCACGCGTGCTGCAATTCGACGTCGAATCCGTCAGCGGCTGGCGAGCGCGGCCTCGTAGAGGTCGCGGCGCGAAAGGCCGGTGGCTTCGGCGACTTCGGCCGAGGCATCCTTCAACTTGCTGCCGGATGCGACGAGGTCGAGCACTTGTCGGGTTGCCGTCGGCAGATCAGCGGCAACGGGGGCAGATCCTTCAACCACGAGACAGATTTCGCCACGGGCTCCGTCGGCGAAGTGTGCAGCAAGCTCGGCGGCGGTGCCGCGCACAACCTCCTCGTGCAGCTTGGTGAGCTCGCGGCAAACCACGACTCGGCGGTCGTCGCCGAGCGCGGCAGCGAGATCGGCGAGTGCGGCCCCCAATCGGTTCGGGCTTTCGAAAAACACCATGGTGCGCGGCTCGCGGGCGAGGGCGCGAAAGTAGGTCACCCGGGACTTCCGCGGCAGGAAGCCTTCGAAGGTGAAGCGGTCGGTCGGCAGGCCCGACACGGCGAGGGCGGTCAGCACGGCGCTTGGTCCAGGCAGCGCGCTCACCGTCACTCCAGCAGCGACCGCCGCGGCGACGAGCGGGTAGCCGGGGTCGCTGATCGCGGGCATCCCGGCGTCGCTCAAGACGAGCACATCCGTCTCGCGAGCGAGCTCGACGAGTTCGGCCGCCTTCTCGGTCTCGTTGTGTTCGTGCAGGGCGATGAGTCGGGGCCGATTCTCGATGCCGAGTGCTCGCATCAAGTGGATCGTCGTGCGGGTGTCTTCGCTCGCAATTACCTCGGCGTTCGTGAGCGCTTCGATGAGCCGGCGCGAGGCATCCCCCAGATTGCCGATCGGAGTCGCCGCCAGAATGATCACCCCGTCATTGTGTCACCGGGCGACGAGACCCAGCTTCGGGCTCTGCCGGATGTCGGTCCGCGCGGTTACCATTGCTGCATGGTTGACCCCGCGTTACTGAATCAGGTGCTGCAGCTCGATGCCGCGTCGCGGCGAGAGTTCGTGAGTGCGGTTGAACGTTCGCTAGACCGCGACGATATCCCTGAGAACGTGCTCGCCGAGGTTGACGCGCGTCTCGCCGAAAAGGGTGTTGAGCCGGATCCCGACGCGATCTCCGCAGACGAATTCATCAGCAAGGTCCGCGCACTTCTCAGCGCTTGAGCTACGAAGTAGTGCTCGACAAGCGAGCGCAGCGCGATCTCGAAGAGATCCTTTCGCACCTTGCTACCGAATCACCAACTCTGATTCTGCAGTTCGTTGACGACTTCGCCGCTACCATGGCGACTATCGCTCGTTACCCACTTCTGCGGTCTGAGGTGAGGCCAGGAGTTCGCCACGAGAGCTTCGCCACCTTCCGCTATCACGCTTGGTATCGAACGTTTCCTGAGCTTGAACAAGTCGAGGTGTTCGCGGTCCTTCACCATCGCCGGGGTGCACCGGCGCTGGGGTCGCGACTCTAGGCATCCGGGCGACGCTGCTCGGCCGCGATCGCCCAGCGCTCCTAAGCTGGCGGGATGCTCGAACCATCCGCAGCGCCACGCGCCAGAATCAGCGGTGTTGCCCTCGTCGTTGTTGGGCTGCTGACGCAAGACATCGGCGCTTCGATCGCGGTGCTGGTCTTTCCGACGGTCGGGCCGGCCGGCATGGTGACCTTGCGTTTGGTGTTCTCGGCGCTCATCCTGCTGGCGATCGCGCGGCCGCGGCTTCGCGGCATCCCGCGCCGGGGCTGGCTGCTTGTGACGGTGTTCGGGGTGAGCCTCGGGGCGATGAACCTGCTGTTCTATCAGGCGATCTCGCGCGTGGACCTCGGCGCAACCGTGACGATCGAGGTGCTCGGGCCGCTCGTACTGTCCGTCGTCGTGGCGCGACGACCGAGCGCGTGGTTGTGGGCGCTGCTCGCCTTCGCGGGCGTTGCCCTCCTCGGCTACGGCAGTTTCGGCG
>JBGSTT010000123.1:0-3022 GCA_041736385.1 Rhodoglobus sp. | reverse complement strand
AGCCCCTCGGCTTCGACCGCTTCTGCTGCGCTCTTACGTCGGTTGCGCTCGGCGATACCTTCCGCCTCGATCGCCTCGGCGCTCGCGCGCCGCGCGTCGCGGTCGGAGTTGGCCGCAGCTACGGCTGCACCAGCACTCGCTTCGGCATTCTTTTGCACCGCATACGCTTCGGCATCGGCGACGGCGCGAATCTCAGCATCGAGCTCCTGCTTGCGCAAACCGACTCGCTTGCCCGCGTTGATCTCTTCCTGAGCAATCACTTCCTGCTGAGCAATCGCCGCGGCGAGCGGCGTTGCGGCGGCAGCCTCGGCTCGGGCTTTATCGGTCTCTTTCTGAATCTCGGCGTTGCGCAGATCCAGCGCGCGCTGCGCCTCCGCAACGGCCTGATCCGCCGAGATGCGCGCCTCCTCAGACGCCCGACGCGCAACGGATTCAGC
Source organism: Rhodoglobus sp. (assembly GCA_041736385.1). Taxonomy (GTDB): domain Bacteria; phylum Actinomycetota; class Actinomycetes; order Actinomycetales; family Microbacteriaceae; genus Rhodoglobus. Next base: position 2,585 of record JBGSTT010000123.1, on the reverse strand, counting down.
GACCTCTGCCACTTGCTTGACGCGGGCAGCTTCCGCCCGACCCAGGTCACGAATGTAACCGTTGTCGTCGTCGATCTCCTTGATCTGCAGGGTGTCGATCTGCAAACCCTGCACATCGAGCGAGTCCCTGACCGCTTCAAGCACCTGACCTTGGAGTGCCGAGCGATTGGTGATGATCTCGGTCACCGTCAGCTGACCGACGATCGAGCGAACCGATCCGCTCAACACCTCTTCAGTGGATGTCTCGATCTGATCCTGCTGGTTCAGAAACCGCTGAGCGGCCGCCCGAACCATGCTTTCGGAGCCGCCAACCTTCACGACCGCCACGGCGTTGACCTTGATCGTGATCGCATCCTTCGTCTGGGCGGTCGCTTGCACATTGAGCTGGCGACTGCGCAGGCTCAGGGTGAAGTAGGCCTCGACAATCGGCTTGACGAACACGCGTGACCCGAACACGACGCGTTGACCGGCGGTCTCGGCGAGCGGGTCAGTTTCGTCGCGAACCCGCTTCTGGCGCGAGGTGACAATGATCGCCTCATCCGGTTTGGCGACTTTGATACCGCGCAGCAGCACGACGATCACGATCAGGAGTAGGACGACGCCCGCACCGATCAGAATCAGGTTGGAGATCGGCTCGGGGACGAAGGGAATGACCATGCCGCCCAGCCTAACCGGGCGGGGTACCGTCGCGACTGCCTACTTTTTCGCGGCCTTCTTGCGGTGCGAAACCCAGACCACGCCGGCCCCGACGACGAGGATGACGACAGCGATCAACACGATGTAGAAGCTCACCGAGAGGTAGCCGTTGGGCGAGAGGTTGGGGTTCAGGAACGGGTACGGGTACCAGTACGGCTCGCCGAGTAGCTCGTTCGGCGTGAAGGGTCCGCGCACCATGGTGTAAACCACCCAGATGATCGGGTAGACGACAATGACCCAAAGTTTGTTCCACGGGATGGCGACGCGGCCGGGCGCGAACAGCCAGTCGATCAGCATTGCCAGCGGAATGACCACGTGCAAAATCTCGTTCGACCAGCCGAGCGTTGCGCCCTGCGGCAGTTCGATCCCGCGCAGCAGCAGGTTGTAGACGATGCCCGTGACGATCATGTAGCTCGCAACGCTCGCGCGTAGCAGACCGAACCATGCGGGGTCGTCGCCCTTGCGGGTGACGAGTAGTGCTGCTCCGATCAGGAACACCACGACGGCGGCGACATTCGACTGGATCGTGAAGAAGCTGAAGAAGTTCGTGACCGACAGGGCGATGTTTGTGACGCCGTTCTTCGGCCAGAACTCCAGGCTCGTGAGCAACTGACCCACAATCGCCGCGACCCCAGCGCTCGCCGCCGCAACGCGAAAAATCGCGAATCCGATCCTCATTCACCTGCTCCGTTCAGCCGCCGCGTCTCGGCGTTGTCACGATGGTAGCGCCAAGAGCGCATCGATCTGGCCCATGGCCGCGGTCATCCCTTCGACCATGCCCATCGCGGCGAGTTCTTCGAGTTGGTCCAGGCTGGAGAAGCTCGTCGTGACCGTCATGACGGTGCCACCATCACGGCGCGATTGCAGTGTAACGACGGCGGTGGTGATCGGCATGTCGAGGTTGGGTTCGCCGTCGTCGCCGACGAAGCCGTCAGTGAATTCGAAGCGGTTCGGCGCATCCACGCTGGTGATCTGCCACCACCCGCCGCTCTGTTCGCCGTCCGGGCCGGTCATGAAGTAGTTGCTTCGGCCACCGATGGTGAAGTCGTGCCGTTCGAAGGTTGCTGGCCACTCCGGCGGCCCCCACCAGCGCTCGAGCTGACGCGGGTCCTCCCAGACCTGCCAAACGCGCTCGACCGGTGCGTCGAACTCGGCGACGAAGGTGAGGGTCAGGGCCTCGGTGTCTGTCGTACTGCTGATGACGCTCATGCTGGGTTCCCCTCGTTGTGGTCTGCGTTCGAATCGTCGAGCTCAAGGATGCTCGTGATCCGTTCGACCCGTCCGCGCCAGATCGCTTCGTACTCGTCTAGCAGTCGCTTGGCTCGATCGATCGCCGGTGGGTTGCCGTGCACGAGCTGCTCCCGCCCGTGTCGGTGCTTGGTCACGAGCGACGCGCGCTCGAGCACGGCAACGTGCTTCTGCACCGCCGCGAAGCTCATCGAGTAGTGCGTCGCCAGCTGCGAGACGGATGCCTCGCGCCGCATCACTCGCGCGACGATATCCCGACGCGTCGAGTCCGCGAGCGCCTGGAACAGGCGATCGATCTCCGCGTCAGTCAGCTCATCTACAACCATTTGGTTGCACGTTACCGCGAACGAGAGCCAGAGTCAACCAAGCCTCTCCGGTGGTCGAGCGAAGTCGAGACCCCGGCTCGATGCGGCAGCTCGCAAGGTACGAGCCATCTGCTCGACCACGCTGGCTTGCGCCGAGCCCACCGGGTTGGCGCGGTAGTTCTGTTGGTTCCGCGCCCGACGCGCTTGGTCGAACATTGCTGCCGCGGCAGCGTGAGCCGGCGGGCTATCGAGGATTACTGTCAGAAACTCGCCGATGGCTGCGTGCTGCCCGGGTCCGTTCGTCGTTGCATACCCGAACCAGGCGAGGAATGCCTC
>JBGSTT010000122.1:0-3817 GCA_041736385.1 Rhodoglobus sp. | reverse complement strand
TCGATGCGCACGTCGCGAGTTCGCGCGATGTAGTCAAGGCCGTCGTCCGAGAAGCTCGACCAGTTGAGGTCGGTGACCTGGCCGAGGGTCGGTTGTGGCGCCGGCTGTCCGAGACCCGAGTTCAGCAGCGTTGCCGCGGTCACGATCACGGCGACGACACCCACCGCAAGGACGACCGAGGGAATCCAGCCGGAGAGCTTGCGCTTGCTCGTTGTCACCCCAGCCACGCTAGGTTACCCGGTGTCCGAAGTCGACTTGGGCGGCCCATGGGCGCCAGCCGGAGAGCGCCACAGAGCCAGCCAGAGAGCGCCAATCACAGCCGTGAACGCAACGCGGCAATGCGCGCCAGCGACGACTCGCGGCCCAGGAGCTCCATGGACTCGAAGAGCGGCGGACTGATGCGGCGGCCCGAGATCGCGCTGCGGAGCGGCCCGAAGGCGACGCGCGGCTTGAGACCGCGAGCCTCGAGAAGCTCTGCACGCAAGGCGCTCTCAATTGCCACCGTCGTCCAATCCTCGACACCCGGCAATATCGCAAGCGCGGCGTCGAGCACCTCGGCCCCCTCCGCGCCCGGCATGGCATCCGCGTCCACGGTGAGTTCGGCATCGGCGGTGAACAGGAACGCGAGCAGCCCGGGAGCCTCGCCGAGCAATTGCATGCGTTCCTGCACGAGCGGGGCGGCGGCCTGCAGCAGCGCACGATCGGCGTCGGTCGCGATCAGGTCACCGAGGTAGGGCTCTAGGCGCGCGGCGAAGGTCGCGGCATCCAGCAATCGAATCTGGTCGCCGTTGATCGACTCGGCCTTCTTGAGGTCGAAGCGCGCCGGATTGGGGTTCACGTCGACAACATCGAAGGCCGCGACGAGCTCGTCGATCGAGAACACATCGCGGTCGGCGGCAAGCGACCAGCCCAGCAGGGACAGGTAGTTGACGAGGCCCTCTGGGATGAAACCGCGGTCGCGGTGATGGAACAGACTCGACTCCGGGTCGCGCTTGGAGAGCTTCTTATTGCCCTCTCCCATGACGTACGGCAGGTGCCCGAAGCGCGGCACGAAGCTCGTCACGCCGATCTCGATGAGCGCGGCGTACAACGCGATCTGCCGCGGCGTCGACGAGAGCAGGTCTTCACCCCGCAGCACGTGCGTGACGCCCATGAGCGCGTCATCCACCGGGTTCACGAAGGTATAGAGCGGGGCGCCGTTCGGCCGCACCACGACAAAGTCTGTGAAGGAGCCGGCCGGGAACGTGATCTCACCGCGCACCAGATCGTGGAAGCTCAAGTCGGTATCTGGCACGCGCAGGCGCAGCGCTGGCTCCCGGCCCTCTGACTTGAACGCCGCGATCTCGGCTTCGGTTAGGTCGCGCTCGAAGTTGTCATAGCCCTGCTTGGGGTCGCGACCGTTTGCGACGTTGCGCGCCTCAATCTCCTCGCCGCTTGCGAACGACTCATACAGGTGACCGGATGCCACGAGCTGAGCGATCACTTGCGCGTAGATCTCGGTGCGTTGCGATTGACGATACGGCTCGTCTGGTCCGCCAACGCCGACGCCCTCATCCCAGTCGATCTTGAGCCAACTCAAGCCGTCAAGCAATTGGAGGAAGCTTTCTTCGCTGTCGCGGGCAACATCCGTGTCTTCGACGCGGAAGATCATTCTGCCGCCGGTGTGGCGCGCATACGCCCAGTTAAAGAGCGCGGTCCTGATGAGTCCGACGTGCGGAGTGCCAGTCGGCGATGGGCAGAACCGAACACGAACGTCGGAACCCGTCGCTGTCGAAAACGGAAGGGGGGCTGGTGCAGTCATCGACTCCGAGTCTAGGCGGGCACCACGTCGAACGGCTTTCCGTCGATCGCACGAAGTACCCCGAAGTGCCGACGATCGAGTGTCGCAATCGTGTGCGTGCCGTACCGATGAGCCAAGACGACGAGGGATGCATCCGTAGCGCCGATCGCGAGCGCCCGATACTGCTCGACAACGTCGATGGCGTCCATGAGGTCTTCGCTGGTGAAGGACGCGATCTCCCACGCGCCACTCGCCACCTCACGCATTCCCGCGACAGCGGCGTCAACGCCGCCGCGAGCCAACAGCAAGTAGTTAAGCTCCGCCAGCACCAGCGGCGAGACAACCAGTGGCCCGGCTTGCGCCTCTAACAAAGCAAAGGCATCATCGTGAGCGGGTTCATCCCGATCCAAGAAGGCCAGAAGAACGCTGGTGTCGATGATCACCGCTCGCCGAAACCTTCGAGGTGGGCGTTGCTGTTCCAGTCGATGGGCGGTTGACCCTGAAGGGATATGACGCCTCCGCGGGGTCGCGGGCGGCTTTCGGCGACCAACTTCGCGAGGGACTCACGAATGATGTCTGCCTCGCTGAGGCCCCGTTCCTGCGCTAGCCGCTCAATACCGCGCTTGACCGACGCTGGGATGTAGAGGGTCGTCTTTACCATGGCCATGATTCAAACGTATGGCAGAGTGCCACACGTTGCAACAGACCCGATCTGTGGAGAACCGGCGATTGCGTTGCCCCGCCGGCAGCGCTTACAGCGATGGTTGGTGTCGTTGCGGCGCTGATGGTGCGTTAGCGCTAGCCGCTCTTGTAGACCTGGCGTCGGTGCGCCACAGCAACTACCAGAATGACAATGGCATCGTCGTCGATTTCAACGAGAATCCGATAGTCCCCGACCCGGTAGCGCCAGTAGTCCGATCCAACCAGGCCGGTTCCCAGCGTTCTGGGCTGTTCCTTATCCAGCTTCTCGATGAATCGCCGGATTCTCTGCACGATCGCCTTGTCCAGAGAGTCGATCTGTTTCAGAGCTTTCCCCGTGTAGGCGACGGTGTAGGTCATCGACCTAGAGCGTCCCAATCAACGTCCTCGTGGGCAACCGGTTCATCATCGGATTGACGAAACTCCTCCAGCGCATGCTTGGCCACGTAGTAGTCCTCCAGGTCATCGAGGTGCGCTTCGATTGCTTCGGTGGCGTAGAAGGTCTTGGTGCGGCCAGTCAGATTGGCGAGCGCCTCAAGGCGCTCGCTTGTCTCATCGCTCAGTTTGATGTTGATCTGCTTGGTCATGGCTACTTCACTCCTCTATATCAGTATACGGCCCACCGCGGCGACGTGTCGAGCCGGGTCATTCAACCTCGCCTCGACGACCGCGGCGATTGCGGGCGGCTAGGAGGACTGCCGTGAAGCTGACCAAGCTAGGGTGACGCGCCTTCGAGGGCCTTGGAGCGCTCAGCAAGCCACACCGCACTCGCGTAGGCGATGACGATCGCAACGAGCACTCCGGCGGCGAACGACAGGCCGGAGTAGCCGCCGAACGCCAGCACCACGCCCGCGAGCGCGCCACCCACGGCTCCCGACAGACTCATCGCTAGATCGCTTCTGCCCTGGTTGCGCGTGCGAACCTCAAGCGGACTGGATTCGGTAACAAGTGCCGAGGCGGCGATCGTTGCTGCGCTCCAGCCCAGCCCAATCAGGATGAGTCCGATCGTCACCCACTCCTGGCTTTCTGCACCGAAGCCGGTCGCGCTAACACCAGCGAGCAGAATCGCTTGACCGACGAGCACCGATTGCACCCGCCCGAACCGGTCAGCCAGAATTCCGAACAGCGGAGCGAGCGCATACATGCCAGCGACATGCAGGCTGATCGTGAGTCCAACAATGGTCAGGCTCGCGCCGTGGTCGGTCAGGTGCACCGGCGTCATCGCCATGACGGCCACCATGGTTGCGTGACTCAGCGCGAGCGACACGACGGCGAACCTGAAAAGATTGCGCGCGGGGCTTTGCGCCGTGGTCGGTGCGCCGGATGCCGCGGCAGCGC
>JBGSTT010000112.1:0-9925 GCA_041736385.1 Rhodoglobus sp. | reverse complement strand
CAGCGCCCGCTCCAGTTCCGGCGCCCGCGCCCCCCGCTGCTGAACCGGTCGCTGCTGAACCGGTCGCCCCTGCGGCTCCGTCGCATGGCAACGCCGCGGCCGCAGGCTATGTCACTCCGCTCGTGCGCAAGCTTGCTCACGAACGCGGCGTCGACCTATCGAGTGTCACTGGCACTGGGGTTGGCGGTCGCATCCGCAAGCAGGACATCTTTGACCTCAGCGAGAACACGTCGACCGCTCCGGCCGCTCCGCAGCAACCCGCCGCGGAGGTTTCTCCCTTGCGTGGCACAACGGTCTCAATGTCACGATTGCGCAAGGTCATTGCCGAGCGCGCCGTTATTTCGATGCAAAGCTCCGCCCAACTCACCTCCGTGGTTGAGGTCGACGTCAGTCTCGTTGCCGCCTACCGCACCAGTGTCAAGGACGCCTTCTTAGCCAAGACCGGCGTGAAGCTCACGTTCCTTCCGTTTTTCGCTCTTGCGGCCACTGAGGCGCTCGCAACGTATCCGATCATCAATGCAACGATCGATGGCGACTCGATCAGCTACCCGGCGCAAGAGAACCTCAGCATTGCGGTGGACACCGAACGAGGTCTGCTTACACCGGTGATTCGGGAGGCCTCAGGCATGACGCTCGCGGAACTTGCGACGCACATTGCCGACCTCGCCGAGCGCACTCGTGAGAACAAGCTGAAGCCAGACGAGCTCGCTGGTGGGACCTTTACGCTCACCAACACCGGATCGCGCGGGGCGCTGTTTGATACGCCCATCGTGTTCCTGCCGCAGTCGGCCATCCTCGGGACCGGTTTAGTAACGAAGAAGCCAGTTGTCGTCAGCGACGAAAGTGGAGACGCCATCGCGATTCGGTCGACCGTGTACCTCGCACTGTCTTACGACCACCGCATCGTCGACGGAGCCGATGCTGCGAGATTCCTAGTCGCGGTCAAGACTCGGCTCGAAGCCGGCGCGTTCTCGGGCAACCTCGGCATCTGAACCCGTCGCTGTTGTGACTACCGGGCGCACACGGAGTGACGACGACTAGGGCAAGTAGTCACGAAAGCGCCAACCGGCATCTCCCTTCATCATGAGAATCGTCGTCACGGTGTCATTCTGACCAATGTCGTTCTGACCGGTGATGCCAAGGAGTGCGGAGCCACCGAGCCGCTCCAGAACCGTGATGTTGTTCGAGTCGAGTGACCAAGACGCCGTCAGTTCAGCTCCTCCCTGAAGCGAACGGACGAGATTCTGATCGTCGATGAGTGCCGCCGAGCCGGCCTGAGCAATGCCATCGAGACACAGCACAGAACGATCGCGTATGCATCGCTCCCGAGCGGCAACGAGCTCGACGGCGGCGGCCACTGGATCATCGGCCATGATGGCAGGGTTCTGGGTGACGCCCGGTTTCATTAACTCATTGGGCACATCCGGGCGCTGGTCGTCAACGCCGATCTCTTCGTCGATCGCAGGCATGATCCCGCCGCCGATATTCGAGTCTGTTGCCGTGGTGTCGCCGGCAGGAGGCGCAACGATGTTGACCGCCGTCACCAAGGCGACAAGGACACCGGCAGCGATCAGCCACACGCGGGGACGGACCAGCGACAGTGAAGTCCGCGCGGCGGCAACGCGTTCGGCAAGCTCGGCGGGTACACGAAACGCGATTGCTTCGCGGGCGCGAGCGATAGACCTACCCTTCGCCAGCCACTGGTCGAGTTGACTGGTCAGCCATGCTGGCAGCAGGAACGCCGTTGTCGCCTGAACACCGAGACTGGCGTCGTCGGTCGCCTCAGTCGTATGACCGGCGAGTTCGTGGTTCTGCCTGCGTTCGATGCCCAAACTCCTGATGTTGCGCCCCTCGGACGTTGGCTCCCAACGGGATGTTCGCCCTGAGCGAATTGAGTGCCCGACCTGAAACGATCGCCATGCCGTCTCAGGCGAAGTGGGTGCCAGCTCGAACTCAGACTCATCCTGAAACCGCACCGCGGTCGGATCGCCGAGGTCGTAAAGCCTCGCAGTAAGTTCGGCGAGCATGTCGGGCGTATCGCCTTGGCCGTTGCTCTCTAGCCAAGCCAGTAGCGCCAGCACCTCGCGATCGACTGGGAGACTGCGCAACACGGACGCGGCAAATTCCACCGTTGCCGAAACGTCGCGTATCAGGCTCGCGTCTGCCGCCCGTCGCGCGCGCGGCATCTCCGGCTCGATGAGCAGCGCCGACCCGAACCGCGCAAGCACTGGTGCCCCGTCACACGCGAACAGCACAGACCTTGCGTTGACGGCTCCATGCACAACTCCGGAGACGTGCATCCGCGCGATCGTCTCGACGATTGGCGCGGTAATTGTGATCGCCTCGCCAACCAAAAGTTGCGTGCGCTCCCGGAGCAGAGTCTCAAGCGATGCTCCTTCTAGCCGTTCAAGAATGAGGGCGGTACGGTCTGCCGCTGCCGCTGCGATGTCAGACAGTCCAACCACATGCGCTCCCGCGCAGCGCTCGAGTGCTTCTACCTCGGTGAGCCAGTCGTGCTGTCGTGTACCCGCGCGGTACAACTTGATCGCTAACGTGCCCGGCGTGAGTGCGGCATCCGATTGGCCAAGCTCCGACTGTGCGTCGCGCTCAGTTCTCGCGAGAAACACTTCTGCCCGCCGGCCCTCGCCGAGCTTGCGGATTATTCGGAATCCGGAGAGGGCTGCTGCTGTGATCACGTTTCAGGGTGCAGCGGCGGCCAAGTCTCTCGGCCACTGGGAAGAAGAATCTGGAACGGTCTCGCCGCGGTCGATCCTTGAGGAGAAGAGTTGATCCTTCGGGAGAGGAGTCGGTCCTTGAGGAGAGGGGTCGGGAAGAGGGGGCCGAGAGTGGAGTCGGCGAGCGGCGGCGGTCAGAGTTGCGGAGAGGGGCGGACAACGACCGGCGTACAATTGAGCCCGTGGTTGAATTCGTGATGGCAGGGCTTGGCGTCGATGCGGTGCCATACACGGAGGCACTCGAACTGCAGCGAAGCATCCATGCCGCTGTTGTTGGAGGTACCGCAACTGACACGGTGCTCCTGCTTGAGCACCCTTCGGTCTACACCGCTGGAAAGCGCACGGAAGACTCGGAGCGTCCCAGCGACGGTACCCCGGTAATCGACGTCGATCGCGGCGGAAAGATCACTTGGCATGGTCCCGGCCAGCTTGTCGGGTACCCCATCACGACCCTCGCGGAACCGGTGGATGTCGTGAGCTACGTGCGGCGGCTCGAGGCGGCAATTATTGGAGTCCTTGCAGAGCTCGGTATCGACGCTGGCCGAGTCGATGGCCGTTCTGGAGTCTGGATTGGCTATGACGTGCCGGTCGGGGCCGACAAGATCGCCGCGATCGGGATCCGCGTGGCATCCGGTGTAACGATGCATGGCTTCGCGCTCAACTGCAACAACTCCTTTGAGTCGTATAGCAAGATCGTCGCGTGCGGAATATTAGACGCCGGCGTGACGTCTATTTCTCGGGAGCTCGGGCGAGATGTGAGCCCGGTTGATGTTGCTCCCCTCGTTCAACGTCATCTTGAGTCAGCCCTGTCAGGAGCACACGCGTGAGTCATCCGGTCAACCTCAACCACCCGCCAGCCAACCAAGTCGGCGAGCGAAAGTTACTTCGACTTGAGGTGCGAAACGCCGAGACTCCGATCGAGCGAAAGCCGGAGTGGATCAAGACCGTGGCACACATGGGGCCGGAGTATCGGCAGCTTCAGTCTCTGGTGAAAGAAGAAAACCTTCACACGGTATGTCAAGAGGCCGGATGCCCGAACATCTTCGAATGCTGGGAGGACCGTGAGGCCACCTTCCTCATCGGTGGGAGCCAGTGCACGCGGCGCTGCGACTTCTGCCAGATCGATACCGGCAAGCCAGCCGACTACGACAAAGACGAACCGAGACGGGTTGCAGAGTCTGTCACGAAAATGAACCTGCGCTACGCGACCGTGACCGGCGTAGCGCGCGATGACCTTCCAGACGAAGGCGCTTGGCTGCACGCTGAAACCGTGCGCCAGATCCACGCGAAGAACCCTGGTACCGGTGTTGAGATTCTCGCGACCGACTTTTCCGGGAACCCGGATCTGCTTGCCGAAGTGTTCTCATCGCGGCCAGAGGTGTTCGCCCACAACGTCGAGACCGTACCTCGAATCTTTAAGCGAATTCGTCCAGCTTTCCGTTACGAGCGTTCCCTTGATGTCATCACTCAGGCTCGCGCGGCCGGGCTGATCACGAAGTCAAATCTCATCCTTGGGATGGGCGAAGAGCCAACGGAAGTCATTCAGGCACTCCACGATCTTCATGACGCTGGCACGGACATCATTACGATCACCCAGTACCTACGCCCGACACCGCGGCATCTACCGGTCGCGCGCTGGGTCAAACCGCAGGAGTTTATCGAGTTCTCGGATGCTGCAGAGGAGATCGGCTTTCTCGGAGTTTTGGCCGGACCACTGGTTCGATCAAGCTACCGTGCTGGCAGACTGTGGGCTCGGTCGATGCAGTCAAAGGGCCGTGAGATTCCGGAGGCGCTCACGCATTTGGCCGACGCCAAGCTCGGCTTCGCGCAGGCGGCGTCGTAACTGCGGCACAGCCGCGGTCGAAGGGCCTTATCCTAGGGTCATGGCACGAAAGAATGACAGCGCCCCAAAACCTCCGAAGGAGCCCGGGCGTCTGAAGCAGATGGTTCAGGTCTTCCAGATGACCCGGCGGTATGACAGCAAAGCAATCTGGTTCTTGCTTCTTGCGTTCCTGCTGCCCATTATCGCCAGCGTCCTGTTTGCTGTTCTGATTTCCGGTGGCAATGTCCTGACGATAGTGCTGTACATCATCGCCGGCCTCCTCCTCGGTGTTCTCCTCTTCCTCATCGTTCTTGGCAGGCGCGCAGAACGTGCGGCCTACTCGCAAATCGAGGGCCAGCCCGGCGCGGTCGGTGCCGTGCTGAAGAGCTCACTTCGCCGTGGTTGGACGGCAAGCGAGATGCCCATCTCGGTGAGCCCGAAAACTCAGGATGCTGTGTACCGGGCTGTCGGCCGCGGCGGTGTCGCTCTCATTGGTGAGGGACCACGCTCGCGTACGCAACGGATGCTCGACGACGAACGCAGAAACATCGTGCGCATCCTGCCCAACGTGCCGGTGAGCGTGCTCTTCGTCGGCCCTGACCCGGATTCCACTCGGCTGCATCGCATCCCGTCGGAGTTGCGCAAACTCAAGAGCGCACTTCGCAAGTCTGAGATTCTCGCCGTGTCAAACAGGTTGAACTCTCTTGGCAAGAACGGGCTACCCATTCCTAAGGGAATCGACCCAATGAAAGTTCGAGCAGCGCGACCACGCTAGGGGCCGACCACTCGTTGGCGGTTCCGGTCGGTGCGAAGCTCTAGCGAAGCACCAGTACCGTGCCTGCGAGCCGATCGTGGGCGCCCCGCTGATCGCGATCCCAAATCACTGCTGGAATCACGAGACAGACCAGTAGCGTGCGCACGATCGGTCGCCACCAACCGAGGTATCCTCCAGCAATCGGCACAACGCGCATGCCGATTAGCAGATGACCCAGGCTCCCGTTGGCAGTCATAAGCAACACGATTTGCGCCGTCGCAAAGACCGCAAGGGTGGCAAACGGTTCGTAACTGAAGAACGCGATCGAAACGACCACGGCCAAACCCCAGTCGATCGCGAGTGCCGCGATTCTTCGACCCAGCCGTGCGACGGAGCGCGGCCCAGACGGCGGGAGCCCCAGCGAGCGTCCTGGCCAAGAATCTGCACGCGCCGGGGTACTGACCACCGCTCGATTCTACCGACGCGAGTATGCGTAACACCCTCGAAACAATTGCGTGACGCTTGCGAAACTCCGCGCGCCTACTGTTCTCGGTGGCGGCACCTGCCGTCGACCTGCACCAAGCTCATTGGAGTTCCTCACATGTTCAGCGATTCCTCGGAAGTGCTCAAGTTCATCAAGGACACTGACGTCAAGTTCCTTGATATCCGATTCACCGATCTTCCCGGTGTTCAACAGCATTTCAACATTCCAGCGGCAACCGTAGACGAGGACTTCTTCTCGGTCGGCCAGTTGTTCGACGGCTCATCCATCCGTGGTTTTGCGAACATCCACGAGTCCGACATGCAACTGATTCCGGATGTCACAACGGCGTATGTCGACCCCTTCCGCACCGAGCGGACCCTCATCATGGTCTTCGACATCTACAACCCGCGCAACGGTGAGATCTACCCGAAGGATCCCCGTCAGGTTGCAAAGAAGGCCGAAAAGTACCTGGCATCTACCGGCATTGCTGACACCGCTTACTTTGCGCCAGAAGCTGAGTTCTACATCTTCGACGATGTGCGGTACTCCGTAAGCCAGAACCAGAGCTTCTACGCTGTCGACTCCGACGAGGGCGCTTGGAACACCGGCCGCATGGAAGAGGGCGGCAACCTCGCCAACAAGACGCCGTACAAGGGCGGCTACTTTCCGGTGAGCCCGGTCGACAAGCAGGCTGACCTGCGCGACGACATGAGCCTCAAGCTCATCGATGCCGGACTCATCCTCGAACGTGCCCACCACGAGGTGGGAACCGGCGGCCAGGCAGAGATCAACTACCGCTTCGACACCATGGTGCACGCGGCAGACGACCTGCTGAAGTTCAAGTACATCGTCAAGAACACGGCGCTGGAGTGGGGCAAGGTTGCCACCTTCATGCCGAAGCCGCTGTTCGGCGATAACGGTTCTGGCATGCACACTCACCAGTCGCTCTGGAGCGAAGGCAAGCCGCTGTTCTACGACGAGAAGGGCTACGGCGGCCTGAGTGACATCGCTCGCTGGTACATCGGTGGCCTGCTCAAGCACGCTCCGGCTGTGCTCGCGTTCACCAACCCGACGCTCAACTCCTACCGTCGCCTCGTGCCCGGCTTCGAGGCGCCCGTCAACCTCGTGTACTCGGCCGGTAACCGCTCAGCCTCGATTCGCATCCCGATCACAGGGACGAACCCGAAGGCCAAGCGCATCGAGTTCCGAGCACCGGATGCCTCTGGCAACCCGTACCTCGCATTCGCGGCCCAGCTCATGGCTGGTCTCGACGGCATCAAGAACAAGATCGAGCCCCACGAGCCAGTGGACAAGGACCTGTACGAGCTGCCTCCCGAGGAGGCCAAGCTCATCCCGCAGGTTCCCGGTTCGCTCGCCGAGGTGCTCAACGCGCTCGAGGCCGACCACGAGTTCCTGCTCGAAGGAAACGTCTTCACGCAGGACCTCATCGACACCTGGATCAGCTACAAGCGCGAAAAGGAGATCATTCCTTCCTCACAGCGTCCGCACCCGTTCGAGTACGAGCTGTACTTCTCGGTGTAATCACCTCACGCGACGACGGCCGTGCCCTCAGAGGGTGCGGCCGTTGTCGCGTTTCCGGCCTTCACCCCGTGTTAGCCGCCCCGCGGCGCTCACCGTAGAACCGCTTCTCGAACACCTGACGAGCCAATCGCGTCGTGCGCAAGTAGTCATCCTCGAACACACTCGCCGAGCCCGGCGGGTACTCGAGCAGCCGCGCGACACCCTCAAGAGCCTGACGCTCGGTGGGCAAAACGTCAGAGGTTCTGGATGTCCAGAGAGTCATGGCCGAGCGAGCTCTGGATGCCAGCATCCACGCGTTGTGAAGGCGCGCAGCGTCTGCGATGGTGACGAGCCCCGCGTTTTCCGCCGCCGATAGCGCCTTGAGGGTGGAGGTGGTGCGCAGCCCTTCGACGCGTGCGCCGTGCTCGAGCTGCAACAGCTGAACGAACCACTCCACGTCGCTGAGCGAGCCGCGACCGAGCTTGAGGTGGCGCGCCGGATCGGCGGCCTGCGGCAGACGTTCGGCCTCGACCCGCGCCTTGATGCGCTTGATCTCGCGGACGTCGTTCTCGGCAATCGTTTCGGGATAGCGCACGTCGTTGACGAGCTCCTCCCACGCAGCGAGCACGTCGCGGTCGCCGACGACCGGGCGCGCGCGCAGCAGGGCTTGCGCCTCCCACGTGAGCGACCAGCGCTCGTAGTAGGCGCGGTAGCTCTCCAGGGACCGCACGATAGCCCCGTTGCGGCCCTCCGGGCGCAGCCCGATGTCAAGGTCGAGCGGCACGCGCAGATCTTCGGTGAAGCGGCTGAGAGCGTGCACGATCGCCTCGGCTCGCTGCTGGGCCTCCTCATCGGATGCCCCCGCCGCGCGATACACGTACATCACGTCGGTGTCGGAGCCGAAGCCGAGCTCCGCTCCCCCGTACCGTCCCATGGCGATGATGCCGAATTCGATTCCGTCGCCGTAGCGGTGAGCGAGGGACAGTACGCCGCTGAGGATCGCGGTCGAGATGTCTGAGAGGCCTCTACCGAGCTCCTCGATGGTGACCACCCCGAGCATCGCACCGAGTGCCAGGCGCAGGATTTCTCGTCGGCGAGCGGTGCGCAGCGCGAGGGCGGCGGCTTCGTCGTTCCCTTCGTGCCTGGCCACGGTGGCCACGGATTCCTCAAGCAGAACCCCAAAGGGGCGTGGACGTAGCTCGTCGTCGGTTTCAAGCCAAGCCGCAGCTTCTGGGATCCGCTCAAACAGTGCGCCGATAAACCGGGAGCCGGACAACACCTGAGTGAGGCGCTGTGCGGCGGCGCTGGAGTCGCGCAGCATGCGCAGGAACCAGTACGCCTCACCGAGGTCTTCGCTGAGTCGACGAAAGGCGAGGAGTCCGTAGTCGGGGTCCGCGCCGTCGGCGAACCATTGCAGGAGCACCGGCAAAAGGTTGCGCTGAATGGCGGCGCGCCGAGATACCCCGCCCGTGAGGGCGGCGATGTGATTGAGGGCGCCGCGGGCATCCCGAAAACCGATCGCGGCAAGGCGGGCTTCAGCCTGCTCGCTGGAGAGCTGCAGATCACCTTCTGGCAGGGCGGCAACGGCAGAGAGAAGCGGACGGTAGAAGAGCCGCTCATGAAGGGTGCGCACCTCTTGCTTGGTGCGCTGCCACATCGCCGTAAGTTCGTCGGCGGTGCTGGCGAGTCCGCTCGCGCGAGCGAGCACGCGCAGTGCCTCTGAGTCTTTCGGCATGAGGTGGGTTCTGCGCAGCCGCGACAGCTGCAGCCGGTGCTCGAGGAGCCGCAAGAAGCGGTAGTCGCCGGAGAATTCTGCACCCTCGACGCGGCCGATGTAGCCGTGCTCGGCCAGGGCAATCAGTGCTGGCAGGGTTGCGACCTGACGCACATTGCTGTCGGTTTGGCCGTGGACAAGCTGAAGCAGCTGGATAGTGAACTCAACATCGCGAAGGCCGCCAGGGCCGAGCTTGAGTTGCACGTCCAGTTCGTCGGCCGGGATGTTCTCGGTCACGCGCTCGCGCATGCGTTGCACGGACTCGACAAAGTTCTCCCGTGATGCGCTTGACCAGACCTTTGGCGCCAGTGAGTCCACATACTGCTGCCCCAGCTCAAGGTCGCCGGCCAGTGGTCGGGCCTTGAGCAGCGCCTGAAACTCCCAACTCTTGGCCCAGCGCTCGTAGTAGGCGAGGTGCGATTCGAGGGTGCGCACGAGCGCGCCATCCTTCCCTTCTGGCCGAAGGTTGGCGTCCACCTCCCACAAGCCCGGCTCGACCCCGAGGTCGTGGATGCCGCGCATGGTGTGCATTGCCAGCTGCGTCGCAATGCTGACCGCCCGGTCGTCGGTCAGCAGTTCGCTCGCCGGCTCGCCAACGAAAATCACGTCGACGTCGCTCACGTAGTTCAGTTCGCGAGCACCCGCTTTACCCATGCCGATGATCGCGAGGCGCGTGGCGGCAACCTCATCGGCGGGAAACTTCACTTCACGGCGCGCGACCGCTAGCGCCGCGTCGAGCGCGGCTCCGGCGAGGTCGGCGAGAGCAGCGGCAACGATCGACACGGCGGCAATCGGGTCGGGATGCTCGAGATCCCAGGCCGCGAGCTGGAGGAGG
>JBGSTT010000088.1:0-1957 GCA_041736385.1 Rhodoglobus sp. | reverse complement strand
GTTTGTGGGGTCTCGGCTTCGCTCGACCAGGGGTCTCGGCTTCGCTCGACCAGCGGTCTCGGCTTCGCTCGACCACCGGGGGCTGACTACACCCGTTCGTACAACCCAGCCAGCGCCGCGTCGATCGACGGGAAGTTACCCATCGTGCGACCGAGCTCGTTCTTGAGGCGGAAGCCGCCGGAGGTGCGCAGGATCGTGCCCGCGACGATGTCAGTGATTTGGTGCCTGATGATCCAATGCCCATGGCCGTCTTCGACAAGCCAGAAGTGCTCTGTGAAATCCACGGTCCAATCCTTGCGGTGTTTGGCGCGCGAGCACCTCCTGCACAGTGAACACCGCGTGAATTTCGATATGGTGAAGCTCCGCTCTTCACGACCTTGAGAACAGGATTCCCGCTGTGCAATTGCTCGACGTCCTCCTCGTGCTCGCAGGCCTTGCACTGCTGATCGCCGGTGGCGAGGTGCTGGTGCGCGGAGCATCCGCGCTGGCCGAGAGACTCGGCATCTCCCCACTCGTCGTGGGGCTGGTGGTCGTCTCGGCCGCTACATCAACGCCCGAGCTGGCCGTTACGGTCGGGGCAATCCTGCAGAATGAACCGGGCCTTGCCGTCGGCAATGTCGTCGGCAGCAACATCGTTAACATTTTGTTGATTCTCGGGCTCTGCGCCATCATCGTGCCGCTCGCCGTCAAGCGTCAACTCATTCGCTTCGACGTCCCAGTGATGGTTGGGATGTCCGTGCTGCTGCTTCTGCTCAGTCTCGACGGACAGATCAGTCTCGTCGACGGCATCCTTCTACTGGCGGGACTGCTCGTGCACACGTTCCTCAGTGTGTTCATCGGGCGCCGCGAGGCCAAAACGGTTGCCATGATGGCGGCTGCTCCGGTCGCAAAGATCGCGACGGCGAACCCCGCGTCTAGTCCCGCTCCCAACCCCGCGTCTACTCCCGCACCCACGCCCGCGCTCAATCCTCCGGCAAAGCCAATTGCCCTCTGGCTCGCCCTTGTCTTCATCGTGGCGGGAGTCGGCCTGCTTGTTGTCGGTGCCCAGTTACTCGTTGATGGTGCCGTCAGCATCGCTGCCGGCTTTGGGGTGAGCGGTCTTGTCATCGGGCTGACGGTTGTTGCGGTCGGCACCTCCCTCCCCGAGGTCGCCGCCTCGCTGGCGGCAGTCCGCCGGCGCGAGGGCGATATCGCTGTCGGCAACATCGTCGGGAGCAACATTTTCAACATCGGGATGGTGCTGGGGATGCCGGCGATTCTCTTTGCTCAGGGCATCCCGGTGCCAGCGCCGGCCATTGCGCTAGACATGCCTCTCATGGTCGCGGCGGCGGTCGCGCTGCTGCCGATCGCCTTCACCGGATTCATTATCGCGCGCTGGGAGGGCAGCCTGTTCGTTGTGCTTTATATCGCGTACGTCGTCTACCTCGTGCTTGCGTCGACTGCGCACGATGCGCTGGCGGGTTTCAGCAACGTGATGCTCGTCTTTGTACTCCCGCTGGTCGGCATCACGCTGATCGTGTTTGCGGCATACGAGTTCGGGCTACAGCGCGGCAAGCGGCAAGCTCGTGAGCACCCGGATGCCGCGAACTCCCGTGACGCGTCGAGCTAAAGGCTTACCCGTGCCATCCGCGTCATCCGCCCCGCACATTGGCTATGCCGCGATGCTCGAGCGATTCCCACCGCGCGAAGCCGTCGAGTTAGCGACGCTCGCCGAGGCGCACGGCTTCCGCGGAGTGATGGCAACGGACCACTTTCAGCCCTGGACTCCTCAACAGGGGCATGCCAGCTTCGTCTGGAACATCCTCAGCGCTCTGGGTCAGACAACGCAGGGCGACCTTGGAACCGGAGTAACGGCACCGACCTATCGCTCGCATCCGGCGGCGACCGCGCAGGCGAGCGCGACTCTCGCGGCGCTCTACCCTGGCCGGCACTGGCTCGGCATCGGCAGCGGCGAAGC
>JBGSTT010000312.1:0-2389 GCA_041736385.1 Rhodoglobus sp. | reverse complement strand
ATTGATCGGATGATGTCGCGCCGCAAACTGCGCGGGGCCACTCCCAAACCCGGCAGGCCGATGTCACCGAGCCGCTGGGCAATCGAAGTGAGGGATGCCCGGCGCGCGCTCACGACGAGCACTCGCTTGTTCTGCGCAACGAGACTGCCGACGGCATTCACAATGGTCTGGGTTCCACCCGTGCCAGGGAGAGTCTTGACGACGATCGAGTTGCCGGAGGTGATCTGCGCGATCACATACTCCTGCTCGGTGTCAGCGTCGAGGAGCAGGGTGTCTGTCTGCGGCGATCGCTCGTCTGGAGGCACCGGCACGACTGAGGCGTATGCCTCGTCGATCGCCCGCTTGGCGTTAGGGTTGCCAGCGATCGCATCCAGAATCGGGTGCGAGAGGTCCGCGGCATCCGCCACCAAGGCCGGTGCGACTTCGGCGAATGCCGAGACCACGAGCCGCGGGCTCACCGTGAACCATTCCAAGTGCGAGGTGAGTCCGCGCAAGCGGTCGATCACCGGGTTCGGTTTGAAGGTGCCGTCAGCGACGGTCAGTGCGACGAACGCCTCAGCGTCGAGCTCGAGCCCGAACTGGTCACGAAGGGCGCGCGCGAACGCCGGGTTGAGGGAGGCGCTCCCCTTGAGCTTGACCTCGAACTCGCGCCCTGCGCGGCGGATCGCGAGCGGGCGCAGCAATACCGGGGCACGATACTCGATGCCATCGTGACGCCACTCGGCGATACCGATGCCGAGGTGCACAGCGTCGATGCCGCGCGCGGTCGAGAGCTCGAGCCCTTTCGCGGCAACCGCCGCCGCCGCGATCCGTGCGCTGCGCAAGGCGACATCGTCACGGATCAGACTGGACAGCAGGGTGGTCTTGCCGGTGATGAATTGTGCCAGCCCACCGGGATGCGTGGTCGACAGCTCGATTCTGGTGCGAGGCGAGTCAACGAAGTGCAGCAGCGCGGATGCTCCGCCGAGGTCAGCGAGCTCTGCGCGCCACTCGGCCCAGACCGGCTCAGCCGAATTGCCGAGTTCGACACCTGATACACCGAAACTGATCGTGTCTGGCTTGACCGCTGAGGCTTGGGCGAACCCGGGGACGGGTTCGGATGGCTCGACAAGCTCCGGTTCGACCGCAAAGTCGTCAGAGGATCGGTTGGCACGCCACACACGGCAACCATAGGTGCGGAACGGGCTGAAATCGTGGAGTCAGCCCCGAGTTTCGCAGACTACTGCGGTCGTACACTGAAGCCATGGATGTGGTGACCGGCATCATTATCGCCATAGTGACCGTCGTCGTGGTCGTGACCACCGCGATTGTCGTCGGCCTGGTGATGCTGTTTCAGCGCAGGGGCAATCCGGGCCTCACCGTTCGCGCACCGGGGTCCAGAACCGGTGCTGTCACGATCAACTCCAACCTGACCGCCCTACGGCAACGCGCTGGCACTCTGCTCGTGAAACTCGATGACGCGATTCGCAATGCCGATGATGAACTCGGTTTCGCCCTCGCACAGTTCGGCCCGGTGGCGACGAAGCCATACGCTGACGCCGTCGCATCGGCCCGCGGCCAGATCTCTGAAGCCTTCCGACTCAGCCAAGCGCTCGACGATGTCGAAGCGGACACACCGCGAGAACAGCGCGAGTGGACCCTCCAGATCATCGCGCTGTGCGAGAAGGCCGAGTCACAACTCGCCACGCAAGACCGGGCGTTTCAGTTGTTGAGGTCAAGCGAAGTGAACGCGGCCGACACCCTCGCGGAGGTTCGAGCAACCGTTGCTGCCGTCCGCGACCGCCGCGATGGCGCACGCGCGAAGCTCGAGCGGCTCGCGAAGGATTTCGTGCCAGACACCGTGGCGGCAGTGGTCGGCAATGTTGATGAGGCCGAGAAGCGGCTGGCCGCTGCATCCACCATCGCGGATGCGACAGCCCCCGCCATCGCGGAGTCTGGAGTCAACTCGGTCTCAACGGATCTTCACCAAGCGACCCAGCTCGCGCGCGAGGCCGAGCAGCTACTGGATGCCGTCGACCGTACAGCCGAGGACCTCGACACCGCGAGCGGCGCCGTAGTGGCGTTACGGGCCGCGACTCGCGAGGCCTTGGTTGAGGCCGCGCACCAACGCGATGCTGCACCGGACCCGGCGTCGGCTGCCGCCATTCTTAGCGCGATTGCCGAGGTCGATGCGACTCTCGTGGATGCACCGGGCCGCGCGAATCCGGTCGCTGATCTCGACAGGATCGGGGATGCTGTCGCCGGCCTCGATCTTGCACTCGCCGGTGCCAGAAACCAGACCGAACGACTGGAGCACGCCCGCACGGCCTACGACGGCACGCGGGTTTCCGCGAAGAGCCAGATCGCGGTGGCGCGCGACCTCATCGGCCAGAAGGGCGCCAGCGCCGCC
>JBGSTT010000225.1:0-5220 GCA_041736385.1 Rhodoglobus sp. | reverse complement strand
GCGCTCGCCGCAGCCGCGGGCACTGCCGTCGCGGTCTGGTCTGGCCCGGTGACAACCGCTGGCCGCATCGAACTATTGCCGTTCCTGCGCGAACAGTCCGTCTCGATCACCGCACACCGCTTCGGCAACCCGGATCGGGCGATGAGCGAGTTGCCGGTTTGAGGTGTTTGGGGTTGTGATCTCGGCTTCGCTCGATCACCGACGGCACCCGTTCACCGGGTCCTGTCGATCAACAGAAATGGGTCAGTGGTCGAGGGCGACGTTGACGAACTCGATGGCGTCGGCGCGGGAGACGCCGAGTTGGCGGATGCGATCGGCGTAGTCGCGCGCGGCTCGCTGGGCGTCCCGGGTAACGGCATCCTCATGCTCGCTGACGAACGAACCGTTTCGCCCGCGCGTCTCGATGATGCCGACGGCCTCGAGCTCGCGGTAGGCGCGCGCCACCGTGTTCGGTGCCAGTCCAAGCTCATCGGCGAGCGCTCGCACTGTCGGCAGCCGTGATCCGCGCGCGAGCTGCCCGTTCGAGACCTGCGCGAGGAGACCAGCGCGCAGTTGCTCGAATGGTGGCGTTGCCGCTCTTTGGTCGATGGTGATCACGTTGTGGGGAATCCTCGTCTGGAATCGCACTAAATGTGTGCGGCAGGTCGGTAGTCGAAGCGTAGCTCGGGAACAATCCGGCGGGTGTATTTCGAGCCGTCTCGCGTGCGGTCGAGGAGTGCAAAGTCGACAAGATAACGCCGCAGCAATGCCGTGTCCGGCGAAAAGCGTTCAAGCCGAGCGTTGATGGTGGCTTCATCAACGACCTCTCCGGGCTCAAGCGCGCGCTCGGCGACCCACGCGAGCAGCTGTTCCCGCTCGGTGAGATCGGCGGGGTATTGCGCTATTCGGTCGCCGTTGAGGAAGCGCTGAACACCCTGCCGTTTTGGTTCTGCGGCCTGAGCGAGTAGCTCCGCGAACACACCTCGATTCAGTTCCTCGTGGGGTTCCGTCCCGATAATCAACCCTGAGCGATTCAACGCGTCGCGAAGGCGACGTTGCTTCGAAGGAGCGATGCCGCTGAGCGCGTCCTCGAGGCTATCCCCTAACAGCATCCGGCCGAGCACCGGCTGCAAGTCTGCGTTCGCCAGAGCGGCAATGACTGGTCGCCAGGTTCGCGGCGTTGCCGAGTCCTGGTCGATGGTGATCATAACGAATGCTCCCTCGTCTCGGTTCACAGCCTGCAGTGGAAGAGTAGTGGTAGTCCAATCCCCAGCGGGAGTCCAGCCGAAACTCAGCGGAACACCACCGGAAAACGTGAAGGAACCATGCATCAAGTAGAGGCCAAGCACTACGACCTCATCGTCATCGGAGCGGGACCGGCCGGCACAGCAGCGGCCCTGCGTGCCGCGGAACTCGGCGCGACGGTTGTTGTGGCCGAGGCCGATCGCACCGGCGGCACGTGCGTCAACTCGGGCTGCGTGCCCACCAGAGTTCTCGCAAAGGCAGCACGACTGATTCGTGAGGTGCGTACCGCCGACGCATACGGAATCGCCGTCGCGGCACCGCACATTGACTGGGAAACCACCGTCGAGCGCGTACTCCAACGCGTCGATCGGGTGCGGTCGATCAAGCGCGAGGCCGAACGCTTCAGCGAGGCCGGAATCGACCTTCATCTCGAGGGTCGAGCAAGATTCGTGGATGCCTCGACCGTCGTGCTCGACAGCGGCCGTCGCCTTTCTGGCACCTCGATCATGGTTTGCGTTGGCGGCCACTCCAGGCGACTGCCGATACCGGGGGCGGAGTTGGCGACCGTGCCAGAGCACGTGCTCTCGCTCGCGACCCAGCCGGAGCGGGTCGCCATTATTGGCGCAGGCAACACCGGAGCGCAGCTCGTTACCGTCTTCAACGCGTTCGGTTCTGCCGTGACCGTGATCGACGTTGCCCCGAGGATTCTTGTGGCATCCGACCCTGCTATTTCTGAAGGCGTCGCTGCCGCGTTCGTTGAACAGGGGGTCAAGGTGCACACGGGGATCGACGGGGTTGAGTCGTTGACAAAGAACGACGACGGGGCTATCACTCTGGCCTGGCGTGAGCGAGGCAAAGACCGATCTGGTGTGTTCGACGCGGTCATCATGGCGACGGGCTGGCCAGCAGATGTCTCGGATCTCGGGCTCGAGAATGCCGGTATTACCGTCGAGCGGTCTGCCATTCCGGTCGACGCGAATTTTCGCTCAATCGTGTCGAACATCTTCGCTGTCGGGGATGCCAACGGTCGCGACATGCTCGTGCAAGCTGCGCAGTTCGAAGGGGAGGCGGCGGCGGAGAATGCCGTGCTCGGTGCGAACCGCCGCACCCCACACCACTTGCTGCCGGCCGGAGGCTTCACCGATCCCGACTATGCCGGTGTCGGGTTCACAGAAGAGCAAGCGCGCGAGCGCGATGCGCAGTGCGTTGTCGCGGTCGTTCCGTATGCAGCCCTCGACCGCGCGGTGATCGATGACCGAGAGCGGGGATTTCTCAAGCTCATCGCCGACCGCCGCCGCGAGCTCATCCTCGGCGCGCACGCGGTGGGCGAGAACGCCGTTGAAGTCGTGCAGTCGGTTACGACGGCGATGGCGGCCGGCATCGATGTTGCGACGCTTGCCAAGGTGAAGTTTGCCTATCCCAGCTACAGTGCCATCATCGGACTCGCGGCGCGCAGGCTGCTCGCAGAGCCCGACCGGGCTGGCTTATTGGAGTAGGTCGCATGCCGGGCTTGGTTCAGGCGTACTGACGGTGGATGAGCCGCGAGAGTACGATCGCGCTTCGCGTGTGGTCTACGTTCGGTGCGAGCCGCACCCGCTCGAGCGCCACCTCAAGCGAAGCAATGTCGCGGGATCGCATGTGCACGATCGCGTCAGCCGAGCCGGTGACGGTGCCGGCATCCACCACCTCTGGCACCGCAGAGAGGATGCGCTTGAGGTCGTCAGGCGCGACGGTACCGCGACAAAACAGCTCGACGTATGCCTCGGTTGAGAGACCGTCGACCGCGGGATCCACTTGGATCGTAAATGCTCGGATCGTGCCGTCGGCCACCAAGCGGTCAACCCGGCGTTTGACGGCAGATGCCGAGAGCCCAACTTGCACACCGATGTCACCGTACCCCGATCGGGAATTCAATCGCAGTAGGTCGATGATTCGGTGGTCGAGATTGTCCATCGTGCCACTGTATGGCGAATCGTTGCGTCGAACCACCGGAATGCACAATTATGCTGTGCCCTGTGCCTCCAAAATCCGGATCAGTGCGTGACAGACTCGAGTCATGACCGTCACGGACCTCGCTGCCTCCGCCCCGTCGCGCATTGCAACGCAGCGCACCGTTCTTATGTGTCGGCCAGACTTTTTCACCGTCAGCTACCGGATCAACCCGTGGATGCACCCTGAGCTGGCTACTGACACGGCGCTCGCGATCGCTCAGTGGGAGGTGCTGCACAGCACGTACCTTCAGCTCGGCTACACCGTGCACCTCATTGAGCCCGTCGAAGGCCTTCCGGACATGGTCTACGCCGCGAACGGCGGCTTTGTCATCGACAACATCGCCTACGGAGCCAGCTTCACCTACCCGGAGCGCCAGCCGGAGGGGCCCGCGTACATGGAATGGTTCCGTACCGCAGGGTTCGACGTGAGGGAACCTGCAGAGGTCAACGAGGGCGAGGGCGACTTCCTCCTCGTCGGCGGTTCCAGCAGCACCGACGTCATCCTTGCCGGCACCGGATTCCGTAGTGCGAGCGACAGCCATGCCGAAGTCGCGGCCATCTACGGGCGCGAGGTGGTCTCGCTCAATCTCATCAACCCCAGCTTTTACCACCTCGATACCGCGATCGCGGTGCTGGACGATTCGAACATTGCCTACCTGCCGAGCGCGTTCGACGAGGTCTCCCTCGACACCCTGCGCGCACGGTACCCCGAGGCGATCATCGTGACAGAAGGGGATGCCGCCGTGCTCGGCCTGAACTCCTTCAGCGACGGCTACAACGTCGTGATTGCGAGTCGCGCCAAAGACTTCGAGCGCCAGCTGCGCGAGCGGGGCTACAACCCGATCGGCGTCGACCTGTCAGAGCTCGTCCGCGGCGGCGGCGGCGTCAAATGCTGCACCCTCGAGTTGCGCTGATGACCGAGAACAGAGCGGCGGCTCCGGTGGTCGAGCTTGCCGAGACCGATTCGGTGGTCGAGCTTGCCGAGACCGGGACGACGAGCAACTCACACGGAGATCTCGACAGGCTCGATCACCGGTTCATCGACCGCGAAGACCTGCACCTTGCCCACAACTATCACCCATTATCAGTAGTAGTCGCGAGCGGCGACGGCGCGTGGGTGACGGATGTCAACGGGCGGCGCTACCTTGACTGCCTCGCCGCGTACTCTGCGGTGAACTTCGGCCACGGGCATCCGGCACTCATCGCCGCAGCGAAAGCGCAGCTCGACCGCATTACGCTCACGAGCCGCGCGTTCCATAATGACCAGCTCGGGCCATTCGCCGAGGCGCTCGCGCGGCTCGCTGGCAAAGACATGGTGCTCCCGATGAACACCGGTGCTGAAGCGGTGGAGTCGGCGATCAAGGTCGCCAGAGCGTGGGGCTATCGGGTCAAGGGCGTGCCGGCCGATCGGGCGACGATCATCGTGGCCGACGGTAACTTCCACGGGCGCACGACGACCATCATCAGCTTCTCGAACGACGAGCAGGCTCGGGCAGATTTCGGCCCATACACGCCTGGCTTCATGAGCGTTCCCTACGGGGATGCCGCGGCTCTCGAATCCGCGATCGACGCGGCCGACCGTGCAGGCAGGCCCGTCGTCGCCGTGCTGCTCGAACCGATCCAGGGCGAGGCGGGCATCATCGTGCCGCCAGCGGACTACCTGCCCGCTGTTCGCGAGATCACGGCACGGCGTGGAGTGCTGTTCATTGCGGATGAGATTCAGTCCGGACTCGGCCGCACCGGCTCGACCTTCGCCTGCGATCTGGTGGGAGTCACGCCTGACCTCTACATTCTCGGCAAGGCGCTCGGCGGTGGAATCGTGCCGGTCAGTGCGCTCGTTGGCAATCGCGACATTCTCGGGGTGCTGAAGCCCGGGGAGCACGGTTCGACGTTCGGAGGGAATCCGCTCGCGGCCGCGGTTGGCCTCGCCGTCGTTGAACTGCTCGCCACCGGCACGCTGCAAGAACGCGCCGGTGTGCTCGGCGAGCGACTTCAGGCCCGGCTC
>JBGSTT010000224.1:0-3077 GCA_041736385.1 Rhodoglobus sp. | reverse complement strand
GTACTTCCAGCCGTTCGCCGCAAGCCACTGACCCTGAGGCGTGTCCGCGAAACACTGGTCGAGGGAGCAATTGGCTGGCAACGCGCTCACATCGATCGCGAGGCCGGTCTGGTGCTCGCTGTGTCCTGGCCGAGCGCTCGTTAGATCAGCACCCTCTTGTCCAAGGCTCGACACCCAGCCGGCGTAGACACTCTCTTGTGCCCAGTAGCTGCGGTAGGCACTCTGCGATTGCATGAAGAGGCCGGTCTCTGCCGTGAACGCAGCAAACATTTGAACGACGGCATCGGATGCTTCTTGCCGGAGGTACGGCTCATTGGCGAAGTCAACCGGCACTGGCACCACGGCGGGCTCGTACTGTTGCGGGTTCAGGGGTCGCAGTTTGTTGGCAACGACCCACAAACTGGCTGGATCGTCGATGGAGAGCCCGGCACGGTCGAAAGTGGGCGTCGGCGTCGGTGTCGGCGTCGGGCTTGGCGTGGCGCTCGGGCTGCGAGTTTGAGTTGGGCTCGGCGTGGGTGCAGCGACTGGAGTAGTTGGAGTCATAGCGAGCACCGCGACGATCGCAGCGGCGATGAAGACGGCGCCAACACTGATCGCGATGATCCACGTCGTTCGACTGCGCTGCGGCACGGGCGACTGAGCGCGGCGGGGTCTGAGGTCGGTCACTCCATGATCTTACTGAAGCGGTTTTTCGCACGCCGTTTCGTAGAAGCCCCGCTTGCCCTGACGCTGCACTCGGTGTAACTTTGCAGTCTACGCAAATTTTTGTCTCGACCAGTGGAGAACTCGTGTCGCTCGCTTCAACGCCGCCGAAAGCCAGACTGTCGAAGGGCAAGCAGCAGTCTCAGGAAATCGCTGACGCCGGTGGAGTCATGACCCATCGCCAGATCCTGCTCGTGATCTTCGGCCTTATGGCAGGGATGTTCCTGTCGGCGCTTGACCAGACCATCGTTGGCACGTCGATGCGAACTATTGCCGACGACCTTAACGGTCTTAGCCAACAGGCGTGGGTCACGACGGCGTATTTGCTTCTGGCAACGATCTCCACCCCGATCTACGGCAAACTCAGCGATATTTTTGGTCGCCGCCCACTCTTCATCATCGCGATCTCGATTTTCCTTGCTGGCTCGCTCGCCGCCGGCTTCTCGACGTCAATGCTTGAGCTTGCTGGCTTCCGCGCGATCCAGGGGCTCGGTGCCGGCGGGCTTATGGCGCTCCCGCTCGCGATCATGGGTGACATCCTCGCCCCACGCGAGCGCGCAAAATACCAGGGCTACTTCCTCGCCGTGTTTGGGATTTCGAGCGTAATCGGCCCACTCGTCGGCGGACTATTTGCCGGTACGCCCGAGATCCTGTTCGTCACCGGTTGGCGCTGGGTGTTCCTCGTCAACATTCCGATCGGTATCGCGGCGCTGTTCATCGTGCTGCGGTTCCTACACATCCCGCACTCGCGCCGCCCGGTCCGGATTGACTGGTGGGGTGCAACGACGGTGATCGTTGCTTTGGTTCCGCTGCTGCTAGTTGCCGAGTTCGGCCGTGAATGGGGTTGGGGTTCACCGGCCGCGATTACCGCCTATGTTGTCGGCGCGCTCGGCATCGGGGCGTTCGTCCTGAGCGAGAAGCTCATGGGCGATGACGCGCTTATCCCGCTCAAGCTCTTCAAAGACGCAACGTTCGCGATGGCAACCGTGCTCGGGGTCTTCGTCGGCTTCGGCATGTTCGGCGCCATGATGACGCTGCCGCTTTACCTGCAACTCGTGAATGGAGCGACCCCAACCGAGAGCGGTTTCCTGACGCTGCCGCTCATTCTGGGACTCATGATCGCATCGATCGTGAGCGGTCAGATCATCGCGCGCACCGGAAAATACCGAGCCTTTCCGACGGTCGGAACGTTATTCATGGCAATCGGCTTCTTTCTCTTCACATTCGCGACCGCGACAACGCCAGTCTGGTTCATGATGATCGGGATGCTGTTTGTTGGCCTGGGACTCGGGCAACTGATGCAGACCCTCACCTTGGCGAGCCAGAACTCGGTGAGCGCGCGCGACATAGGAGTTGCAACGAGTTCTGCGACCTTCTTCCGCCAGATCGGCGGAACGCTGGGCACCGCCGTTGTGTTCTCGGTACTGTTTGCGCGCATCCCACAGGCCATTGAGGTCGCCTTCGGTCGCAGTGATGTTCAGGCGGGTATCGCTGCTGCCGTTGCCGACCCCACCGTCATTGCCGACCCCAACAACGCCCAGATCCTTGATCTGCTGAATCAGGGTTCTGCCGGCGGTTCGCTGGGGAACGCGCTCAATGGCGACACGTCGTTCTTGAACGCCGCCGACCCTCGGCTTGCAGCGCCCTTCCTCGAGGGCTTCTCGAGCGCCACCGTAACCGTGTTCTGGGTGAGTCTCGCGGTTGTGCTCATCGCGTTCGTGCTCAGCCTGTTCCTCAAGGTGTCGGAATTGCGCGAGACCTCGGCGCTGCAAGAGAACGCAGCGCAGGATGCGGCAACAGCCGCGACGCCCGAGACTGCGCGTGCAGCGGACACCGTTCGTACAGCGGGGTCCGCTGGCTAGACTGCGGTCATGACGCTGCAACGGCCTGAGGTGCGGGCGGCGCCGACACTCGAAGCCGTCGCGGCAGCCGCTGGCGTGTCTCGCTCGACGGTGTCGCGCGTCGTCAATGGATCTACCCTTGTAAGCCCTGAAGTGCTCGCAGCGGTTACCGAGGCCATCGAAAAGCTGCAATACGTGCCAAACAGGGCTGCTAGAAGCCTGGCCAATCGACAGACGATGGCAATCGCTCTGGTGATCCCGGAAGACACCACTCGGTTCTTCGGCGATCCCTTCTTCGCCGACATTGTTCAAGGTATTGCACAGGGGCTTGAAGACAGCGACTACGTGCTCAACCTGCAGCTGGCGAGCCCTGCTACCCCGTCAGAGAAGACGATCCGGTATCTGATGGGCGGCAACGTGGACGGCGCCATCGTGGTCTCGCACCACTCGGGTGATGAATTCTTCGCGGCACTGGATGCCACCATGCCGGTTGTTTTCGGCGGTCGCCCGTTCAATTCCGAGTTCAAACACCAT
>JBGSTT010000214.1:0-2505 GCA_041736385.1 Rhodoglobus sp. | reverse complement strand
TGGGCACGGCCCTGTCAACGACGGGCACGACGCCGACGCTCACCTATGACGGTCACGGCAACACCACTCGTCTGGCGGATCAGTCGATGACGTATGACGTGGCGGACCGGCACCTGTCCACGACCCTCAGCGATGGGACGGTGATCACCTATGCCCGGGATGCCTCCGGTCGGGTGATTTCGCGCACCACCGATGCTCCCGGCACCGCCGACGACAGCACCTTCCGGTATACGTCCGGTGGTGCGGTCAGTGCGGTGTTGGATGGCGCGGGCACCCTCCTGCAACGCACCGTATCCCTGCCGGGTGGGGTGCAGGTGGCCCTCAAGGCGGACAGCACCCAGGTGTGGTCGTACCCGAATCTGCATGGGGATGTGATCCTCACCGCCGACCAGACGGGCTTGCGTACGGGCCGGTTTGCGTATGACCCGTTCGGGCAACCGATCGACCCGGTCACGGGTGCGATCGGCACTCCGACGGCGGATGATGCGGTGCCGAACAACCTGCCGGGGGATGCCGACCACGGCTTCGTCGGACAACACCAGAAACTCTATGAACACCAAGGCAGTGTGGCGACGATCCAGATGGGGGTGCGACAGTATGTGCCCGCGTTGGGTCGGTTCCTGTCCGTCGACCCGATCGAGGGTGGGGTGACCAACAGCTACGATTACCCCGCCGACCCCATCAACCAAGTGGATCTAACGGGCGAAGCAGCAAGAAAATTGTTCAAGGCTCCGCGCACTGTCAAGCGGGTCGCAGGATGCCCGAGTTACTTGGCGGGGTGCGGGGTGCTTGCCGACCTTGACGCAAGGGTGCGGGGGGCGACAAAGTCTGCGCAGAACTCGATCGTCGCGGGAGGCGTAACGTTGCGCGCACTCATGAACGGGCCCGCGAGCGCGGTTGGGATGGCGGTCGCCGCGCAATCGGGCGCGAAGTGCAATGGGGTGACCGGAGGCGGCCTGATGGTGTGTGCTGGAGCGAAGAACTGGCAATTGGGAGGAGGCACGGTCTTCGGTAATGTCTTCGTTACAGATCAGCCACTGCAAGACGTAATGGAGAACTCATCTCTCCTTCGCCACGAGGAGGCCCACTCAAGTCAGTGGGCCCTTCTCGGCCCGGTCGCGTTCCCGCTCGCGTATGCAGGAGCGAACGGCTTCTCTAGCCTCACGACAGGTACCTACTGGTGCGCTAACGTGTTCGAAATTTGGGCCAGCCTTGGGGACGGAGGCTATAAGTGCTGAAACGTACCCTTGTCGTTGGCGGTGCCGCCGCGCTGAGTCTTGGATTATCCGGATGCACAGCGTTTCTGCCAGTGAGCGTAGAGCCTCGTGATGTTTACGTGAGCTTTTCCGAAGAAAGCGTGTCGCTAATCTCGTGTGAACCGTTCGAGGTCTCGACAGCTCGGATAAGTTGGCGTGCGACGGGCGATGATGACTACGTGGTGGTGTTTGAGGATCGCGTCGATTGGGCAGCTAACGCAGACCGCCCTCTCAAGATATCAGTCGACGACCTAGTGCCCAAGGTCGACGAGATTCCGCCAATCGAAAGTGGTACTGATGTTGCGGTGTTTCTCGATGGGGTCGACGAAAACGATAGGCCGAAAACCCGGGGAAGCGTCATCAACTTTACTCAGGCGATTCTGCAAGCCGTTCGATCCGGGCAATGGGTGAGGGGCGACGGAACTGTCACATCCGATCCATGCGGATAACTATGGACGTTGAAGTGCAGTGCAAGTCGCTTCGGATCCTTCGCGATACGCTCGCCGCGGGCCCCGTCACCGAAATCTGGGATAGCACCTACGAAACGGCGGGTCACCTGACTCAAGCGATTCGGGAAGACAGCGAATATGAGCACCACGGCAACACCACCCGTCTGGCGGATCAGTCGATGACCTATGACGTGGCTGACCGGCACCTGTCCACCACCCTCACCGATGGCACGGTGATCGCCTACACCCGGGATGCGTCCGGGCGCGTGATCTCGCGGACGACCGATGCTCCCGGCACCGCGAACGACTCCACATTCCGGTATACCTCCGGTGGTGCGGTCAGTGCGGTGTTGGATGGGGCGGGCACCCTCGTCCAGCGCACCGTGTCCCTGCCGGGCGGGGTGCAGGTGGCCCTGAAGGCGGACAGCACCCAGGTGTGGTCGTACCCGAATCTGCATGGAGATGTGATTCTCACCGCCGACCAGACCGGTCTGCGCACGGGCCGGTTTGCGTATGACCCGTTCGGGCAACCCATCGACCCGGTCACGGGTGCGATCGGCACCGCCACGGCGGATGACGCGGTGCCGAACAATCTGCCGGGGGATGCCGACCACGGCTTCGTCGGAGCGCACCAGAAACTCTACGAACACCAAGGCAGTGTCGCGACGATCCAGATGGGGGTGCGACAGTATGTTCCGGCGTTGGGTCGGTTCCTGTCCGTCGACCCGGTCGAGGGTGGGGTGACTAACAGCTACGACTACCCCGCCGACCCGATCAACCAGTTCGACCTCACCGGGAAG
>JBGSTT010000174.1:0-30518 GCA_041736385.1 Rhodoglobus sp. | reverse complement strand
CCCGAGCGCGATCGCGACCGGCACGAGTGAACTGACCACGGCGATGAACGGAGCGGCGAGACTGATTGGTCCCGCGGCCAGGGCGGCATAGAACGTGATGAAGCCAGCGACCGCCGCGACCCCTGCGATCGCACCCCACATTATCGAGCCCTGCGACCACACCCCACCAACGAACGGAAGAGCGAGCACGATCGCAACGAATGCGAACACGTTAGTCAACCCCGTCGCGGGAATGATCCGAAGGCGGCGTGCTCCGACGACGCCCGCGAAGTCGGACACCCCGTACATCACGCTGGCTAGGAGCGAGAGCAGAACGGTAGCAACCACCGGCCAAGCATGCCACTCTCCCCGGTCACGCCTACAATTTTGTGTGACCATCGATCCCACCGAACTGCAGACAACACTCAAGGTGCTCGCCCAGCTCGCCGACATCGACCAAGAGCATCCGGACTTCGTCACCGTGCGCCAGGCAACCGCGAAGATGTTCAAGGCGGTCAAGAAGGAGCGGCGGCTCGAGAAGCGGGCCGGTATTGCCGACGCGGATCGTAGCGTGATTGCCGCAACAGCCACGGGTGCGCCGGATCGGATCGACGACGAGACGCGCGGCATCCCGATCTCAACGGTGACGGCAGCCTCGAACGCTGGCACCCTCATCAAGGCGCGCGCCTGCTACATCTGCAAAGTGCCGTACACGCTCGTCGACGCGTTCTACCACCAGCTCTGCCCAGACTGCGCCGCGATGAGCCACGCGAAACGGGATGCGCGCACCGACCTCAGAGGCAAGCGAGCGTTGCTGACCGGTGGGCGCGCCAAGATCGGCATGTACATCGCGCTGCGGTTGCTGCGGGATGGCGCCCACACGACGATCACAACGCGTTTCCCTCGGGATGCGGTGCGCCGCTTTACGAGCCTGCCAGACTCCCCAGAGTGGATCGAACGCCTTAAGGTCGTCGGCATCGACTTGCGCGACCCGGCCCAAGTGATTGGGCTTGCGGAGGATGTGGCTGCCGCCGGCCCGCTGGACATTCTCATCAACAACGCGACCCAAACCGTGCGGCGCTCGCCGGGGGCGTACCAGCCGCTGGTAGATGCCGAGCTCGCTCCTCTGCCGGATGGACCGCTGCCAGAGCTGGTCACTTTTGGCCACACCAACGACCAACACCCGCTCGCGCTCGATCGATCGCTCGCGGCGCATCCCATCCTCGCGGCCGCGGCCGAACGCGCGGACGAACTTACCGAGCAAGCGATGGGCGCCGGAAACTCGTCTCTTGAGCGCCTCGCCGCCGGCACCGCGATCGACGCCGGCGGCCTGCTGCCCGATCTCGACGACGTGAACTCGTGGACGCAAGCCGTGCACGAGGTCGATCCGCTGGAGATGCTGGAAGTGCAGCTCGCGAACACGACCGCCCCGTTCATCCTCATCTCGAAGCTTCGACCAGCGATGGCCTCGTCGAGCGCGCGCCGCAAGTACGTCGTGAACGTGTCAGCCATGGAGGGTGTTTTCGGGCGCGGGTACAAGGGGCCCGGCCATCCACACACCAACATGGCGAAAGCCGCAGTCAACATGCTCACCCGCACGAGCGCGCGTGAAATGTTCGAAACCGATTGCATTCTCATGACGAGCGTCGACACTGGCTGGATCACCGATGAGCGCCCGCACCCGACCAAGGTGCGGCTCGCCGAGGAGGGCTTTCACGCCCCGCTTGACCTCGTCGACGGCGCGGCGCGGGTCTACGACCCGATCGTTCGGGGCGAGACCGGCGAAGATGTCTTCGGCGTATTCCTCAAGGACTACCGACCGAGCAACTGGTGATGGACCTCCGAGTGTTCGAACTCGGCACGCGTGTTGTCGTGCGCTACCGACTGCCTGACGGACGCGCGACCGACGCGCTGGGCATACTCCGACAGCTCAACGAGGTCACGGCTGTCATCGAGACCAAGCGGGGTCTCGAAACCGTGCCCACCGCCGACGTGTTGCTCGCTAAGGCCGTGCCGCCCGCCGCCGCGTCGCCCCGAGTACGACACCAGTCGCCCCAACAAGGATCGCAACAAGACTGAGCGTCAGTACCGCCCACGGCAGCTCGATGCCGGTGTCTGGGAGACCCAGCGGAACGCCACCCGGTCCGCTGAAGCTCGACGCTTCGATGCAGGCTGCCGGAGTGGTGATCGTGTTGGTGTCCAGCGTCACAGCGGCGTTGCGCGCGAGGAGGCGCCCGGTGACGCTCGCCCCAGTGGTCGCTTCGATGTCCGTGAGCGCCATCACCGTGCCGACCATGAATGAGTCGGTTCCGAGCGTCGCCGAACTGCCGACCTGCCAGAACACGTTGCACGGGCTCGCCCCGTCTTGCAACCGTACGCGGCTGTTGGCGAACGTGATCAGGGTTGACGAAATCTGAAATACCCACTCCGCGTTTGTGTTCCCCCCACCGTCGAGCACAAGCTCGCCCGCGCCTTGGTTGATTTCAAATGTACCCCCGCTGTAGACCCCTGGCGATAGTGTCAGTCCGCCGAGCTCGACGACTAGTGGAGTGGCACCGGGGAGTCCTGCAGCGACGAGGTATGCGTTCGTCAGATCATCCTTCGGGCTTGCTGCTGCCGCCTCGGTAAAGATCGCAGATGGGGGCGTCACGCTTCCCGGTGGGAAGCCGGTCACGGCCGAGCCAGGTGACACGCCGAGATTCCCGCTAATCACTGAGCTGCCTGTGTTGGTGACAGTTTGCCCAGCCAGCACAGAGAAGCTCGTCGCTTCGCCCAGCCCGATCGATGCTGCGGATGCTGGACTGGCCCCCGCGATGACGAGCGCTCCCGCGCTAACGACGGTGATGGTTAGCGTCGCCCAGCGGCGTTGAATTGATACAGACACAGGCCCCCTGCTTTCTGATCGACCGTAATTTGCGGCAAACTTTCAGAACCGACCGCTACTGTACACCCCCGATCGCTGCTGTGCTACTACTGACCGCGCCGTTTCGGTGGGTGGATGCTACCGACCCAGTTGCGCACAACGTCGACGAAGGTCGAGGCCATGGCCTCCTGAGGAGGGGACCGGAGCGCCGCAACAGGCTGCCATTCGTCTACCGCTGGACCAAGGCCAGCACCTGCTGGAGACGAAGGCGCCTGTAATTCCGCCGGCAATACCGGCTGCAGTCCCGAATGCGAAGGGGCGCTTTCGCTGGATTTGAGCAATGACATCAGTGCCTCCGGACAGAATACGAACGTGGGGTCCGCTACCGGGGTCTTGAGTAACTGCCTCTATCCTACGGGCCGAGCCGCCTGGTTCGCGCCAGATCGGGTCGACTCCAAATCAGGCAGTCTTGCCAGACCGAACTCGCACAGCATCCCCGAGCACGTCGATCGTGCGGTTCGTGACGCCTTCTGCAACGGTTCGCAACGACAAGTTGTTGCGCCGAGCGTAATTGCGAAGTGCGACGAAGGCTTCGTCAACGTCGGTCATTCCCATCGCCGCGAGCACGCCCTTCGCCTGCTCGATGAGCACGCGCGATTCGAGCGCGCGCTGAAGCTGCTCGGTGACGATGGTGCTCTCGCGAGCGGTGCGCTCCTGCAGGATGCTGATGGTTGCGACGTCCGCGAGCGCCTGTGCGACGCGGATGTCCGGATCATTCAGGGAGCCCGGTCTGGTGCTAAAGAGGTTCATGGCACCGAGCACCTGACCCCGCAGGCGTAGCGGCGTCGCATGCACAGCCCGAAACCCTTGAGAGTGAGCGGCCGCGCTGAACTCAGGCCAACGGGCCCGCTCGGCATCAATATCGCTCACCGATAGCTCTCGGCCGGTGCGGTAGCACTCAACACACGGTCCGATTCCCGCGTCCAGCTGCATGACCTCGACGAGACCGACCTGTTCGCTCGTGGAGGCAACGAGTTGCAGCTCCGAATTTTCGTCGGCGAGGAGCAATCCCCCTGCGTCGACTTCGAGCAAATTGACACACACCTCGACCAGCGTGTGGAGCATGTCAATGACGTCGTAGTCTGCGATCAGCGTGTCAGCAAGAGTGACGAACGCCTCGTTGATGCGCTGTTCTCGAGGCATCGTAGCCATGTCGAGTCCGATCCCCTGGTCTGCGGAACTCAATTCGCAAACCCGGTGCATGAATCGCGGTCCGCTGGAAACGCGGGTGATGTAGTCGAAGTGTACCGCTCACAATTGGAGCGTGGCGCGAGGCGTACACTGACTCCCACGCCACGGAACACCGGGGTGTCTCGCCGGCTCAGCCAATTCGAGAGCACCAAGATCGTGGATGTCGCAGCGCAGGACGTAGGACAACGTCGCGCGAGCCTGTGCAGTCCGTTCGTTGAGCAACTTCCGATCACGGGTGCTTCGATCTCGGTGTTTGACACGCATGGACGCCAATCGACGATCTGCAGTAGCGATCCGACCGCAGCACGCTTGGATGAGTTGCAGTTCGAACTTGGCGAAGGCCCGCAGTGGGACGCCTTTCAACGGGCCGTGCCCGTGTTGCACCCTGATGTAGGCGGCGCAACCCCGGTCGCATCCATGCTGTTTGGTCAGGCACTGCTGTCCCTCCCGGTGGGGGCGCTCTTCGCCTTCCCCATGCTCGTCGGCGCCGTCGCTGTTGGAGTGGTCGGCCTGTATCGGTCGACGGCGGGTGCGCTTGACCCTGCGGCATTGCAGCTCGCCGCACGGCTCACGAAGCGAGCAACCATCCCCGCCGTAAGTGACGCGATGCGAACCGCGCAGGCTGACGTTGACTCACCGCGCTCTTCTGAACCCGCCATACGACGCGAAGTGCATCAGGCCACCGGAATACTTCTCGTACAACTGAGTCTCAGCGCAGCAGAGGCATTCGCTCAATTGCGGGCATATGCCTTCGCAGCGCAGCGTCCGATCCGTGAGGTGGCTCGTGATGTCGTCGAGCGGCGACTGGACTTTCGGGACCTCCCGGACTGAATCGTTCCCGCCTCGACAACTACGATGTTGAGTGAAGTTTGGTCCGGTCCAACTTGGGAGGCAGTGTGGCGGGCGCTGGCGTCGATGACCGAATCTCCGCTGCGGCGCTCGGCATTCTCAGAACCCGCGGCCCGCTGGCGGTCAGCGTCGAGTCGGTCGCTGCGGCATCCGGGGTGGCCAAGACGACGATCTATCGTCGTTTCAGCAACCGTGAGGCCCTCCTCGCCGCGGCGGTCGGGTCGGCAGCAACGGCCGTGCCGATGCCATCCGGGCTCTCCGCCAAGGACACGCTTCGCTGGGTACTGCGCCACGCGCGCGACACGATTGACGATGTGGTTGGCCGCGGAACTGTCGCCGCCGTGATCGCGAACGCTGACCCGGACTTCACCGAGCTCTTGCTGAGCATGATCCGCACCACGACGCGACCGTTTCGTGAGGATCTTCGCGAACGCGCGCTCGCCGGTGAATTGAGACAGGACCTTGATATCGAACTCGTCATCAGCCTCCTCCTCGGCGTCGTCGTCGCAGAGATGATCCGGGACCGCCCGACCGATGATGCCTGGGTCGAGTCAGTGCTCGCTGTGCTGTGGCCGGCGCTTAGCTCGGCAGCACCTTCCCAGGATTGAAGTTGTTCATCGGGTCTGCACTCGAGAACAGTCCTGCCAGCACCTT
This sequence comes from Rhodoglobus sp., assembly GCA_041736385.1. Taxonomy (GTDB): domain Bacteria; phylum Actinomycetota; class Actinomycetes; order Actinomycetales; family Microbacteriaceae; genus Rhodoglobus. Next base: position 24,922 of record JBGSTT010000174.1, on the reverse strand, counting down.
CACGCCTTCCGGCGAGACGTCTTCGCTGAGCCACGGTGAGTGTTCGAGCCCGACACCGTGGTGGTGCGAAATCGTGCCGCCATTGTCGACAAAGGCCTGCTGAATCGCACTCTTGACGGTGTTGTATTCGCCGATCGGGTCATCCCCGAAAACGAAGGCGAAGGTGAAGTACAGACACGCGCCGGAGTGGTACGAGTGCGACATGTGCGACATGATCCAGCCCTGAGTGCCGATCGAGTCGTAGGCCTTCTGTGCGGCTGCGTGCACGTTCGCGTGTAGGTCAACGAGCCTCGACCACGGCGCCGCCGTCTCGGAAACATCGCCGGCAGCGCCCATGTCGAGCAAGAAGTCTCGCAAGTATGGTGTGTCGAACTTCTTCTGGTCATAGAGGATGCCAGGGCCCCTGCCAACGCCGAACCCGCCGTGCTTCTTGACGATTGCGTCGACGAGCTTCTTCTGCAGTTTGGCGTGCGAGACACTGCCCTCGTAGCCGATGAAGGACAGACAGATGTCCTCGAGAGTCCAGCCCTTGGACTTCATGATGCCAGGGAGCACTTTTCCCGCAATGAACTTGTCGAGGCCTTTGCGGTCCTTGCTGGTCGCCAGTGAGAACCCCGTCTCTTTGGCGTCGGAGATTCGTGTGATCGATGGCGCAGCATCCGATTCTGCGATCTCTTGCATCGCGGCGATACCCGACTTCCAGTTCGGGAAGAAGTAGGCAAACACATCGCGCTTGGCCGGGATTCTGTGCACCTGAACCGTCACTTCGGTGATGACACCGAGCTTGCCTTCGCTGCCGAGAATCATTTCACGCAGGCTCGGCCCGCTCGAGGTGCTTGGTAGGGCGTGCAGGACGAGCACTCCCCCCGGCCGGACCACCCGCAGACCTCGAGCGATGTCAGCGATGTCACCGTACTTATCTGACTGCATTCCCGACGAGCGAGTGGCGACCCAGCCGCCAACCGTCGAGTGCGTGAAGCTGTCTGGAAAGTGCCCAATCGTCCAGCCCTTGGCGTTCAGTTGAGCCTCAAGATCCGGTCCTTGAGACCCAGCTTGGATGCGAGCGAGCCCGGAGTCCTTGTCGATTGCGACGACTTCGCGCAGCCGACCAAGGTCAAGCGAAACGACCGGTCTGGTCTCGGTTGGCAACGGTTCAAGGCTCGAAGCGATGTTGCTGCCGCCGCCGAACGGGATGATGACGGCATTCGCTGCGACCGCGGCATCCACGACCCCTTGCACCTCTGCCTCATTGGCCGGGTACACCACGACATCCGGCGAGCGTTCGATCCAATTGTTGCGAATGCGTACGAGATCGCGAAGGCTCTTGCCGTAGGTGTGGATGACACGCAGCTTGTCGTCAGTCGAGACGTGGTCTTCGCCGACTATCGAGGCAAGACTGGCAATGAACGCTGGTTCTGCAATTGACGCAGGCACCTTCAGGTCGGCGAATGCTGGTTCGCTGGCTCGCTCTGCGGTGCCTAAGTCGAGACCGACGGCCTTCAGCACAAAGGGAGCGAAACCGGGCTTGTCTTCATGGTGGAAGCCAACGCCGTCGATTCCCCAGCCCCACCACTTCATGTGCTTGACATCGGTCATCGCATTCCCTTCTGAGCAGCCACCGTCACGCCGGGCAGAGGCATTGAATCGTGAAGCTGCCGAACGACATCCTCAACTCGCTGTGAAAACTCTTCGGCACTCTCGCCCTCGGCTGACCGTAGCGGATCGCCGAACACCACCGCGATCGGGTGTCGCCCGCGCCGCGGCCAACTGACACCCCGTGGCATCGCGAAGCTCGCGCCGACAATCGCGATCGGCAAGCAAGGCGCGCCGGTCGCCATGGAAAGCGCGGCTGCGCCGGGTTTGAATCGCCCCATCTCGCCGGTCTGGGTGCGTCCACCTTCCGGGAAGATCAATAGCGGCACGCCTCGCTCAAGCAGTGATTTGGATGCCCCAGCGCGCTTGCCCTCACCCTGTCGCTCAATCGCGAATGCATTGAAGAACAGGGTCGTTAGCCACTTGCGCCACCGAACATCGAAGAAGTAATCGGCAGCGGCGCCGGCCGCGAGATATCGAGCTTTCGACCGGGGAAGCGAGCCGATGATGAGCGGGGCATCAAGGTGGCTTGAATGGTTTGCAACGACGATAAACGGGGCGTCAAGGCTTGCAATGCGCTCGGTTCCGTGAACCGAGACCCGCACAAGCGACCAGACGAGCGGCTTGAGCATGCCGCGCTGGGCGACGAAACGCACGGTTGCGATGCCCGGGGAGTCGAATCGGTCGCGGGATTTCACCATTAGCTTTGTTCCTTCTTCATGGGAGCTAGTTCGGAGCCGCCGCCGACGCTGGGGGTGGCTGAGCCATCGGACAAGGATGGCTTCGTGGAATGTCGTGATGAACTCAGCCGAGCTGAGACGAATCGAACTGTCGGCATTGGGAGGTGTCGAACAAACCAACCGATGACGCGGTAACGAACGCTGGGTATGCTCACAACTCGCCCACGCGCAGAGTCGCGAAGCGCGACTCGTACGACCAGCTCTGGCTCAACCCAGAGCCAGGCCGGCAGCGAGCCACGCTCAACTCCAGCACGCTCGTGCCACTCGGTGCGAACCCACCCGGGCAGCACCGCCGTAACCCGAACTCCCTCCGGGCGCAGCTCGATGGCAAGAGCCTGGGTATACGACGTGACCCACGCCTTAATCGCGGCATACGACCCCGTGGTCAACAACGATTGCAGGCTTGAAACGTTGATGATCGCACCGGCGCCACGGTGGCTCATGGCCCGTGCGGCTGCACCGCTCAGAATCATGATGGCGTGCGCCATGACCGCAAAAGCTTTCTCGTGCACCTCAAGTTCGTCGACGAGCTTCGATCGAACACCAAAGCCGGCGCAATTAATCAAGAGCTCGATTGGCCGCTCAATTTCCTCAAGGCGCGCGGCGACACGGTCGACGTCGGCGCGATCACCAAGGTCGGCAGCCATCGTCTCGACAGCTATGCCGGTCGCGGCATGGAGGGCGGCCGCTGAACTAGCTAGCCGTTCCTCATTTCGGGCAACGAGCACAAGTGAGTACCCGCGAGCGGCGAGGGCAGAGGCGAACGCGGCTCCGATTCCGGAGGTGCCGCCCGTGATGAGAGCCGTTGCCATGGCTGATACATTACGCTACGGGCACCGTAGCGACAGTTGGCTAGACTTGGCTTGTATATTCCACGCTTTTCGGAGGTCATGCGATTGCCTGAGTACACCAAGGCACCCATCGACCGCAGTAACTACCCGGCCCCAGACTTTGATGTTCGGGAGTTTGCACACACGGCCGCTGGAAGCCATCGCGACAAACTCAATCTTGCTAGCTACCGGACTAACCCGCTCAGCCAAGAGACTCTGCGGGCACTGCGGTACCTGCAGATTGTTGAACGCGCGACCATGACGCACTTGCGGAGCGTTCTTGTCACGGCGACCCACAAAGATGCTCGCATAACCGCCTTCCTGACGACCTGGGCGTACGAAAAGTTCTGGATCGCTGACGCTCTCGAGCAAATCGCACTCGCGAACGCACCGGAGGGAACTGAGCCGGACCGCGCACCGTTCAGAACGCCAACCGAGCGGACCATTCGCGAAGCTGTCTACGCCAACATTGTCGGAGTTCCGATGATTGCGCTGCACATGACGCTCGGTACCGTTGACGAATGGCTTACTCAAGCCGCGTACGCCAGGATCAGCTCTATCGAAGGAAACCAGCAACTGACTGAGACTGTCGAGCACCTGCTCAGCCTCAAGCGCAGGCAATTGAGTTTCTTCGAACCGCAAGCTCGTTATCGACTTGCCGAGTCGCCGCGCGCTGCTCGCCTGACTCGCAGACGTCTTGCGAAGACCCCATGGCCGATCGGCGCCAAGGCGGAACCGCGAAACGAAACTGACAACTTCTTCCGTCACGCCTTCGGCTCGGCACCCGAGATCATCGCCGAACTCGATGCGCGAGTCGACAATCTTCCCGGCCAAAGCGGCCTCTCGATCCTCCAGAAAGCTGCCCGACTGTGAACACCACAACTCGCACGGCCGCGACGCGCACGCTGACCAACGAACACATCTTTCTCACCGGCGGCACCGGATTCGTCGGTCAGGCGATCCTTGAGCGACTGCTGTCGAGCCATCCCGACACCCGCATGACGGTACTCGTGCGCGGAAAGGGCAACCAGACTGGGCAGGCACGACTGAGCAACCTGCTGCGCAAGCCGGTCTTCAAGAAGTGGATCGAAACGGTCGGTCAAGACGAAGCCCGGGCTCAGTTCGACGCACGCGTTCGTGCGCACGAGGGCAGTTTGGGCCAGGTCGGTGAACTACCGGACGACATCGATGTTGTTCTCCACAGCGCGTCGACCGTGTCATTCGACCCCCCGATTGATGAAGCATTTGACACCAATGTTGGTGGTGCATACGGCGTGTACGGCGCACTCTTGGCCAGCGGCAGCACCCCGCACGTTGTGCACATTTCCACGGCATACGTTGGCGGAATCCGCAAGGGAATCGTTCCAGAGGCGGCGCTGACCCACTCGGTCGATTGGCGCGCAGAATACGATGCGGCAAAGTCAGCGCGCGAGCGCGTCGAGCTCGAGTCACGTCAGCCTGAAGCGCTGCGTGCCCATCTGACGACGGCGCGCGCGCGGCACGGAAAGACGGGACCACAGGCGGTCGCACAATTCGCAGAGACCGCCCGCGCAGAGTGGGTCCGTGAACGACTCGTCGACTATGGGCGCACGCGCGCCGAAAGCCTCGGATGGACCGACGTCTACACGCTTACCAAAGCCTTCGCAGAGCGCGCCGCCGAAGAACTCTGGGCTGACAGCGGGCACCGCTTGTCGATTGTGCGTCCTTCGATCATTGAGAGCGCATTGCGGCACCCATACCCAGGATGGATTGACGGCTTCAAAGTCGCAGATCCGCTCATCATTGCCTACGGGCGAGGCCAACTACCAGACTTCCCCGGGTTGCCAGATTCCGTACTCGACGTGATACCCGTCGATTTTGTGGTCAACGCCGTGCTCGCCGTAGCCGCCCGTCCTGCAAAGCCTCGCGAAACCCAGTACTTCCAGGTCAGTTCAGGAGCGACCAACCCCCTGCCATTCCATCGTATGTACGAGAACGTCAACGCCTACTTCACGGCTAACCCGCTTCCGGACGACAATGGCGACATCGAGGTGCCGCTCTGGCGGTTCCCCGGTGGACAAAAAGTCGAACAGGCCCTGTCCAAGCGTGAGCACAAGGCTGAGCGAGCCGAGCGAATGATCGAGCGACTCCCGGCGACTCCTCGCACGCGCAAGTGGCTCGATACTGTGACTCGCGGTCAGCACCAGCTAGGCCAGTTGCGGGCTTTCACCGAGCTTTACCGGGCCTACGTTCAAACCGAAATCATCTTCGACGACACCAACACCCGGGCGCTGCTTGCGAGCCTGCCAAAGAAGATCCAGCAAACCGAGGGCTTTGACGTCAATGACATTGACTGGGAGCGCTACTTTCACGAGATCCACTTTCCGGCCGTCACCACCCTGACCAGGGCTTTCGGCAAGCGACCGGCCGCAAAGTCTCGCTCGACCCGCATGCTGCCAGCGAGATCGGATGTCGTGGCGATCTTCGACCTCGAAGGAACCGTCCTTCAGTCCAACCTCGTGCAGCAGTACCTGCTGCTTTGGGCTGGTAGCGTTCCGCGACGCAGAGTTGCGCACGATCTTGCGAACTTCACCTACTCGCTACCCAAGTATCTGCGGGCAGAGCGTCGTGATCGCGGCGAGTTCATCCGCACCTTTATGCGTCGATACGAAGGCTTCAAAGTCAGTGAGATCGAGCGACTCGTACGCGGTAGTTTCGGCCGCGCCGTCATGCGCCGGTCACTGCCAGAAGCGTTGAGAAGAGTGCAGGAGCACCGGGATGCCGGTCACCGCACGATTCTGGTGACGGGAACCATCGACCTCATGGTTCAACCGTTCGTTCCGTACTTTGACGAGGTGATTGCTGGCAAGATGCACGAGCGCGACGGCATTCTGACGGGATTCCTCGCGGACCCGCCGCTCGTAGATGAAGCAAGAGCGGCGTGGTTGCGTCACTACGCCATGAAGAACGGCTTCGATCTCGCCAACTCATACGGGTACGGTGATTCGCATGCTGACCTGGTTTGGCTACAGCTGCTCGGACATCCGCACGCGGTGAATCCGGACCTCAACCTGTATCGACATGCCCGTGAAAAGCACTGGAACGTGCTTGACTGGAAGCGGAAAGCAGCCGTCGCGTCCACCGAACGCACGGCAGGGGACGACTCGTCCCCTGCCACCTCGTCCACCAGTACGGAAGGAGTCGGGCAAGCGTCATAGGGCGGGCCCGAAGCATCCCATGGCATTTGATATCGATCGCTATACCAACACTTCCGTACAGGTGAACTGGTCAGATCTCGACTTCGACGACTTCCGAACCAACCCGCTCCCCGAAGCCACCCTGCGGAGTCTCCGCTACATGTGCGACATCGAATACCACACCGTCTGTTACTTGCGAGATTTACTCGTGACCCCGTCTCACAAAGAGGCCGACGTCAGTGCGTTCATGACGATGTGGAATCGTGAGGAGTTTTGGCACGGTGAGGCCCTTGCCGCCGTGCTGGGCGCCCACGGCATTACTGTCGACTTTGACCAACTCAAGGCGACGCGCCTCAAGCTCGGCTGGAAAGACCGCCTCGACCCTATCAAGCAGTCCCTCTTGGGCAATATCGTCGGCAAGGATTTCATTGCGGTGCACATGATCTGGGGGGCAGCGAACGAATGGTCGGCTGTGGCTGCCTACAATCGCCTCGCCGACCTCGAGAAGCACCCTGTGCTTGCCGTGCTGCTGCAGAGGATCGCCAAGCAGGAAGCACGCCACGTCGCGTTCTACGCAACTCAAGCGCGCGAGCGCCTCGCCAACAGCAAAAAGGCCCAAGTGCTTGCTCGCTTTGCACTCAAGAATGCGTGGGGTCCGGTCGGTTCCAGTGTCATGGAGCCCGCGGAGGTCACCCACGTGATGAAGCACATCTTCTCGGGCGAAGAGGGTCTTCGCGAGATTCGCAAACTCGACGAGCACATCTCGCGAATGCCCGGACTGGAAGGTCTTACGATCGTTGAGACCTCAATGAAGAAGTACGGCGTTGCGGCTCCGGTTGCCGCCTAAAGCGAACACACCGCTTCGCGTTCGCGTGACTGATACCGTTGAGCCGTGGGCTTAAGAATCGAACGTGTCGACCTTCCTGGCCTCGGGGTTCGAACGGATGTTGTAACGGCCGAGGGGCGCCGCCTCAGCGTCGTTTCGCACCGCTCTGGTGAACGCGACCTCGCACTCTTTGACGTTGATGACCCTGACTCGTGCTCAGCGTCAATTCCGCTCACTGACGATGAGGCCGCGGCGCTCGCGGAGTTGCTCGGCGCATCAGTCACCCTCAGTCGACTCAGGGCGCTCGGATCCAGCACGAACGGCCTATTCACCGAGGAAATCACCGTTCCACTCGAGTCGCCGTTTGTCGGACACCCGATGGGTGACACGAAGGCACGAACGCTCACCGGTTCATCGATCGTCGCCATCGCCCGCGGCGAAGGCATCATCCCATCGCCAGGCCCTGAGACGGTGCTTGAGCACGGAGACGTGCTCGTTGCGGTGGGTATGCGCAAGGGTCTCGACTTGCTGGCAACACTCATCGACCGCGGACCAAGCTAGGCGCCGCCCTTGCACGACACCACGGTGCTGCTGATAGAGGTCGGAGCCCTCCTCCTCGTACTCAGCATTGTGGGGCGAATCGCAAGCCGATTTGGCATATCGCCGATCCCGTTTTACCTGGTCGCTGGCCTGTTGGTTGGCGAGGGTGGCTTTGTGCCGCTGGAGGCCAGTTACGAGTTTCTCGAGGTCGGTTCCGAGATCGGAGTCGTACTGCTATTGGCGATGCTGGGGCTCGAGTACTCGGCGGATGAACTCGTAACTAGCCTCAAGACCTCGCGGATGGCAGGGATTCTCGACGCCGCCTTCAATGCGATCCCCGGCGCTGCGGTTGCGTTGCTGCTTGGCTGGGGCCCGGTAGCCGCAGTCGCACTTGCTGGCATCACTTGGGTTTCATCCTCTGGCGTTGTAGCGAAGCTGCTGCGCGATCTCGGGCGCTTAAGCAACCGCGAAACTCCGGTCGTTCTTTCCATTCTGGTGATCGAAGATCTCGCGATGGCGTTCTATCTGCCAGTGCTCTCGGCGCTCGTGATTGGGGCAGGGTTGTTGCAGGGCGCGACGACCGTCGTGATCGCCGTCGGGGTTGTCACACTCATCCTGTTTCTGGCGCTGCGCTACGGTGGGCTCGTCTCACGAGTCTTCTCGACCCAGCAGGCGGAGGCGTTCTTGCTTGGTGTGCTTGGACTCACCATGCTCGTAGCGGGCCTCGCCGAAGCGGTGAATGTTTCAGCCGCGGTCGGCGCATTTCTGGTCGGAATTGCATTTGCTGGCCAGGTCGCTCATGAGGCCGAGCGAGTGCTCACACCGCTTCGGGACTTCTTTGCAGCGATCTTCTTCGTCTTCTTCGGTATCTCCACCAATCCCGCCGACATCGTGCCGGTACTCATCCCGGCAGCGCTTCTGGCCATTGTGACTATTGCGACGAAGACGCTGTCCGGCTATCTGGCTGCCAAGCGCGCAGGCATCGGAGTCGCAGGCCGGTGGCGCACCGGCCTCACCCTCACTTCACGCGGCGAGTTCTCGATCGTGATCGCCGGCCTCGCGGTCGGCGCGGGAATCGAACCGACATTGGCCCCGCTGGCAGCCGCGTATGTGCTCATCACCATCATCGTTGGCTCAACGCTTGCACGCGTGCCAGACAGTGAGCGGTTCAAGACCGCCGTTCGCAATCGTGCCGCTCGTGCATCAGCCCTCAAGAAATAGCAGCACAATCGATCCTACGGAGGCGAGCACCCCGAGCGCGGCAAACACGATCGTAAGGATGCCAAGTGCTCGCACCGCGCGATGGTCGGCCGTTAGACGGCTTTTCCACGGCGAGAATCGCGAGTACCAAATCTCGCAATGATCCTTGTCGCCGATCAAGGCCCGCTCTTCCGGTTCGACAAGACGCTCAAACAGTTCACGATCGTCGCTAAGCCATCGCAAGCGGCGCTCGACCCCATCTGCGACGACGACGGCGTCAGTGGCAACCCAGCCAGCGCGGGCGGCCCGTGCCAAGAGATACCCGACGAGGAGTAGCGCACCAACGCCGAACCCCACCCACGTGAAGAGTTCTGCGATCGTGCCGATGCCCGAATACACCGATGGCACTTGTTAAGCCCGGAGGATCGACGACACAGCCATCCGCCCAGTCTATGACGCGGCGTGGAACCCTATCGTCGGGCCTGGTTTATAAAAGGCGGGTGGTGCGAGGGTCTAGAGTCGGCGCATGGCAGACACCTTTCACGTACCGGTAACCGCAACGCCAGAAGGATTCAGCCGGTGATCGCTGTGATTACCGGCGGCGCTCGCGGCATTGGCCGCGAACTGGCCAAAGACCTCATAGCCCGCGGTTACGACGTCGTGATCGGTGACCTCGACCTTGCCGTGACGGATGCGACAGCTCGCGAGCTGGGCGAACACGCCACAGCCCTGCAACTCGACGTCACGGACCGCGTGCTAGTCGCAGCAACCATCGCGCACGTTGAATCGACGCTCGGCCCGATCGATCTGTGGATCAACAACGCCGGGATAATGCCGACCGGTCGATTCTCGGACCAGAGCGTGGAACTGTCCCGGGCGATCATCCAGATCGACTACGGCTCGGTCGTCGAAGCGACGAGTGCGATTCTTCCCATCATGCTTGCTCGCGGCAAAGGGACGATCATCAACATGGCGAGCGCAACCGGCATCAAGCCGCTCGCTGGCCTTGCTGCATACTCTGGCGCGAAGGCGGCGGTGATCGGCTTCAGCGTTGCTTTGCGCCGCGAACTACGCCGCACGGGTGTTCGGGTCATGGTTGTCTCACCGAACATGGTGCGGACCGCGATGGGCGCTGGCATCACCCCGCCAGCGATCAGTGGCTCGATCAGTGCAGCGGCCGTCAGCAAGGCCACGCTTCGCGGTCTCGACCGCGGACGGTTCCACGTCGTAGTGCCACGCCGATTCGCCGTCATTCTGGGATTGTTCACAAGCCTGCCCCTGTCGTGGCAGGACTGGATCGACGATCGCGTAGACAGCGATCGCATCGGCCTCGGCGGCGACCCAGCAGAACGCGCGAAGTACCTTGCTGGGGTGCTACCGACGGGGAAACGCTGAACCTCGGGTCAACCAGAACCGTGAGTCACTGTGGAGTCGCCTGAACGACCCGCTCTCGCTCTGGCTCTGGCTCTGGCGCCATAGATTTCGCGGCATGAGGTCGTCGCCACCCGCTGTACGCGATCGCGAGACTCGCGACAGCCACGATGAATCCGGCAATGCCGACGATGTAGGTGGCAACGCTGAGCCAACCGGTCGCAGGCTCCAAGAACGGATACGGATACCACGCCGTCAGCGCGCCCCGGACGAGAGTGAACGCGACCCAAGCAAGCGGGTAGATGATGACGATTCTTAGGGCAGTCCAGCGCAGCGCTGGCCGACCAGGCGCGAACAGCCAATCGAGCACCAGAAACACGGTAATCCAGACATGCATGATCTCGCCGGGCCACGGCGACACCACGAATCCTTCATCCGGGATGCCACGCAACAGCACGTTGTAGACGACCGCGGTCACGACCGAGTAGGTGACGACCGACATGCGCGCAATCGCGTACGGCATCGAATCGACGCTAACCCGCAGCGCGACGATCGCGCCGACGAGAAGTACCACGATCGTCACCATCGAGGCTTGGATCGTGAAGTAGCTGAAGTACTCCTCGGCGACCATGTCGTTATTGACGACTTTCTCGACGATCTGGAACACGAGCGCGACGGTCAGAACAAGCCCGGCTGTCAACCGAAGGATGCCGACCGCGCGGCGAAATGGAGACGGCGTTGTCATGCACGAAAGCATACCGGGATGCCGGATACCGCTCGCAGCGCCGTCGATACGGCGATCCGACGGGGGACAAGAATTTGTGGATCCAAGGGGATTCGAACCCCTGACCCCCTGCATGCCATGCAGGTGCGCTACCGGGCTGCGCCATGGACCCTCGGTGTGATGCCCGACCATCGAGGCCAAGGCAACTTGACAAGATTACACCAGATCGCACATCAAGCGCCGCCACAATGGAGTCATGCCCGCTGAACCGATCACCGTCTCCATCACTCGCCGCGTCGACCCTGAACGAGCCAAGGAGGTTGCCGCTTGGGCGCGGGCGGGGCAGGATTTGCTGAGCGCATCCCCTGGCTACCTCGGTTCCGGCTGGATCAGGCCCGATCCCGAGAGCCCAGAATGGCACATGCTGTTTCGATTCGCGGATGCCGCGTCGCTTGAGGTGTGGCAGCGGTCCCCAGAGCGAGCACGGTGGGTCGCATCGGCGCTAGGTATGGTCGAGCACTTTCCCGAAGAACGACGCACCGGAATCGAGGGGTGGTTCGATCAACCAGCCGCTGTCGAGGTCATCCCTCACGCGGCATTCGTCCCACCCCGCTGGAAGCAGATGGTGGCGATCTTCATTGTGTTCTTCCCACTCAGCCTCGGCGCGAATTGGGCACTGTCCGCGTTCAGTTCGGATTGGCCACTCGTTCTTCGCGTGCTCGTGACGGTGCTCATCGTCACCCCCGTCATGACCTATTTGGCAATGCCGCTTGTCACGCGCGCACTGCGACCGTGGTTGCAACGATGAGGTCGACCTGGCTACTCCGGGCTCGCGACAGCGGGTAGTTCTAGCGGAATAGCGGGGCAATCCTTCCAGAGCCGCTCGAGGGAGTAATAGGTTCGGTCCTCTTCGTGAAAGACATGCACTACCAAATCGCCGAAATCGAGCAGAATCCATCGCCCCTCGGCTCTACCCTCGCGCCGCAGGGCCTTGACGCCAACCTCGAGGAGCTTGTCTTCGATCTCGCCAGCAATGGCTTGCACGTTTCGTTCATTTCGACCGGATGCGAGAAAGAAGATGTCGGTCAGAGGAAGGGGCCCAGAGACATCGAGGGCTACGAGATCCTCGCCCTGCTTCGCGTCAGCGGCTAACGCCGCAATCGTCAGGAGCTCGCGCGCACGCGCTGTTGCAGTCACATGGTCCTTTGGTGTTGGAGTGGTCGGAGATCGCAGCGTGGCTGGTAGGTATTCACTGAGCTTGTCGAGTTCGATCAGAGCATATTGAACGCGAACGCGGCGATGATGAGGCCGGTGACGACGACAGCCAAAGCACAAGCGGTAACGAGCAGCGCGGTTAGCCCGCGGGTGCCCTTTGGCTTTTGTGTGTGTGTGACGCCGCGTCCACCAACACTGGTACTGACAGCAGTCACGGCTCGAACTGGCTGGGAATCAAGCGAGACGACCTCTTCGTCGCGCCAGTCGAAGAGGTCGTCAATTCCACCCTGATCGATCCGTTCGGTCGTGCCGGTCGAACTCAGACTTAGTGGAAGGTTGATCGAGCCAGTGAGCATGACCTCGCCGGCGTGGGTGAGTACCCCACGGATATCGCTCCCCCGCGGGATCTCGGGGAGCACGAGTGCACTCGTGCTCGCGCTCGCTCCGCCGACAGTGCGATTGATGGTGGACTCGATGTCGGCGAAACGATCGGCACTAGCGTCGAGCTGGTGGCTCCAGTGCCCGACGGGCGCTGTCCACGGCGCTGGCTCGCTTGGTGCATGTACCACTGGCGCCTGATCTACTGGCGCATGTACTTGTGGCGCCGGTACTTGTGGCGCCTGTACTTGTGGCGCATGTACTTGTAGCGCATGTACTTGTGGCGCCGGTACTTGTGGCATTGGCGGCGCGAACGGTGCTGGCCACATCGCTTCGGGTGATGGAGTCTGCTGTGCGTTCTCAAGCGCCCGAAGCTCTCGGCGGCTCAGAGTGTGTTCGACCAGTCCGTGCTGGGAGATCGGGGCGGCAGGCAGTATTACTGGTGCGTGAACGGGTGCACTCGGGGCGAATTGGGAAAACTCCTGTGTCGGAGCAAATTGCGGAGCGCTCGGCACATCCGCAGCCTCGCGAAGCGAACGCCGACTCTGCGGGCTAAAGTCACGAGCGCGGTAGTCGGATGCCTGCCGGTCGGAGTAGACAGTCGGGGCAGGCTGCTCCGGTGGCGCGAACTGCGACGGCGGAACGAACAGCGACGGGATTCCGCCGACTGTCGCAGAGTTCAACGGCTCTGGTTCTGAACGATTACGCGGTTGGTGGCTCGCGGCTCTACGCCCGCCCGGGGGCGGAGGAGCTTGGGTTTCGGCGACCGTGCTGCGAGGCTCCGGCGTCGTCAGTGGCAATTGCGCTGCGCGTCGGCTCAGCGTGTCCCACAGGTTGTCACTGGGAGTCGGGTACACGGCTTGGCCCGGCTCGACGAGAGGCGGCGGAGCAAACTGCCCGGTGAGCGAAGCAGCGTCGCTCGGCACGGCCGCTTGGGACTCGCCGCGCTCATGCTGTCGTGCCGCCCGCCGCGACACCGGCTGCGGCTCTTGGTACGTGGTCATGTCATACTCCGATACAGATGGTGCTTGGCGATGTACTGAACGACACCATCGGGAACCAAATACCACACCGGAAAACCCCGACTAACCCTGCTTCGACAATCCGTCGAAGATATCGCCAGCGCCGGCACCTCTAGCGAGCTTACGCCGTGCTCAGGTAAACCGCTAATGGTCAGCGCGTGTCCTGGGCGTGAAACGGCGATGAAATGCGCCAGATTCCAGACCTCGTCGACATCGCGCCACTCGGAGATTTGCGCGACAGCATCCGCGCCGGTGATGAAGAAGAGCTCGGATTGAGGACGAGCGACTCGAATGTCACGCAGCGTGTCGATCGTGTAAGTCGGACCCTCGCGGTCGATGTCAACGCGACTCACAGTGAAGCGGGGATTTGCCGCCGTGGCGATCACGGTCATGAGGTAGCGGTGCTCTCCAGCAGTGACCTTGCGTTTCATCCACGGCTGGCCGGTGGGAACAAAGATCACTTCGTCGAGGTCAAACTGCTGTTGCACCTCGCTCGCGGCAACAAGATGGCCGTTGTGGATCGGATCAAAAGTTCCACCCATGACGCCGATCCGGCGAGGCTGCGCTTGATCACTCAACGGCGGTGCTACCTAGTGACCCGCTCCGTGGCCGCCGTCGGCAGCGCCACCGGTCGTGCCACCCGTCTTGCGGCTGTTTCGATTCGCGACGTCGCGGTAACTCCACACGACAAACCCGAGAACAGCGAAGATGGCGAGGGCGACCCCGGCAAATGCCAGCGGAGGCATGAAGAGCGGCGCGAGCTCTTCTTCGGTTGCAGCGAGCACTGCGAGCAAGTGCGACATCGTTTTCTCCGTTTCGGCTGGCGCGTTCGAGTCTAGCCGCGCACCTGCCCGCTACCGCGCACGACCCACTTTGTGCTGGTCAGCTCTGGCAGTCCCATCGGACCGCGCGCGTGCAATTTCTGCGTCGAGATCCCGACCTCAGCACCGAAGCCGAACTCGCCGCCATCCGTGAACCTGGTCGAGGCGTTGACCATGACGACGGCAGAATCGACCTCGGCGATGAAGCGCTCAGCGTGGCCAAGGTCGTTCGTGATGATCGACTCGGTGTGCTTGGTTGAATAGCGGCGGATGTGCTCGAGGGCGGCATCCAAGTTGGCAACGACTCGGACCGCGACGTCGAGGCTCATGTATTCTGTCGCCCAGTCATCTTCGGTGGCATGAACGCTTGCTGGAAATAGCTCTCGCGTGCGTTCGTCGGCGTGAATAGTCACCCCGGATGCCCGCAAGCGTTCGAGCACCGCTGGTAGCAGTCGCTCGGCTGCCGCGGCATCCACCAACAGTGTTTCGAGCGCGTTGCAGACACTGGGGCGTTGCACTTTGGCGTTGTGAACTATCTCGACCGAGGTGTCGAGGTCAGCTGACTCATCGAGAAAGATGTGCACAACGCCGGCGCCGGTTTCGATGACTGGCACGCTTGAGTTGGCGACGACAGAGTTGATGAGGTCGGCACTACCGCGCGGAATGAGCACGTCGATGAAGCCGCGAGCCTGCATGAGTTGCCGGGCTCCGTCGCGCCCAAACTCGTCGATGGTTTGTACGGATTCGATCGGCAAATCCGTGCCAGCAAGCGCCGCCTGGATGACCTCGACGAGCACTCGGTTGGTGCTCTCGGCCGCCGAGCCACCTCTCAGCACCGCGGCGTTGCCACTCTTGAGCGCGAGCGCAGCAATGTCGATCGTCACGTTCGGCCTTGCCTCATAGATGGCACCGATGACGCCGAACGGCACCCGCACTTGAGTGAGCTGCAGACCGTTCTCGAGGGTTGAGCCGCGAACCACGTCGCCGATCGGGTCCGGGAGGGCCGCGATCTCGAGAACGGAGGTTGCTAGAGCCGAAAGCCGCTTTTCGTCGAGTCGAAGCCGATCCTGCAGACCAACGCTCATGCCGCTTTCACGGCCGTTGGCGAGGTCCCGATCGTTGGCGGCCATGATCCGACTCGCATTCGGCAGAATCGCGGCGGCAATGGCACCCAGCGCGGCGTTCTTCTGGGCTGTGGTTGCCGATGCGAGCCGAATAGAGGCCGCGCGGGCTGCTTCAAACTTCTCGGTAATGGAAAGTGCAACGGAGGTGCCAGTCATGACGTGAAGTTTAGCGAACCCACCGCTTCGAACCAGGTGCCGAGCTCCGCACCCGTCAGAGCTTCTGCGACCTGATCTGTGGATGCCAGCAGCGTCGGAATACCCGCAGCCGCTGCAACTTTCGCTGCGGCGACCTTGGTGCCAGCACCACCCGTGCCAACCCCAGCGGCACCGACATCCCCGAAGGTCACCCCGGAGAGGTCGTCGTCGAACGGAACAGTATCGATCTTCACCGCGCCGGGCTCAAGCGGCGGTCGGGAGTACAGAGCATCGATGTCGCTTAACAGCACGAGAACGTCAGCATCGACCAGCACCGAAACGAGGGCCGCCAGCCGATCGTTGTCACCGAACCTGATCTCTTGGGTCGCGACCGTGTCGTTCTCGTTGACGATCGGCAGGATCCGCAAGCCCAGCAATCGCTCCATGGCGCGCTGCGCATTCGAACGATGGGTTGGGTTCTCCATGTCCCCAGCCGTCAGCAGAATCTGGGCGGCGACGATGGCGTAGCGGTCGAGGCTCTCCTGATAGCGAAAGATGAGCACGTTTTGGCCGACGGCGGCGGCAGCCTGCTGGGTCGCTAGGTCGGTGGGTCTGGCATCCAGCTTCAAGAAGGGGATGCCGGTCGCGATCGCCCCCGACGACACCAGAATCACATCTGAACCTCGCCCGTGTGCCGCGGCGAGTGCATCAACCAGTGGCCCAATCTGGCCGACGTTCGCGCCGCTGATGGACGAGGAGCCAACCTTCACGACGATTCGACGTGCCGAAGGGATCTCGGAACGGCTGGTGACAGCACTAGGCATCGTTGTCCTTCTCAACCTGGTTGCGGACTGCAAAACCTTCGTCATCGGCCCAGATCCCGGCCGCGCGCTCGGCCTCGAGTTCCGCTCTCGCGGCGGCCTTCGCATCCATTCGCTCGAGATAGTTCTGTCGGCGGGCACGGTTGGTCGCGCGGTCGTTGTCATCGAGGCGGGAGTCTGTGCCGCGTGGGCTAGTGATGAGTTCTGCCGTCGACGAGAGCGTTGGCTCCCAGTCGAACACCACTCCCCCACCGGCCCCGATCATCACGGTGGAACCGGGAACGGCGCCCGCCTTGAACAAGTCGTCCTCGACACCGAGTTTTGCAAGCCGGTCTGCCAGGAAGCCGACCGCTTCTTCGTTGGTGAAATCGGTCTGGTGGACCCAGCGTTCCGGCTTTGCACCGATGACGCGATAGATACTCCCATAGCTGCCGCCCTCGACCTTGACCACGAACTCCTTCTCGTCGACAGCCCGAGGCCGGATGACGATGCGTGCCTTCTGGGGAATGAGCGCCTTGGCTGCGCGGTCGGCGTCCACGAGAGCCGCGAGAGCAAAGGACAGCTCACGGAGGCCCTCGCGCGAAACGGCCGAGACCTGAAACACCCGGTAACCTCTCGCGACCAATTCAGGGGTGACGAAGTCGGCCAGTTCGCGAGCCTCAGGAACATCGATCTTGTTGAGTGCGATCAGTTGATCTCGCTCGAGCAACGGGAGCTGACCAGCCGGCACGGAATACGCCGCAAGCTCGCCAAGAATGACATCGAGGTCGCTCAGCGGATCGCGCCCCGGTTCAAGAGTTGCGCAATCCAGCACGTGCAAGAGCGCTGTGCAGCGCTCGACGTGGCGCAGAAACTCAAGCCCAAGACCCTTGCCATCGCTCGCACCCTCAATGAGGCCAGGCACGTCAGCAATCGTGTAACGCGTCTCGCCAGACTCGACCACTCCCAGGTTCGGGTGCAGCGTCGTAAACGGGTAGTCGGCGATCTTCGGCTTTGCCGCGCTCATCGCGGCAACGAGACTGGACTTTCCAGCGGATGGATAGCCGACGAGCGCGACGTCAGCAACGGTCTTCAGTTCGAGCTGGATGTCCCCTTCGAAGCCGGGAGTGCCTAGCAGCGCGAAGCCGGGAGCCTTGCGCTTGGTCGTGGAGAGCGCCGCATTGCCTAACCCGCCCTGGCCACCCGGTGCGGCGACGATTCGCAAACCGGGCGCATCCATGTCGAGGAGGATCGTGCCGTCGACATCCTTCACGACGGTTCCGACGGGAACGCTGAGCACGAGCTCCTCGCCAGACGTGCCGCTCTTGTGGTCGCCTTGACCCGGTTGGCCGTGCTCCGACTTGCGGTGCGGCGCGCGATGGAACCCGAGCAGTGTCGTCACTTGCGCATCGCTCACGAGGACGATGTCGCCGCCGTCACCACCGTTGCCACCGTCTGGGCCTGCGAGCGGCTTGAATTTTTCGCGCTTGACCGACACGCAACCGTTGCCGCCGTGACCGGCGCGCAAGTGAAGGGTTACTTGGTCGACGAATGACGCCATGGCACTCTCCGTTTTCGCGTTGGCACTTCTCTTAAACGCCAAGAGCGAGCCGAAGCTCGCTCTTGCGGTAAAGCAGCTGGATGATTGAGCGGGCGGAGGCTAAGCCCCGACCGGCACAATGTTGACGACCTTGCGGCCGCCCTTGGCGCCGAACTCGACCGAACCGGCCGCAAGCGCGAACAGGGTGTCGTCGCCGCCGCGGCCAACGTTGGCTCCCGGGTGGAAGTGGGTTCCGCGCTGACGAACGATGATCTCGCCCGCGCCAACGACTTGGCCGCCGAAGCGCTTCACGCCGAGACGCTGCGCGTTGGAGTCACGGCCGTTGCGGGTTGAGCTTGCGCCCTTTTTGTGTGCCATCTCGACTCCTACTTGATGCTGGTGATCTTGATCCGGGTTTGCTCCTGGCGGTGGCCTTGGCGCTTCTTGTACCCGGTCTTGTTCTTGAACTTCTGGATGACGATCTTGGGGCCGCGCAGATTGCCGAGCACCTCGGCAACTACCTTGACCTTCGCGAGCGCCTTGGCGTCGTGGGTGATGGTGTCACCGTCGACGAGCAGCACTGGTGACAACTCAACGTTGCCGTCTTTATCGGCCTGAATACGGTCGAGCACAACGATCGTGCCAACCTCGACCTTCTCCTGCCGCCCACCGGCGCGCACAACTGCGTAAACCACGACTATCGCCCTAACTATTGAAAACTACGGGGGGTCGAATGCGGGCTCAGCCCAGCAGACACCAAGCTTCAACAATACGCCAAAGGGTATGGCCGGTCAAACGACGCGGGGTCTAGACGTCGATGAAGCCCTCAATGTGGTGCGGGGCCGGGTTCGCAGACCGCCACAACCACAGAAAGACCGCGCCGAGCACGCCAATCGGCAGGAGCGCAATGAACCCGGTCAATGCCTCTTGGAGTGCGTAACCGAGCTGTCCTGCGACCAAAAGTTGCGATGCCGCTATCCCCAGAATCTCCGGCGTGGATACGACGGCCCTGACGACTCCGATGAGGCCAAGAACAATGAACCATAGCGTGGCACCGATACCCGTAGCCACCACAGCCCTTGCGACGACGTGACCGACCCGCAACTGCTCAGTAATGGGCGCGACCACCCACAAGCCTAGAAAATAGCCGATTGAGAACGGCAGGATGCTCGTCAGCACGATAAAGCCTGCGCTTGCCCCGACGAAGGGCAGCGTCAAATACGAGCCAGAGTAAACGACGCTCTCGGGCCCAATCAGCGACACCAATCCGAGAAGTACGCGTCCCGCGAGGAAAGCAATGCCGACGCCGCCAGCCGTCACAGCGGCAACGAGTGCACCTCGCGTGGCGAGCATCCGACGAATCGAGTAATCCACGTTCTGGCCTGCCTAGGATCAAACCATGAGCGTGCTCATCGACCAGCCGATTTGGCCAGCGCACAATACTCTATGGGCGCATCTTGTGAGCGATAGCTCGCTCGAGGAATTGCACCGCTTTGCTGAGCTTGCCGGGATACCGCGCCGCGGCTTTGATCACGATCATTACGATGTGCCTGCCGACCGTTGGCAAGCGATGGTTGACCTCGGCGCAACACCCGTGAGCGTGCGCGAGTTCGTGCGCAGACTTGAGGCCAGTGGGCTTCGGGTGGCCCAACGCGACCGTCGATAGTTCTGGCCGAGATCGCGCAGAGTCTGCAGGTTCTCTCAGCGCCAAACCAAGCCGAAGCCGTCGAGGCTCCGCACCAGCTCCCCGGTCGCGATGTCAATGATGACCGTCGTCGTTGTGGTGAATCGCGAGTCCAACAGATAGCCGTCTGACACGGCCGTTGCGAAGTCAGGAACAATCTCGACCGCAACGAACTGCTCGTTCGGCGAGATCGCGAACTGCTCGATACTGCCGGCGTCGTTGGTCGTGCGAAATAGTGCCTGTGACTGAGCGCCGTTATCCAAAGCGAGCACGCTTTGGAATCGCCCGCCTTCAGCGTCGAACAGCGCGAGCTTCGAGACCCGGTTGCCGTTCGACAGCACAACAGTTTGGCCGAGGAAGGCAACATCCCCGTCAATGGGGGAAGGAACGAGCCGTTTTTCTGAGCCATCGGCGATTGACACGGCAAGCGAGCCAACGGCATCGTTCACAACGACGGTGGAGCCATCCGGTGAGATTCCGCCGAACTCGAGGTATTGGCCCAGTGGCACGATAGCGCCGGGCAGGGTCGGGTCGATGAGTATGAGGCTCGATTCCCTCGTGAGCGCAACGAGACTCGTCGTGCCAGGGACAAAGGCCCACCCGAGCACATTGATGGGCTCACCGTTGAGCCCGAGCACGGGACTGACGGTTCGGTCGCCGTCGAGGTTGAGTGTCATGAGCGTGCTCGAGAACTCGGGGAACGCGCCCCCGTCATCGCTCGTGAGCGTGAAGCCGATGAGCGAGCCGGACTCGGCGGCATCCAGCTCGCGGATGGTGGCTGGCCCAGGCAGGCTAACTCGCTCTACCGCAATGCCGTCGACGCTGACCAGGTCGAGTGCACTCTCGCGCTCGCCGCTCAAGGTCACGACCGCAAGACCGGCATCAATGGCCGCGAAGCTTTGCACCAACGGTGCCGAGTAGACAACGGTGCGGTCGGTGCTTTCAAGGCTCGTTGTGATGATCTCATCGGGAGCCCCGGATTCAGCGCGATCGAGATAGTAGAGGCGTGGACTGGCCGTTGTGAAGCGGTAACTGATGGTTGAGGTCTGCCCGAGCGCCGGGTTGAGGACTCCGGCGATACTCACGTCGTACTCAGTTGCGTAGGCCAGTCGAGCCTCGAACTGCACCGCAATCACGTCTCCGCTCGTCGTAACCGAGTGCGCTACAGCCGGGGTGATGGTGACTTGCTCCGACGAGATAGCTGCGACCGGCTGGTTCGTGAAGATGCGCAACTGTTGGCCACTCTTCGCCACGACCGCGTTGGTATCAACGATTGCTGTGGCTAGTTTCGGTCCCTGGAGAAAGCCGAGGAGTACGAAGATTGTGCACAACACGAGCAACACACCGACAAGACCCCAGAATGCCCGCAGAAACCGCACTGGGCTTGATGCCAAAAGGTCAGCAGCAGGTCTGTCAGTTGCTGGACTGTCAGAAGATGTACGGCTCACGCGGCTGCTCAATCGGCGTGATGTCGCTCGGGTCGACGGCGAGCGGCTGACTCGAAGACTGACTCGGGTTGGTCGCAAACTCGCCGCGCACCTCCACCCAATCGTCGATCTTTAGATTCGAACTCCAGTTGGGTGCGTACACCGGCACTCCGACCGGCTGGGCATCGACTGCGCAACACGTCACGACGAAGCGGGCGACGTAGAAGAGATTCTCGGGGTCTTCTGGATCGGCCGTGATGAAGCCGGAGACGACGACCGGCTTATCGGCGAAGAAGCTCAAATCGCTCGTTTGGCGCAGCAACGAAGCCCAATCGACAACGGTGAACGTCTCGAACGCTCCGGCTGATCCCGCGTTAACGCTCGCGATGTCGGTCGAACCGAGATCAAGGGCAGTGCTATTGATATCGCGCTGTTGAGCTGTCGCACTGGTGAGGGTAGTCGCAGGCAAGGCGACCATCGAGATCGCAAGCGCGGTGGCGAGCCCGACGGCGGTCAGTGAAAGAACTTTTGGCCAGCGCCCGATCGGCACATCGGCGGCTTCGTCGCTATCGTGGCTCGCCGGTACGCGGATGAACGCGCTAGCGACGACAAAGACAACGGCGAGCACAGCCATAATGATCGTGAACACGATGTATCGCGGGTGAATGTAGAGCACAAGTTCCCCGGCGACCGCAAGCCAAAGCGTGGCAACGACCGCAAGCCCGACGAGGATCACCCCTCGCCAGCGCTGAAGCTTAGGCCACATAGTTCACGACCAGTCCGATAAGCGCGCTGAGCAGTCCAACAATGACGGTGAGTTGCACGAGGGTTCGAGTCGTGAAGGTGGTTCGCATGATGGCGAGCATCTTGATGTCGATGATCGGACCGAAAATCAAGAACGTAACAATTGACCCCGGTAGAAAGGTGCTCGCGAACGGCAGGATGAAAAACGCGTCGACGCTCGCGCAGACGGCGATAACGAAGGCAAGCACCATCATCGCGAGCACCGACCAGAGGGGATTGCTCCCGAGCGAGACGAGCACTTCGCGCGGAACGGCAACCTGAATCAGTCCGGCAACGAGCGAGCCAATGAAGAGGGCGGGCATGATGACGCTGGTCTCACGCACGAAGATGTCAAGGCTCTTGGACTGCTTGGATTGCGGATGCTCGTGGTCGACCGGCCGCTTGCATTCCGCGGCGAAGCGGTCTGTCAGAAGCGCTTCCGGCTTTGCGCTCAAACTGAACAACCATCCGACGATATTGGCGATCGCGAGCCCACCAAGAATCCGCGCCACCAGAATGCCGTCGTCGAATCCGAACGCTTGGTGGGTCGTGATGATGGTGATCGGATTGATAATCGGGGCCGCGACGAGAAACGTCATCGACTCCGGCACAGTGAAGCCTTTGATGATGAGGCCGCGGGCGAGTGGAACGTTTCCGCACTCGCACACTGGCAACGCGATACCGAAGAGCGAGATGCAGAACCGGCGAAGCACCGGAGTGCTCGGCAGGTAGCGCATCAGAAACCCGTCTGGCAACCACACCTGCACGACGATCGAGAGAAGGATGCCGAGCACAACGAATGGCAGGGACTCGATGATGACGCTGATGCTCAGGGTCAAAAGATCCTGGACCTGCAACGGGAGATTGGCGCCGCCAGTGCCGTCGATTACTGTTCGAGAAAACAGCAGGACCGCGATACCGACTACTCCTATAACGAGCCACACCATGCGTCGACGACTGAATCGCGGACGGTTCGATTCTGACTCGTCGTGGTCGTGCGCATGGTTGAGCTCGCGGCCACGCCGTCGACCGGAATCCGGAGTCCCCTCCTGGCTCGTCGTCGCCTCAGGCGTCTGCATTACCACGGTCGGAATCCTACGTGCCGTCCCTAGTCGTCGCCTGCGGGCGCGCTGACGACCTGCCCCGCGCTGCTGGCACGGCGAGACACTCGGGATCGGCCATGGCCCGGCTGCTTCGGCTCCGGCAGAGCCTCAAGAACCGAATCGAGAATCAACTCGGCATCCGCACTGCTGATGCGCCGAGTTGTGCGTGACTGCCGGACGGCCGGCATGTCGAGAATGGCCTCGATCTCTGGCGTGCCGATTGTGCCAGTCTCGACATGCTCGATGCGCGCTAGGTGTTCGGCCTGCGGTGGTTCGACGTGCGCTCCGGGCTCGGCGTGCGCTGCGGGCTCGATGTGCGATGCGCGCTCGACTTGCGATGCGGGCTCGACTGTCGTGGCATCCGCCGTGTCGTTGACCTTTGGCGCGTCATGCGCACCCGATACCGTGACTGACGCCACCCGCGCAAGGGCGTTCCGAACGTCTTCAGTGATCGCGTGAGTCCCGACACCTCCGATTCCGTTCTTAACGGTTGTGGATGCCGCGGCTCCCCCTGACCCTCGACCGCGCCCGCGCCGCGAGCCGCCCATCTCTGGTTGGGCTGTCTGTACCTGCTGGCGGTGCTTGGTCACCGGGTCGTGGTGCACGATGATCCCGCGACCGGCGCAAGCCTCACAGGCCTCGCTAAACGTCTCGAGAAGTCCGAGGCCGAGCTTTTTGCGGGTCATCTGGATCAGCCCGAGGCTCGTAACTTCGGCAACTTGGTGCTTCGTGCGGTCGCGAGCGAGGCATTCCACGAGGCGGCGCAGCACGAGGTCTCGGTTCGACTCGAGCACCATATCGATGAAGTCAACGACGATGATTCCGCCGATGTCGCGCAAGCGAAGCTGACGCACGATCTCCTCGGCCGCCTCAAGGTTGTTCATCGTGACGGTCTCTTCCAGATTGCCACCGGAGCCGACGAACTTGCCGGTGTTCACGTCCACTACCGTCATGGCCTCGGTGCGGTCGATCACGAGCGATCCGCCAGAGGGCAGCCAGACCTTGCGGTCCATGCCTTTGGACAGCTGCTCGTCGATGCGGTGGTCGTAGAACACGTCCCCGTCGCCGTGGAACTTGTGCAGACGCGTGGCGAGGTCGGGTGCGACCTGTCCCACGTAGGCGCTGAGAGAGTTCCAGGTGTCGTCACCCTGGATCGTGACGGACTCGAAGTCCTCGTTGAAGATGTCGCGCACCACGCGGATCGCCATGTCGGGCTCGCCGCGAAGCAACGCGGGCGCCTTGACGCCTGCCGCCTCAGCCTCGATGCTTTCCCACTGGCGCTTCAGACGCTCGACGTCGGCGCGAAGCTCCTCTTCCGACGCCCCCTCGGCTGCCGTACGGACGATTACTCCAGCGTCGGCCGGAATGACCTCACGCAGAAGCTTCTTGAGGCGATTGCGCTCGTTCTCCGGCAGCTTGCGGCTAATTCCGGTGACCCCGCCACCTGGCACGTAGACCAAGAACCGTCCCGCGAGGGAGATCTGCGAGGTGACTCGCGCTCCCTTGTGGCCGATCGGGTCCTTGGTGACCTGGACCATGACAGTGTCGCCAGGCTTGAGCGCAAGCTCGATGCGCTTTGGCCTTCCGTCGAGGCCCGCGGCGTCCCAGTTGACCTCGCCCGCATAGAGCACGGCGTTGCGTCCACGGCCCACGTCGACGAAGGCGGCCTCCATGCCCGAAAGCACGTTCTGCACGCGAGCCAAATAGACGTTGCCCGCCATCGACTGTTGTGCCTGGTGAGACACGTAGTGCTCCACCAAGACGTCGTCCTCGAGAACGGCAATCTGCACGCGGCCGTCCTTGTCGCGGATGATCATGTCGCGCTTGACGGACTCGCGCCTTGCGAGGAACTCGGCCTCGGAAATCACGGGGCGACGGCGCGAACCGTCG
>JBGSTT010000170.1:0-23945 GCA_041736385.1 Rhodoglobus sp. | reverse complement strand
TACGGCGCGGAGATCGCTGACGACTACGCGAGCTACACCGCAGGCAGTGTCATGCTCGAGACGGCCGATAAGGTCACGGATGACGATGGCAGTCTTCAGCAGTACCTCCTGCTTATCGGGGCGTTGCGTTCGCTCTCGCGGCGGGAACACCACCCGAGCCTCACCCTGGATTCATACCTGTTGCGCGCTCTGTCTATCGCGGGGTGGGCTCCGAGTTTCGTGGACTGTGCCGTGACGGGTGCTCCTGGGCCACACACCGTGTTTGTGCCGCAACTCGGTGGGGTGGTTGCCGACGAAGTGGCACCGCCCGGTGCGCCGCGACTCGACCTCGCAACCATTGGCCTGCTCGGTGCTCTTCTTGAAGGACGATGGGATACCGCTGAATTGAGCGACGAGCGCTCTCGCGCCCAAGCGAGCGGAGTTGTTGCTGCGTACACCCAGTTCCACCTGGAGCGAAGTCTGCGCTCCCTGCAGCACGTCGATCGAAGCGCATGAGCTCGGTTTCCAAAACCCACAAGGATGCCGTCGACTTCAAGCCGATTGACTGGACAGGCCTCTACCCTCCCGGGTTCCCGGTCGTCCCGAATCACGTTGCCATTGTTATGGACGGCAACGGTCGGTGGGCAAACGGTAAAGGCCTCACGCGCATCGAGGGGCACAAGGCCGGCGAAGCATCCCTGTTGGATGTTGTCGCTGGCGCCATTCAGGTCGGTGTCAAACACGTGAGCGTGTACGCGTTTTCCACTGAAAACTGGAGCCGCTCGCCGGATGAGGTTCGGTTTCTGATGGGCTTCAACCGCGACGTTCTGCATCGGCGGCGCGACCAGCTCAACGACTGGGGGGTACGAGTACGGTGGGCCGGTCGTCGCCCTCGACTGTGGTCTTCTGTGATCAAGGAGTTGCAGTTTGCCGAACAACTCACGGCAAACAACTCGGTGCTCACCCTGACAATGTGTGTCAACTACGGTGGCCGAACCGAGTTGATGGATGCGATCCGTCGCATCGCAACAGACGTTGCGGCAGGCAAACTCAAGCCGTCCGGCATCAGCGAGCAGGTCATCCAAAAGCATCTCTACCAACCGGAGCTGCCCGACGTCGATTTGTTCGTTCGCAGTTCTGGCGAGCAGCGCACGAGCAACTTTATGCTTTGGCAGAGCGCGTATGCCGAGATGGTTTTTCTCGACAGGCTGTGGCCGGATTTCACGAGGGAAGACCTCTGGCACGCGATCACGCTCTACTCCAGCCGCAACCGGCGTTATGGCGGCGCTGTCGACAGTCCGAACGCCTGAGCGGACTACTAAGCTAACCGGATGCCAACCGCAAAGCCTATTCGCACTGGAATTATCGGCTTCGGCCTGGCCGGTCGTGTCTTCCACGCTCCGTTCGTCGCCACCAACCCGGCGTTCCGCCTCGATCTTGTCGCCACTGGCAACGCCGAGCGAGCAGCCGATGCACGCTCGCAGCACCCGGCGGCCGAGGTGGTCGACACTCCGAAAGCCCTTCTCGACCGAGCAGGCGACCTCGATCTGGTGATTCTTGCCTCTCCTGCTCACGTGCACCTCGAACAGGGGATCGCTGCGTTCGCGGCAGGCGCGCATCTGGTGATCGACAAGCCGTTCGTTCCGACGGTGGTGGACGCCAAGAATCTCATCGCCGCCGCCGATAGCGCAGAGCGGTCGCTCACGGTGTTCCAGAACCGTCGCTGGGACGGCGACTTTCTGACCCTCAAGAAGCTGGTTCAGGATGGCGCGCTCGGCGCCGTGCACCGATTCGAGTCCACGTTCGAACGGTGGGCTGGCCCGAACCGCGATCGGTGGCAAGACACGACGACGATCGCCCAAGGCGCTGGCATCACCTACGACCTCGGAAGTCACTTGATTGACCAGGCGCTGCAGTTATTCGGTCCGGCAACCGTGGAGGGCGCCGAGCTTCGAATTGTGCGCGAGCGCAGCGTGAGTGATGACGACGCCTTCATCTCCCTCTTGCACGTCAATGGCGTGCGCTCGCACTTGACGCTCAGTCGTGCAGCCGGTCAAAGCGGGCCGCGCTTTCGTGTGCTCGGCGCTGAGTCCGCATACACCGTCTACGGTTTGGACGGGCAGGAGCCTGCGCTCAAGGAACAGCGCTGGCCGGGCAGCGCCGGTTACGGAGTCACGCCAGAATCCGACTGGGGTCTTATCGGGGTCGGCGATGACCTCGCGCCGGTTCGTACCGAGGACGGTCGCTACCCGGACTTCTACGCTGGCGTTGCAGCGAGCATCCTCGACGGTGCACCGCCGATTGTTGACCCGCGCGATGCAATCGAGGTGGTCCGTATCATCGAGCGCGCACACGCGCTCTCACCAACAAACCCCTAGGAGCTCCATGTGACCTCAGCGACATTGCAGTCGGCAATTGACCAGTTCGGTGATCCCCGCGGCTATCTTGCTGTGGCATCGATCGGGCTGCCTCCGCTCGTCGCTGTCGAAGCGCTTACAGCAGATCTCGCCAATTGGGCGCGGGGGAATCGTGATCCGCAGGGCTATGACGCTGGCATTGAGCGAACTCGCGAGTCATACGCTTCGCTCGTCGGGGTGGCGGTCGACCGGGTCGCTCAGGGCTCGCAGACCTCTGTGCTGACCTCGCTTGTTGCTGCGGCAGTGCCGGATGGCGCAGAAGTGCTGTGCGCCGACGGGGATTTTGCGTCAATCATGTTCCCGTTCCTGCAGCGGTCTGGCATCCGCGTTCGCACGGTTGCACTAGACGGACTTGCCGAGTCGATCACCCATGACACCTGGCTTGTCGTCTTTTCGCGTGTTCAATCTGCTAACGGGATCCTCGCGGACGTATCCGCCATCCTTGAGGCGGCGCGGCTCCACGACACGTTCACCTTCTGCGACACGACCCAGGCTGCCGGGGTGTTGCCAGTCGACGCCTCTCTCTTCGACGTCACGGTTTGCCACGCCTATAAGTGGCTGTGCTCGCCCCGGGGCGTCGCGTTCCTCACCCTCAGCGAGAGATTCGACCCTCTTCTAACTCCGCTTCAGGCCGGCTGGTACGCGGGTCAGGAGGTTTGGAAGAGCACCTACGGGCCCGCGATGCACCTTGCGTCAACAGCCCGCCGCTTCGATGTGTCGCCTGCTTGGCAGGCATGGATCGGCGCTGAACAGGCCATCGGACTGTTCGCCGGTCTCGACATCAGCGAGATCTGGGACCTCACCGCCGGGCTCGGGGATGCGCTGTGTGATGGCTTGGGCATTCCGCAACAGCACCAAGCGATTGTTAGTTGGCCGGACGCCACCGGGCATCACCTTGCGACACTGATTGGGCAAGGCATCCGGGTGTCGGGCCGTGCAGGACGGCTCCGTGCCTCGTTCCACCTCTGGAACGACGAAAGCGACGTCGAGTCGGTCGTGCGGGCGCTGCGTCCGTAACTCACGCGTGCCCGTTATCGGTACTGTTGCTGGGTGGTCACCAGCAATCTCGACGCCGTCATCAACCTCGCCAAGCGCAGAGGTTTCGTCTTCCAGTCCGGAGAAATCTACGGCGGATCGCGGTCGGCTTGGGACTATGGACCGCTCGGGATGGCGCTAAAGGAGAACATCAAGCGCCAGTGGTGGCAAACGATGGTGCAGGGCCGTGACGATGTGGTCGGCATCGACTCTGCGGTGATCCTGCCGCGCCGTGTCTGGGAGGCCTCTGGCCACGTCGAAGTCTTCTCTGACCCGCTCGTTGAGTCGCTACACACGCACAAGCGCTACCGCGCCGATCACCTGCTGGAAGCCTACGAAGAGAAGCACGGGCATCCACCAGCAAACGGCCTTGCCGACATCCGCGACCCAGATACCGGTCAACCGGGATCGTGGACCGAGCCGCAGAACTTCTCGGGGCTCCTGAAGACCTTCCTCGGTCCTGTCGACAACGAAGAGGGGATGCACTATCTGCGACCAGAGACAGCGCAAGGGATCTTCGTCAACTTCGCGAATGTGATGGGCGCAAGCCGGATGAAGCCGCCGTTTGGCATTGGCCAAGTGGGCAAGAGCTTCCGCAACGAGATCACGCCAGGAAACTTCATCTTTCGCACTCGCGAGTTCGAGCAGATGGAGATGGAGTTTTTCGTCGAGCCCGGAACCGACGAAGACTGGCACCAGTACTGGATTGATGAGGCGCTGCGGTGGTACACCGAGCTCGGTATCAGGCCGGAGAATCTGCGACTCTTCGAGCATCCGAAGGACAAGCTCAGCCACTACTCGAAGCGCACTGTCGACATCGAGTACCGCTTCCGTTTTGCTGGGAGCGAGTGGGGCGAGCTCATGGGCGTCGCCAACCGCACCGACTTTGATCTCAAGACGCACTCTGAGGCATCCGGTACCGACCTCTCATACTTCGACCAGACGAAGGACGAGCGGTGGATCCCGTACGTGATCGAACCCGCATTCGGTCTCACCCGTGCGCTCATGGCGTTTCTGCTCGACGCCTATGCAGAAGATGAGGCACCCAATGCGAAGGGTGGCGTTGATAAGCGCACAGTCTTGCGTCTTGATCGCAGGCTCGCGCCGGTCAAGGCAGCTGTTCTCCCCCTCTCACGAAACGAGCAACTGTCGCCGGTCGCGAAGGAGCTCGCCGCTGACCTGCGCAAGTACTGGAACGTCGACTTCGATGACGCTGGCGCAATCGGACGGCGCTATCGTAGGCAAGACGAGATCGGTACGCCGTTCTGTGTCACCGTCGATTTCGACTCGCTCGAAGACAACGCGGTGACCGTGCGGGAGCGCGACTCGATGGAACAGGAGCGCATCCCGCTCGAGGGTCTGCGCGGCTACCTCGCGGAGCGACTGCTCGGCGCCTGACCCGGCACTCTCGCGGCGGCGCATCGTCCCGCACCCCTCCCGTCCCTCCCCGGCACCTTCGGAAATTCAGGAGTAGGCGGAGCGTAACGCTCCGCCTGCGCCGGTTCCTCGTAGTCGACGAGATTGACTGGATGCTCAACTCCTGAGTTTCCGAGGGAGCGAAGGGAGATGTCGTCCACAATCGGCGCGGTCGCACGTATCTCACCGGTAGTCATCGAGGCCGCTGGCGCAAGCGGGAGCCGCGGCATCCTCGTGCCATGGTGACTATTGCGGCGTTGGTCAGTGGAATCGGTGGGATGGTGCAGAAGCGGCAGCTCGTTGCACTTGGTGTGCGTGACCTTGATCTCACGTTGGCGGTCAAACGAGGGAGTGTGCTGCGTGCTCGGCAGGGGTGGTACACAACCCTGCCGGCGGATTCGGCTGCCGTGCGGGCCGTTCGCGTCGGTGGCAGGCTCACGGGCCTGTCGATGGTCGCGGAGCTCGGCGGGTGGGTACTTTCTCGGCCAAAGCTGCACGTGTCGGTGCCGGTCAATGCGGGGCGGCTGCGCTCTGCGACGAACCGTTTCGTGCATCCAGGGGCCACGAGCATCCGGGGCGTCACGCTGCATTGGGAGCCGCGCGACCTTGCTGGGCGCGGCACTGCGACTGCGGTTGACCTGCTCGACGCCCTCGTGCGGGTCGTTCTTGACGAAGACCTGGAGACTGCGGTAGCGGCGCTGGATTGGGCGATGCTTACGAACCGCATCGACCGCATTGATTTTGAGCGGATCCTGCAGCAACTTCCCGAGAGTCGCCGCTGGATTCGCGACTGGGTGGATGCCCGGTGCGAGTCTCTGCCAGAGAGTCTCGCGCGCACGCGGTTGCGGCTCGCGGGACACCGCGTCGATTCCCAAGTTCGTTTGCGTGGGTTCGAGCGCATCGACCTCGTTGTCGATGATGTACTCGGCCTCGAGGTGGACGGCGCTGAGCATCACCGTGACCGCTTCGAGGCCGACCGCAACAAGGATTTGGCGATCACTATCGCGGGTCTGCACGCGTTGCGGCCGCATGCACGCGCAGTGTTTTCGTCGTGGGATGTCGTCGAACGGGCACTCAACGCAGCGCTTGCCGCCCGAGGCATCCGAGTCACGCCCGGCGGTGCCCGTCTCGCCTTCGGAAATTCAGGAGCTAAGGGAGACGGCGCTCGCGAGACTCCCGTGTTGACGCGCGGGCGTCGGACACGAAGCGCATTTACTCCTGAGTTTTCGAAACGGCGGGGGCCAGACGGGGCTCGGCGGGGCGGGGATGGGGCTCGGCGCGTCGGGAATACCAGCGAGGCCGGGAGGTTGTTGTCAGGGTGACGAATGCATCCCATCCAATCAAGGTCGACATCTGGTCTGACGTGCAATGCCCGTGGTGTTACATCGGCAAGCGCAAGTTCGAAGCGGGGGTTGCCGCATCCGGCATCGAGGTCGAGGTCGAGTACCACTCGTTCGAACTGGCGCCAGACACCCCGGTCGATTTCGAGGGCACGACGGCCGATTACCTGAGCCAACGCAAGGGGATGCCGCTTTCTCAGGTCAACCAGATGATGGAGCGGGTCACCGCCACCGCCACGAGCGTTGGTCTCGACTACGACTTCGATCGAGTTCACCAAACGAACACCGTCATCTCCCACGAGCTGCTGCACTTCGCAAAGAGCAAGGGGCGCCAGCTCGAGATGAAGGAGCGCCTGCTCAAGGCATACTTCGTCAACGGTGAGCATGTCGGTCGCATCGCAGACCTTGTTGAGATCGCCGCAGAGCTGGGATTCGATCGTGACGAAGTCACCGAGGCGTTAGCTTCGCACCGCTTCTTGCCAGACGTCAAGGCCGATGTCGCACTGGCTCAGGAGTACGGCATCAACGGCGTGCCGTTCTTTGTGATCGACGGCAAGTACGGTGTGTCCGGCGCGCAGGAGGCCGAGGCCTTCGCTAGCGTGCTCACACAGGTCGCTGCAGAACGTGCAGCGAATGCCGAACTCGAGAAGGCAGCACCGCGATGAACCCAGCAACCGCACCGATCCAAGTGGCGGCGCTGACGTCGCTGGGGGATCCTTCTGCCGCTGCCTGCGTTGGCGAGTTCTGCGACATTCCGGAACACCACAACCAGGCGATCGTCAACAAGAAGCTCGACGAGGATCTCGTCTAGTAGCGAAGCGCGAGGCGCTAGGCGCTAGGCGCTAGTCGAGCGTCGGCTCCTCAGTCGCTGATGTCGGCAACCGTCGCTGCAAAGCCGGTGATGAGCGCATCAGCCTCGACCCACAGGCTCAATCCGTGCTGGCCAGCGCCCATCGAGACCCGCCGCCCGATAATGCGCAGATCGGTGAAGACCGGCCACGCGGTCGTGGCGCCGAACGGGGTGATCGTGCCGCGCTCATACCCGGTCGCCTCCAAAGCGACCGACGCCTCTGGCAGCTGCAGCTTGTTGACCCCGACCGCGGCACGCAGCTTCGGCCAGGAGAGTTGCCGGTCGCCGGGCACGAGCGCGAAGACGAAGCTTCCGTCGTGTTTCTTGACCACAAGCGACTTGACGATGTCCGCCGGCGTTACGCCGAGCAGCTCGGCGGCCTCCGCAAGCGAGCGGGCTCCAGGTCGCGAAACGATGTCGATCGGGATGCCGCGGCTCGCGGCATCCGCCAGCACGCGTTCGACACCAGTCGAGTCTGGGACAATCGTCACGTGACTATTCTCGCCGAGACCGCGCAGCGCGACCTAGGACAGCCCGACCCAGGGCAGCGCCACCAGCTCCAGCGCGACGCCGATGCACAGCAGCGCACGACGCCCGCGCTCAAAATCGGGCCGATTGAGCTCGCGGTGCCCGTGGTGCTAGCCCCGATGGCGGGCATCACGAACACGGCATTTCGCCGTTTGTGTCGCGAGTATGGCGCCGGGCTGTACGTCTCCGAGATGATCACGAGCCGCGCTCTGGTCGAGCGAACGCCAGAGAGCATGCGCTTGATCCGTCATCACGAATCGGAGACCCCGCGCAGTATTCAGCTGTACGGTGTCGACCCCAAGACGGTCGCTGAGGCCGTCACCATGTTGGTTGCGGAGGACCGCGCAGACCACATCGACTTGAATTTCGGATGCCCGGTACCCAAAGTAACTCGCAAAGGTGGGGGAGCGGCCCTCCCGTGGAAGCGCGACCTGTTCCGCGACATTGTTGAGCGTGCTGTGAAGGCGGCGGGCGACGTGCCCCTCACGGTCAAGATGCGCAAAGGTATCGACAGCGATCACCTGACGTACCTGGAGGCTGGCCGTGCCGCGTCAGGCGCCGGGGTCGCGAGCATCGCACTGCACGCCAGAACCGCCGCTGAGTTCTATTCCGGCACTGCCGACTGGTCGGCGATCGAGAAGCTCAAGTCCGCCATCAGCGACACCCCGATTCTCGGCAACGGCGACATCTGGAGTGCCGAGGACGCACTCCGCATGGTCGATGAGACCGGATGCGACGGCGTTGTCGTCGGCCGCGGGTGCCTGGGCCGGCCATGGCTGTTTGGCGACCTTGCGGCGGCGTTCGCACCGGTTTCGCTCCCCACCAGCACGGCCGTCACGTCGCTGCGCGACGCGTCGGAACCGGCCGGCGTGGGCCCAGGTGCAACCCTCGGCGCGAAGATCGAACCCAATCTCGATTTTGTGGCTCGGGCGTTCAAGCGGCATGCAGAGCTCCTCGTTGAGTTCTTTGACGACGAGGACCGGGCGTGCCGGGACATCCGCAAACACGTTGCTTGGTACTTCAAGGGCTATGCCGTAGGGGGAGAACTGCGCGCATCGCTTGCGACGGTGCGGGACCTCGCGCAGCTCGACGAACTGTTGGCTGCGCTCGATCACGACCAGCCGTATCCTGGGGCGGATGCCGAAGGCCAGCGCGGTCGCGCGGGAAGTCCCAAAAGTCCGAGCTTGCCGCAAGGCTGGTTGGACAGCCGTGAACTGCAGGAAACTCATCGCGACCAGCTGAGAGATGCCGAACTGAGTGTTAGTGGCGGGTAATGGGGTGTCCGGCAGCGAGGTACCTTCTCACTACGACACCGCTGATGCCGAGCGATGGCTTCCGGAGGAGCACTCCAGCCGCAGAAGCGATTTCGCTCGCGATCGCGCGAGGGTCCTCCATTCAAGCGCACTGCGTCGCTTGGCCGCCAAGACGCAGGTCTTGAGTCCGACGGGTGGGCTTGACTTCGCACGAAACCGGCTGACCCATTCGCTCGAGGTCGCGCAGGTCGGTCGCGAACTTGCCAACAGTCTCGAACTCGACCCCGATGTCGTTGACACGGCTTGCCTGTCGCACGACCTCGGACATCCACCGTTCGGCCACAATGGCGAGCGAGCGCTCAACGAGTGGGCGTCAGACGTCGGGGGCTTCGAAGGAAACGCGCAAACGCTGCGAGTCCTGACCAGAATCGAACCGAAGGTGTTCGGCGATGACGGTCGTTCGTACGGACTCAACCTCACGAGGGCGAGTTTGGATGCCAGTTGCAAGTATCCGTGGCCTGCCGCGCAGGGCGTTTCCGATCCGAGCGGACGCAGCAAGTTCGGCTTCTACGATGACGACGTTGATGCCTTCGAGTGGCTACGTGCCGGTGCCACTGACGGACAATTGTGCATCGAAGCCCAAGTCATGGATCTCGCCGACGACATCGGGTATTCCGTGCACGATTTTGAGGATGCGATCGTCGGCGGTTACGTCGACGTCACTGCCCTGGGTGCTCGCGTTGACCATGACGAACTGGTCAACTCGATGTTCGCCTGGATCGGCGGCGAGTTTGGTCACGACGAACTCATCGCCGCCTTCGACCGACTCGACAACCTGGACTTCTGGATCGACAACTGGGATGGCAGTCGTCGGGCGCAGGGTCGTCTCAAGAACCTCACGAGCCAACTCATCGGTCGCTTTGCCGGGGCAGCGACTTCGGCGACGCGCGAGCACTACAGCGGCTCGCTCGCTCGTTTTGGGGGCAGCGTCGTCGTTCCTCGCGAGATCGCCGCGGAGATCGCCGTTCTCAAGGGTGTCGTTGCAGCATTCGTGATGTCGACGAACGCACGCCGCCCGGTGTACGCGCAGCAACGTGAAGTGCTCACTGAACTGGCCGAGGCCTTGTTCGCGGCGGGTCCTGTCGGGCTCGATGTTGGCTTCGCTGGTGACTGGAATGAAGCGGAAACTGATGCCGCGCGCAAGCGCGCTGTCGTCGATCAGCTCGCATCACTCACAGACCAGTCGGCGTTCGCCTGGCACCACCGTCTCGTGCATCGGTGATCGAGCGAAGCCGAGATCGAGCGTGGGATCTCGGCTTCGCTCGATCAACGAACCCGGTGGCACTCCGTAGAATCACTGTGTGGCTGGCCTGATTCGACAAAGCGATATCGACGAGGTCAGGTCGCGCACCAACATCGCCGACATCGTTGGCGACTACGTCACGCTCAAGAGCGCCGGTGTCGGTTCAATGAAGGGCTTGTGTCCTTTTCACGAGGAGCGAAGCCCGAGCTTCCATGTGCGCCCGCAGGTCGGCTTCTATCATTGCTTCGGCTGCGGCGAGGGGGGCAACGTCTTCACGTTCCTCCAGCGAATGGATCACGTCTCGTTCAAGGAAGCGGTCGAGCGACTGGCAGCGAAGATCGGCTACGAGCTGCACTACGAAGACGGGGCTGCAGCAACCGATCACGGCAATCGCAGTCGCATTCTTGCCGCGAACCAGGCCGCTGCTGACTTCTTCGTTGCCCAACTGGCGACCGTAGAAGCCGAGCCTGGCCGCCGGTTTCTCGGCGAGCGCGGCTTCGACCAGTCAGCAGCGGAGCGTTTCGGTATCGGGTTCGCGCCCCGGGGCGGCGTTCTGGCAAAGCACCTCAAGAGTCAGGGTTTCAGCGAGGATGAACTCGTGACCGCCGGTCTCCTCGGACGGGGCGACCGCGGGGATGTCTACGATCGTTTTCGCGGCCGCCTAGTCTGGCCGATCCGAGATGTCACCGGGCAAACCCTTGGCTTCGGGGCGCGCAAGCTGCTCGATGATGACAACGGACCCAAGTACTTGAACACGCCGGAAACCCCCGTCTACCACAAGAGTCAAGTGCTCTATGGGCTCGATCTCGCCAAGCGGGACATTGCTCGCGGGCGCCAAGTCGTCGTCGTAGAGGGCTATACGGATGTCATGGCCTGCCACCTCGCTGGCGTCACGACCGCGGTTGCGACGTGCGGCACCGCCTTCGGTCTCGATCACATCAAGATCGTTCGGCGCCTGATTGGTGACGTTGACAACGCCGACACGACGGGCACGGGTGAGATTGTCTTCACCTTCGATCCAGACGAGGCAGGGCAGAAAGCCGCGAGCCGGGCCTTTGCCGAGGAACAGCGGTTCGCAGCCCAAACATTCGTCGCGGTTGCCCCCGACGGTCTCGATCCGTGCGATCTCCGCTTGGCCAAGGGCGATGACGCCATTCGACTGCTCGTGAGCTCACGCAAGCCGATGTTTGAGTTTATGATTCGACGGGTGATCGCCTCTCACGACCTGGAGACCGTTGAGGGAAGGGTTGCTGCATTGCGCGCTGCTGCACCGGTTGTCGCTGGCATCCGCGATCAAGCCTTGAGCGTCGGCTACATTCGCAACCTTGCCGGCTGGCTCGGCATGGACCCGAGTGAAGTGCAGCGCGCTGTCGCCCCCGCTCGTTCTTCGCTGCGCACCGAGCAGCCTCAATCGGAGCCGTCGACTGGCCCATCCCTCACTCAACTGGCAACGGATCCGGCAACCCGGCTTGAGCGTGATGCGCTCATGGCGATCCTCCAGTATCCGAAGGAGATCGGTGTAGAGCTCATGCAGCGCGCGACGGGAGCGGCCTTCTCGGACCATACGCTTTCTGTTATCCGCGACGCGATCGCTGGCAGCCTCGAGCAACTCGAGACTCCCCAGTGGCTCGAAGGAGTTGCCGCTGAGGTGCCACCGAGCTTCTCGACCCTCGTCAACCAACTCGGGGTCGCGCCGATTCCTGAGCGTGCTGACCGGATTGGGGCGTACGCGCGCAGCGTGGTCGTCGACCTCATCGATCGCGATCTGCTGCGTCGCAAGCGCGACCTGCTTGGAAGCATGCAGCGCATGGATGCCGCGGCCGATCCAGAGCGGTATGGTCAAGTCCAGCGTGATCTCGTCAGTATCGAGACCGAGCGACGTGCATTGCGGGATGCATGAACGAGATGAAACTCCGACCGGCCGTCTCCGCCCGCGACCTCTCGCTGCACTATGAATCCCGCAGTCAAGCCACTCGCGGGGTCGCGGTTGACGGCGTGTCCTTCGACGTTGAGGAGGGTCAGATTCTTGCCGTGGTCGGCGAAACCGGTTCCGGCAAGAGCACGCTGGCACGGGCACTTGCGCTGGAGGCTGATCGTCCAACCACCTCGTCTCCAGTGATTCGCGGCGGCAGCCTGAAGGTGCTCGGCAGCGAGGTGCGCGGCATCAACTCTCGTCGGCGCGATCGGCTGAGCATCCAGATCGGGTACTTGCCCCAGGAGGCTGGCGATCAGCTTGCACCTCGGCTGACGATCGGCGAAAACGTCGCAGAACCGATCTTCTCCCGCGACCGCAAGTTCGATCAGGACGAAGCTGGACATGCCGTCGCGACCCTCATCGATGCGGTGCGCCTGCCACTGTCCACCATGAACAAGTACCCGCACGAACTCAGCAAAGGGCAGCGGCAGCGGGTCGCCATCGCACGCGCCATGGTGCTCGAACCTCGATTGCTTATTGCGGATGATCCGACAGCGGGAATCGACGTGACGGTGCGCGGCACAATCCTCGACATTTTGTCTTCGCTTCAGCGCGACCGGGCCTTCTCGGCGGTCGTGGTGACGGCGGATTTGTCGGAGGTGCGCAGGATCAGCACCCAGCTGGCGGTCATGTACCGCGGGGTTTTTGTCGGAATCGGCGATATCGACGATGTGCTTAACGATCCGCGGCATCCGTATGTTCGTCGCTTGGCCCAATCGCTGGACACTTCGGTGAGGTTACCGATTGAGGCAGCTCTCGAGGAGTACCGTGTGCCCTGATCAAGCCGTCGGCAAGCAACGCAATGGTGGCTACGACCGCCATCCCGGCCAGCATCGTGACCCGGTCGCTACCAACGCACAACCACTCGCGGACGACCGCCTCCCAGAACTGGGCCCGATCGCTATTTTGCCTGCCGAGCGCGAGCCGTTCACGAGTGCTGTGCGCGCGAGTGGGGGAGTGATCGCGCCGTTGACCGACGACACGCGGGGTGTGGTCTGGCTCAGTCCGAGCGGAGCCCACGAACTCGAAAAGGTGCTAGAGGCACATCCCAAAGTCACCTGGGTGCAGCTCCCGTGGGCGGGCGTCGACTCGTTTGGCGCCGTACTCGCGCGCTTCGCCGATCGCACGACACCGCTCTGGACGAGTGCAAAAGGTGCGTATGCCGAACCGGTGGCCGAGCATGCGCTCGCGCTGACGCTGGCCGTGCTCCGACAATTGCCCGAAAAGAGTCGGGCCCGATCGTGGGCGGGAATCAAGCAGGGTATCTCGCTGTACGGGCGCCACGTTGTCATCATCGGTGCCGGTGGTATTGCGGTCGAGCTCATGCGGTTGCTCGCACCGTTCGAGGTGCGCGTGACGATCGTGCGCCGGTCGGGTGGACCGCTACCGGGCGCGGATCGCACGGTGCTCGCCGCCGATCTGGCCAGCGTGTTGCCAGAAGCCGACGTCGTCATCGTTGCCGCAGCCGCCACCGAAGAGACCCGCCACCTGCTTGGTGTTCGCGAGCTTGCAGCCATGAAAGCGGATGCCGCGCTCATCAACATCGCGCGCGGCCCGCTCATCGATACCGAGGCCCTGGTCGAAGCACTCCATCGCGGCCACTTATGGGGCGCGGGGCTCGACGTGACCGACCCAGAGCCGCTTCCGGACGGTCACCCGCTGTGGGATGCTCCGCGCGTTGTCATCACGTCGCACTGTGCGGACACGCCAGAGATGACCGAGCCTCTGCTCGCAGAGCGGGTTGCACTCAACGTTGCGGCCCTCGTGTCTGGGAGTGGTCGCTTCGTCGGCGTGGTGGACCCGACGCTCGGGTATTGAGCGGTTTGGCGTGTGCACAACCTTTGGTAAAGTAAGCACGCTGTTCGGCCAACGATCAGTGATCCTCGATAGCTCAATTGGCAGAGCAATCGGCTGTTAACCGATAGGTTCTTGGTTCGAGTCCAAGTCGGGGAGCTAAGGCCCGAGTCCTCCACGACTCGGGCCTTTTTCTTTTCTGTACTCCGTTGGGAGTAGAGGCGAGCGCGCCTGCTGGCGGATGCCACGTACCGTGCCGCAGGCCTACGATCAAGGCATGCACGCGCAACGCCACGACCCGAACGCGCAGGCGGGCGCACCTTCACGGAACTGGCGCTCGGATCGGTGGGTTGGCTGGCCGGATAGCTGGGAACACCGCCCGCAAGGAAGCGTCAAGGCCTCCGCGCGCATCCGCTTGTGGATTCCCGTGATTGTCTCGCTCGTGGTTCAACTCCCCGCCGCGCTGTTTGGACCCGTGTATCGCTCCGACTTCAGGCTCACCGCGCTGATCGCCGTCGGTCTCGCGGTGGCGGGTCCGCTGCTCCTGCTCGGCGCCCGCCGGTTTCCCGGGCCCGTCGTCGCTCTAGTCACCGTCGCTGCCTGCGTGGACTTCGTTCTGGCGCAGACCGGTCCTGGACCGCCCTTTGTCGCACTGGCATTCGCAATTGTTGGGGCGATCGTGCGCGGCGCGCGTATCTGGGCGTGGATCTCGGTCGGTGTTGGGTGGACGGTTACTGTCGGCATCGGAATTGTCGCCGGTGTGGACTGGCACCCAGCGCAAGTGGCCATCACGACCCTTGGCATCCTGCTCGTCATGGGTGTCGGTGAGGCAATCAGAACGCGCCGTGAGAACTTCGCAGAGTATCGGCGCTCATACCAACAGCGCAGACAGACCGAGGTGCAAGCCGAACGAGTTCGCATCGCGCGCGAACTTCATGATGTGCTCGCGCATTCTCTGAGCCAGATCAACGTGCAGGCGAGCGTTGGCCTGCACCTGATGGATAAGCAGCCAGCTAAAGCTGCTGAGGCGCTCGCGAGCATCAAGGACACCAGCAAGACCGCACTCGACGAGGTGCGATCGGTCCTCGGGATCCTGCGAGCAGAGGACGGACAGGATCCGACTGCGCCGCTGGTGCCTGAGCCCGATTTCTCGAGACTGCCGGGGCTCGTGGCATCCGTCACGTCCCAGGGCGTCGACGTTAGCCTGTTGAACGCGCTCACCGACGCTCCGAAGGCGGTGCAGCTGGCGACCTACCGAATCGTACAAGAGGCCCTTACCAACGTCGTGCGGCACGCGAAGGCGAGCCGTGCGACTGTCGAGATCTCGGAGTCCGGCGGGCGCTACATCATCGCGGTCGCTGACGACGGAATAGGGGTGACTGACGAGCGTGACCTGACGAGAGGGCGCGGATTGCTCGGCATTCGCGAACGCGCCGAATTGCTGGGAGGCACGCTCGACGTGACCGGCTCACCCCTTGGCGGCCTACGCGTGCTCGTGGCCATTCCGAAGAAGGAGTCAGCCCAATGATCCGAGTCGCGATCGCCGACGACCAGCAGCTCATCCGTGCTGGCTTCCGCAGCCTCCTGGAAGCCGAACCGGACATTGAGATCGTCGGCGAGGCTGGCACCGGGGCCGAGGCGGTCTCTCTTGCGACAGCGACGCGCCCCGATGTCTTTCTCATGGACATCCGAATGCCAGAAGGCGATGGGCTGTGGGCAACAGAGCAAATCGTGCGCAACTCCGACCTGTCAAATACACGCATTGTCATCGTCACAACCTTCGAGCTTGACGAGTATGTTGGCCGCGCAATTCGGGCGGGCGCCAGCGGCTTCCTCGTCAAGGACACCGAGCCCGTCGACTTCATCCGCGCGGTGCGCGTCGTTGCGGCCGGAGATGCGCTGCTCAGCCCGACCGTGACGCGCCGCCTGTTGGAGCGTCTTTCCGGCGAGATCAGCGAAGCACCGGATGCGAGTCCGCTCAGCGTGATCACCGAGCGCGAGCGTGAGGTGCTCGGCCTCGTCGGCCTCGGGCTCACCAACGACGAGATCGGCAAGCGGCTCTTCCTGAGCCCCCTCACCGCGAAAACGCACGTCTCCCGCATCATGTCGAAACTCGCCGCGCGTGACCGAGTTCAGCTTGTCGTGATCGCTTATGAAACCGGGCTCGTCAGCCCCGGCCGTACGGAGTAGGCCCCGCACCTGTGCTGCGCCCGGCGGAGTACTTCAGGTGTCGCCGCCCGGCCGATTCGCCGAACCCGATACGGGCGCATTCTGGTCACAACGGTCCAACAAGGGCCCCTAAAGAATGGAAAGAACGTGTTCTCAACTCTTGCTCTGGCCGGCCCCGCTGGCTACATGGGTGGCCCGGTGGGCTTCGGCTTCGGTTTCGCCCTCTTCTTCCTCATCCCACTCTTGCTTGTTGTGCTACTGATCGTCTTCCTGAGCGTCGGGCGCCGACGCTGGATGCGCGCGGGCGGCTATGGCCCCGGCGGCCACGGCAACTGGTCACACGGTGGCTGGGGTGCGCCGAGTCGCAACGCGGAGTCGACGCTCGCCGAGCGCTTCGCGCAGGGCGACATCGACGAGAAGGAGTACCGCGCTCGCCTCGAGGTGCTTCGTGCCAACAACCCGGCGCCAACCCCAAGCCGGTAACCACCCCGGTGGCGCGCTCACCGCGTCAAGCAGAAGATAGAGTCTCCCTCTGGGCCAGGTGCCCGGAGGGAGATCTTTTTTGGCCAGAAGCCCAGAAGCGACGGGGGCGATCCGCGCGAGTTTCGGCGTTGGCCTTGCGGTCGCCGCCTACGGCGTTTCGTTCGGCGCTCTCGCGGTGACCGCAGGACTTGATGTTGCGCAGACCTGTGTGCTGAGCCTCCTGATGTTCTCGGGGGGTTCGCAGTTCGCCGTCATCGGCATTCTTGCCAGCGGTGGCGCCGCTGCCGGTCCCGCCGCGATCGCCAGTGCTGCGTTGCTGGGCACGCGAAACTCGCTCTACGCCATCACTATGGCGCCGATCCTCGCCGAGCGTTGGCCCAGAAAACTACTCGCCGCACACTGGACGATCGACGAGTCAACCGCCGTGGCCATGGCGCAGCCGACGATTGAAGCCAAGCGCACCGGATT
Organism: Rhodoglobus sp.; assembly: GCA_041736385.1. Taxonomy (GTDB): domain Bacteria; phylum Actinomycetota; class Actinomycetes; order Actinomycetales; family Microbacteriaceae; genus Rhodoglobus. The sequence goes on along the minus strand of JBGSTT010000170.1, from coordinate 6,935 downwards.
TTGGTGGACCGGCATCATCATTTTCCTCGGCTGGAATCTGACCACACTTTTTGGTGCACTCCTCGGCGACCTGATCGGCGATGTCAGTCAATACGGCTTGGATGCTGCCGCCGCCGCCGCGTTCCTCGGCCTCTTGTGGCCGAGGCTCAAGCAGTTGCAGCCGATCGTGGTGGCCGTCGCCGCAGCAGTCATTGCGACGCTCCTGACACCCGCCCTTCCTGCCGGCCTACCGGTGCTGCTGGCCGCGCTCGTGGCCGTCATCGTCGGCATCACGAACTGGTTTTCCCCGCGGGCTCGCGCGGCCGGGACATCGCTAGACCCGAGCGCACCGAACGGCGGCGTCTCGTGACGGTCTGGCAGATCATCCTCGCTGCATCGATCGCCGTCTTGGCACTCAAGCTGCTGGGTTATCTGGTGCCGCCGTCGATCATCGAGAGGCCGACGCCAGCACGGGTTGCAAACCTGTTGACCGTTGCGCTGCTGTCTGCGCTCGTTGCGGTGCAGACTCTTGCGCTCGGCCAGAGCATCCAAGTGGATGCCAGAGTGCCAGCCATACTTGTCGCGGCGGTGCTATTCGCCCTCCGCGTGCCATTCATCGTCGTCATCATCGCTGCTGCGGCAACGGCGGCGCTGATCCGCCTCGTCACTTAGCCGGCAACTCCCTGGCGCACCCGCTATGACGGGCCAGCGGTCAACGCCGCTACCCTTCGAGGTGCTCTTCGCCGGGCGTCCAGCTCACGTCAGGCACGCCCCAGTCTCGTTTTCGAATAGCCTTCTGAGCCGCCTTCTGTCGGCCGTGGTCAAGGCGGTCGGCGTACAGGATGCCGTCGAGGTGGTCGAACTCGTGCTGGAAGATGCGGGCGAGCCACCCATCGGCGCGCACCTCGAAGGGTTTCTGAGCAAGATCAACCGCACGCAGGATCGCGGCGGGGGAGCGACGAAGTGCAAAGCGCTCTCCGGGGATCGATAGGCAGCCCTCCGACTCGCCGTCGTCATCCGCTTCACCGATCGGGGTCGGCGCGATCCAGAGTTCTGGGTTGATCGCAACCCCACGGAATGCGACGTCATCGTCGTCGACCCAGTCGTAGACGAACAGCCGCAGTGGCACTCCGACCTGCGGGGCCGCCAAGCCGACTCCCGGTGCCTCGTGCATCGTGTCGTTCAGGTCAGCAACGAGGCTGCGCAGCGACGCGTCGAACACGGTAACGGGCTCTGCGGGGGCATGCAGCACCGGATCACCCGTGATTCGGATTGCACGCACGGCCATTCCTCCAGAATATCCCCCGCGAAACCGGTAGATTACGAGCCGTGGCGATCGACCTCACCCAATTAGCCGACCAGATCACCCTCACTCCATACCAAGCGCTGGGAATTCCGCTCGCGCTCGTCGGAGCGGTGTTTCTGGCGATGGGCGCGCAGTTTCAGCATCAGGGTGTCACCGTCGTCGAAAGCAGGCTTGGCGACCACCAGCGCGCCGGGCTCAACTTCGCTCAACTGAGAGCGCTCCTCGCTCGGCCGAGTTGGGTTATCGGTACCCTTATGCTCGGACTCGCGGTGGTCTTCCAACTCGCGAGTCTTGTCTTTGCGCCGCTCATCGTCGTGCAGCCCCTCGGTGCTGTCGCCCTAGTCATTACGGCGATCGTAAATTCTCGAGTCAGCGAGATCCCCCTCGACGCGGTGTCGATTCGCGCGATCGTGGCGTGCATGGTCGGAATCGGGCTGTTCGTCACGGTCGCAGCATTCGTAGCCACATCTCGGCCGATCACCGAGGTGCAACTCGTCATAGTGCTGGCCATTCTCGCGGTCGTGCTCACCGGTTGGGCGGTGAGTTTCGGGCTCTTCCGCAAACATGTATCGCCCACCTACTACATCGTCGGGGCCGGGATGCTGTTCGGGTTCGTCGCAACCCTTGCGAAAGTTGTTATCGACCGCATCAAGACCCTTTCGCTCGACGCATTCAAGGTCTCGGATGCCGAGTGGCTCACAATCCTGTGTGTCATCGGGCTTGTGGCGGCCGGGCTGCTTGGGCTCTATTTCGTTCAGACTGCGTACGCCTCTGGACCGCCGGACCTCGTCGTAGCTGGCCTGACGGTTATCGATCCGATTGTCGCCGTCTCCATCGGCGTGATTGTGCTCGGCGAGGCGGGCGGTGCGCCGCCGTGGTCGATTTTCGCCTTTGTGGTGGCCGCGGCGATCGCCATCTGGGGCGTCTTGTCGCTCGCGCGCCACCACCCCCAGCTCGGAGCAGCAGCGCGATCTCTTGAGGCTCAGCCTTAACCTCTTGAGGCACAGGCCTGACTCACTCGCAATCGAGGGCGGGTGAACCCGTGCGTGCGATAGGTTATTGAGACGCTCCCACTCGGCCTGCATGAACCTGCCGCGCCCTGCTTGCGGTATCGTCCGCGACAGAGTCCCAGAGCCAAAAGGAATCCCGAAACGTGACCACAAGTCCTCCAGTTTCGCTACACATCGGCAAGCCGCGACTTCGCGTCCTGATTGGTGCAGACACCTTCGCGCCGGAGATCAATGGGGCCGCTAGCTTTATCGCCCGCCTCGCCGCGGGTCTGAGCGAGCGCGGCCACGATGTGCACGTCGCAGCTCCGGCATATTCGAATAAGAAGCGTGGCGCTTTGCGCGAAACGTACGACGGTCAAGAGATCACGGTTCATCGCATCTACTCTTGGCGCTGGTACCCGCATCCGTGGTTGCGCTTTGCGTTGCCGTGGCGCATCAAGCAGAACAGCGCCAAGATCCTTGATCTGGTGAAGCCAGATGTCATTCATTTCCAGTCGCATTTCGTGGTCGGTCGCGGCATGACGATTGAGGGTGCCAAGCGTGGCATCCGCATCATCGGCACCAATCACACGATGCCCGAGAATCTTCTTGACTACACCTTCGTGATCCCAAAGTTTTTGCAGCACTGGGCTGTTGGCCTCGTCTGGAAGGCGGCCGCTCGCTCCTTCGGTCGTGCCGAAGCGGTGACGACCCCAACCCAACGTGCCGCCGACTACCTCGAGAAGAACACTTCGCTCACCCATGTCTACGCAATCTCGTGCGGCATCGATGCGCACAACTACGTGGCCGACCTAAGCCCGCGTGCTGAGAAGCTCATCGTTTTTCTCGGCCGGGTGGTCGGCGAGAAGCAGATCGACAAGCTCATCCGTGCTTTCGCGCGACTCGACCGCAATCTCGACGCGCGCCTCGAGATTGTCGGTGGCGGCGATCAGGAGCACAACCTGACCGTGCTGGCAAGCTCGCTCGGCGTGCGTGACAGAGTGCACTTCACCGGCTTCGTGGACGAGGAGTACCTGCGCAAGGCTCTCACTCGCGCCACGGTGTTCGCGATGCCGTCCATTGCAGAGCTGCAGAGCATCTCGACCATGGAGGCGATGGCCTCCGGACTGCCGATCGTGGCCGCCGACGCCATGGCATTGCCGCACCTCGTTCACGACGGTGAGAACGGGTTTCTGTTTGAGCCGGGAAACGTCGACGATCTCGCTGCGAAGCTCACGACGGTGCTCACGATGCCCCAGGACGAACTGCTTCGGTTTCGTGAGGAGAGCCTGAAGATTGTCGAAGCCCACGATATCCAGCGCACCCTCGACATCTTTGAAAGCCTCTATCGAGGCGAACCCATCGAGGATGCCGCGGCGCTAGCCATCGACAACGTCGACTAGCGAGCCATTGCGGGCACCGCTTGTCGACGCGTTGTAACGTTGCTTCACGGGGCGGTAGCTCAGCTGGTTAGAGCAGCGGACTCATAATCCGTCGGTCATGGGTTCAAGTCCCATCCGCCCTACTGTGTTATGGGCGAATGGTGTTGGCTGGTCAGCCGCTAACTGACCGGGTCCCATGTCGCCGCAGCACGCTGCAAGCGGTCGTTGATCGCCCGCCCGAGGCCGGTGTCTGGCACCCGCTCGGCAAGTATCTCCGTAACTCCCGCCGCATCGAGTCGGTGCAAGGCGTCGAAAAGGCGCGCCGCGGCTTGGGTTAGGTCTCCGCCGGGGGAAAGCACCTCCACAGCGGCGTAGCGGCTCGTCGGCCGGTCACGAAAAGCCAGGTACCCGCGCAGCTCAGCGTCTACCGGCGCAGCTGTCGAATTGTCAACGATGCGGATGGGAGTGCGCGGCGCGTAGTGCGCAGTCAGCGTGCCAGGAGCAGCGGGTACGCCGGAGTTGCCGAGCGCGAGTTCCACCGAGCCTGTCACCTGTTCGATCTCCTCGACCGACAGCGCACCCAGTCGTCGCACTACCGCACGGCCCGAGCGGGCGTCGACAATGGTGGATTCGATCCCGTACCTGGTCGGGCCACCATCGAGAATCAGGTCGACCGCGTCGCCCAATCCGGCCACAACATGCTCGGCACGCGTCGGGCTCAGCCGTCCGAACCGGTTTGCGCTCGGGGCGGCTATCGGAACGCCGGCCTCGGCTATCAGAGCCCGGGCGACCGGATGATCGGGCACCCGAACCGCCATCGTGTCCAGACCAGACGTGACGATGGGCGGGATGGTGCTTGGACGCGCCACGATCAGGGTTAGAGGTCCCGGCCAGAAGCGCTCGGCCAGCGCAGAAACCATCGCCGGTAGCGGGCCCACGAGGTCAGGCAGCGCGGACGCATCAGCCAAGTGGGTGATCAACGGGTCGAAACTGGGTCTGGCCTTCGCCTCGAACACCCGCGCGACTGCCCGCGCGTCAAACGCGTTTGCGCCGAGCCCATAGACCGTTTCAGTAGGAAATGCCACCAAACCGCCACGACGCAGCACCGCCGCAGCCTCCGAAATGCCGGTGGCAGCTGAGACCACCAATCCGTCTCGGTGCTCCACTGCCGTCGGGTTCGTGTCATCCACGATTCAAGCGTAGCGAGACCGTCTGCCTACTCGTAGACGCGGGCGACGCACCACTCACTGTCGCGCAGGACGACATCGAACATGCGGGCGCGGTCGTCGTCATCGGTGCCTTGGAAACGCCAGCCGGTGAACTCGAGCGGGTGGGTCAGCGGGGCTGGTTCGTCTTCGAGTCTGGTTGGCGTGTCTGTTACGCGGTAGTGGCGGCCAGCCCAGATCACCCCGTACGGAACCTCACGTTCGAACCACACTGTGACTCGTGTGTCGTGCAGCATTGCCATCGCAGTTCCTCCATTGCTTCGAACAGTTGTTCGAATGTCAGAAGACTATGGGATGCTCGCGCGACACGCCAAGAGGTTCGTTCGCGGAGAGCTACTTGCGAACCTTGCCCCGACCAAAGATGAGCCAGAGGATCGAACCGAGGATGCTCAGGAAGAACGCCACCAAGATCCAGATGAACTTGCCGAATCCACCCTGGTTCGGGTTGTTGACGATCGAGACGACCGTGATGACGAAGATGATCAGGCCGATGAAGCCGCCGCCGATGGAGATTGTGATGGGATCCATGGCGATCAGCATAGTAGGCGCGCGCGTTGCAGAATCGTTGGCGAACGAGGCGGAATTCTGGCGCGGTTAGTTTCGTTGCTACGAAGGATTCGACAAGGATGGAACCATGACCGACACGCTAACCGCCACCCCAGAAGAACAGCTCGCCACCTATCACGCGAGGCGCGAGGAGTCGGTGGTGCAGCCGCGCGGTAACCTCGCCCTGATCAACACGCAGTGGGTGGATTCCGAGCAGGCGATTTACGGGGTTCCCGGCCGGTGGGCGCCGAACGATGGCGGTGGCCTCAAGGTTATTGCCGCGGCATCCGACAGCATTGTTGTCGATGGCGTGCTCGTCGACGGCGAGGCGATTGTGCGGGGCAAGGATGATGCGAACCCGAGCGAGATCGTCTTCAGCGAGACGGTGAGCGGCTTCGTGATCGCTGGCGACGACGCTGCCTACGCCCTGCGGGTGTGGGAAGCGAACTCGGATGGCATTCAGCAGTTCGGTGGCATCGACGCCTTCGAGTACAACTCCGATTGGGTCATTACCGGGCGCTTCATCGAAAACCCGGAGGGCACGACCCTCGGTTTCGAGCACCTCAAAGACAGCGGCAAGACCAAGGAACAGGTGATCCCTGGCGAGATCCGGTTCGAGAAGGATGGCGTCGAATACAACCTCGCGGCGTTCAAGGCTGGGCGCGCACTGCAACTGGTGTTTGCGGATGCCACGAACGGCGAGTCAACCTACAGTGTCGGCCGCTTCCTTTTTGTTGCGCCGAACGCGGATGGCACCATTACCCTCGACTTCAATCGTGCAGTCCTGCCGCCGTGCGCATTCAGCTACAACTTCAATTGCCCGCTACCGCCGAAGCAGAACCGTTTCGCCGTGCCGATCGAGGCGGGGGAGAAGAACGTGCTCGCGAAGGATGGGTCGCTGCTGCACGGGTAGGCGTGTTGGTGGCCCCCGGTGGTCGAGCCGAGTCGAGACCCCGCCCGTTGGTCGAGCCGAGTCGAGACCAGCCGGGGAAATAGTCAGACCTCTTTCGAGAATCAACTAGAACATATGTTCGAATGTGTGCTAAGCTGTGTCTCATGTCGATCACCTCAGTGATCGTGCCGGATCACTCTCACCTCACTCATGCTCAACTGGGTGCGCTCTCTGACGCCGAGTTGCTCGCGCTGCACGCGGACCTCGGTGCGTCGCGTCGCCAACTCGACGCAATTACTGCCCGGGTATCTGGTGAAGTTGCCCGGCGTTCATCCCGCGACCTTGGGTACGGCGGGCTCGCTCAACGCCTGGGTGCTCGCACGCCGGAAGGTTTGGTGCAGCAGATCACCGGGGTCACGCGCGGTGAGGCGCGGTCGCTGGTCCGGGTCGGCGAGGCCCTCGACGGTTCGGTTCCGTGGCTGTCCGGCGTTGCCACCGCCGTAGCGAACGGCGAGTTGTCCGTCGCTGCCGCCGACGGCATCATTGCCGGGCTCGGGGCGCCGACAGCAGACGTTGCCGCAGACGATTTGGCGGATGCCGCCCAGCGCCTCATCG
>JBGSTT010000143.1:0-5530 GCA_041736385.1 Rhodoglobus sp. | reverse complement strand
CCGAATTCCCATGAGTTTGTCGGCTATTGGTACCCGTTGTCTACCTTTAGAAGCAAATTCCGCGTTACGGTAGGCGCAGCATCCTGATCACGTATCGGGGCAATGGTCGGAAGTGCGCTCATCGAAGACGCACTCGAGAGGAGCACAAATGGCGTCAGAGTCCAGCGCGCAGCGCACCGGCAATCTCACGGTTCAGGAACTGAGCGCACACGTCGCCGCGAAGCAAATCGACACCGTTATCATCGCGTTCACCGACATGCAGGGGCGCCTGATCGGCAAACGCGCCTCGGCGCGGCTTTTTCTTGAGGAACTCGCCGAGCACGGCGCAGAGTGCTGCAATTACCTGCTGGCGGTGGATGTCGAGAACAACACGGTCAGCGGCTACGCGATCTCCTCGTGGGAGCGTGGATACGGCGACATGGCGATGATGCCGGATCTCGATACGCTGCGCCTCGTGCCGTGGCTCCCGGGGACGGCTCTCGTCACTGCCGATCTGACGTGGCTCGACGGCACCCCAGTCGCCCCCGACCCGCGGCAGGTGCTCAAGCGTCAGCTCGCGCGCCTCGCCGAACGCGGGCTCGATGCCTTCGTCGGCACCGAGCTCGAGTTCATCGTCTTCGAGGACAGCTATCGGGATGCTTGGAAGAAGAAGTACAACGACCTCTATCCGGCATCCGATTACAACATCGACTATGCGCTCCTAGCCTCGACCCGCATGGAGCCGCTCCTGCGCGAAATCCGCAACAGCATGGACGGCGCCGGCATGTACTGCGAGGGCGTCAAGGGCGAGTGCAACCTCGGCCAACAGGAGATCGCGTTCCGCTACACGGACGCGCTCGGAACCTGCGACAACCACTCCGTGTACAAGAACGGGGCGAAGGAGATCGCAGACCAGCACGGCAAGAGCCTGACGTTTATGGCGAAGTACAACGAGCGCGAGGGCAACTCGTGCCACATTCATCTATCGGTTCGCGGCACAGACGGCACTCCCGTTATGGCTGACAAGGACAGGCCATACGGCTTCTCGAAGCTCATGGAGCACTGGATTGCCGGCCAGCTCGCGACGATGCGCGAACTCGCGCTATTCCTCGCGCCCAACATCAATTCATATAAGCGCTATGTCGCTGGCAGCTTCGCCCCCACGGCCGTGGCTTGGGGCCTCGACAATCGCACTTGCGCATTGCGTGTTGTCGGCCACGGCCACTCGCTGCGGGTGGAGAATCGGGTTCCCGGCGGAGACGTGAACCAGTACCTCGCCGTCGCGGCACTCATTGCTGGCGGGCTCTACGGCATCGAGCACGAGCTCGAGCTCGAGCCAATCTTCGAGGGCAATGCCTATGCCTCGGATGCCCCGCGCGTGCCTTCATCGCTGCGGGAGGCGGCCGCACTCTTTCAGGGCTCCGAGATTGCGATCGACGCGTTCGGCGAGGATGTCGTCGCGCACTACCTGAACAACGCCAGCATTGAGCAGGCGGCATACGACGCCGCGATTACGGATTGGGAGCGGGTTCGTGGCTTTGAACGATTCTGAGGCGAAACCGTTGATCGGGCTAACGACCTATCTCGAGCAGGCGCAGACCGGGGTGTGGGATGTTCCGGCCAGCTTTCTGCCGAAGGTGTACTTCGAGGCGGTGAACCGGGCTGGCGGCATCGCTGTGCTCTTACCGCCACAACCGGTTGACGCTGAGATTGCGAACCGCGTGCTCGACTCACTCGACGGTCTCATCATCACCGGCGGCAAAGACGTCGACCCAGCGCGATACGGGCAGGAGCCGCATCCAACGACTGACGAACCGCGAACCGATCGCGACACCTGGGAGGATGCTCTGCTCACCGCGGCGATCGACCGGGGCTTGCCGTTTCTCGGCATCTGCCGCGGTGCCCAAGTGCTCAACGTCGCCCTTGGCGGAACGCTGCATCAGCACCTTCCGGATGTGACCGGCACGACCCGTTACAACCTCGGCGGCGGGGTGTTCGCCGAGAACGAGGTCGCTGTCGAACCCGCGTCAACCCTCGCGGCCCTCGTCGGTGAAGGGCTCGCCGTTAAGAGCTATCACCATCAGGCGATCGATACAGTGGCCGACGGACTTGTCGTAACCGCCCGCTCCGACGACGGCACGATCCAAGCGGTCGAACTCTCGAGCGTGCCGTTCGGTGTTGCCGTGCAGTGGCATCCAGAGGAGGACGCCGCGCAAGACGCACGCCTATTCGCTGGCCTCGTCGACGCAGCAAAGGAGTACCGCCGTGGCTAGTGCCGCCATCTTCACGACAACCCTCATAAACCCCGCGACCGCCACGCCGTTCGAGACTGTCGCGCAGTCGAGCCTCGAGCAGGTCGATGACGCGATCGCCCTAGCAGTAATCGCCCAGCGATCCTGGGCCGCTCTGGCTCCGGTCGCGAGGGCTCAGGCGCTCCGCGACTTCGCGACGGTCGTTGGCGGAGCGATCGAGGAACTCGCCATGCTCGAGGTCGTTAACTCCGGGCATCCGATCACCCAGGCTCGCTGGGAGGCCGGGCACGTTCGCGATGTGCTCAACTACTACGCGGCCGCGCCAGAACGCATGTTGGGCAAGCAGATCCCCGTCGCTGGCGGCCTTGACATCACGTTCCTAGAGCCGCTCGGCGTCGTCGGGATCATCGTTCCGTGGAACTTCCCGATGACGATTGCAAGTTGGGGCTTCGCACCAGCTCTCGCCGCCGGGAACGCCGTTGTGCTCAAGCCGGCCGAGTGGACGCCGTTGACCGCGATTCGCATCGGGGAACTCGCTCTGGAAGCTGGCTTGCCTGCTGGGCTGTTCCAGGTGCTGCCGGGCAAGGGCTCTGTCGTCGGCGACCGGTTCGTCACGCACGAACAGGTGCGCAAGATCGTGTTCACCGGGTCGACCGAGGTCGGTAAGCAGGTGATGGCCGGATGCTCGGCGCAAGTCAAGGCCGTGACGCTCGAACTCGGCGGCAAGAGTGCCAACGTCGTCTTCGCGGACTCGGATCTCGAGAAGGCTGCGGCGAGTGCGCCATACTCGGTCTTCGAGAACGCCGGGCAGGACTGCTGCGCCCGATCGCGAATCCTCGTCGAACGCAGCGTCTACGACCGCTTCCTCGAACTTCTCGAGCCAGCAGTGAAGGGGGTTAAGGTCGGGGATCCGACCGATGAGGCCACCGAGATGGGCCCGCTCGTCTCGAAGTCGCACTTCGACTCTGTGACCGCATACCAACCAGATGACACGGACGTCGCGTTCCGCGGAAGCGCGCCGAGCGGTGCAGGCTACTGGTTTGCACCGACTGTCGTGCTGCCGCCGTCACGGGATGATCGGCGAGTGAAGGACGAGATTTTCGGCCCGGTCGTCACGGTGTTGCCGTTTGAGGATGAAGCCGATGCGATCGCCCTCGCGAACGACTCGATTTACGGCCTCAGCGGCTCGATTTGGACGCGTGACGTCGGCCGGGCCATTCGCGTTGCCCGCGGGGTGGAGAGCGGTAACCTCTCCGTCAACTCGCACTCGAGCGTGCGCTACTCGACACCGTTCGGCGGATTCAAGCAGAGCGGCCTCGGCCGAGAACTGGGTCCGGATGCCGCCGCCGCGTTCACTGAAACCAAGAACGTCTTCATCGCTACCGACTAGGAGTCACATGGCCAGCTCTCCCATCACCCCAATCGATCTCACCCAGCGACTCGCTGGCAAGGTCGCTGTCATCACTGGCGGTGCGAGTGGTATTGGCCTCGCGACCGCGCGGCGATTCGCTGCGGAAGGCGCGATTATCGTGATCGGCGACTTCAACGCCGTGGCAGGCGAGGAGGCTGCCGCCGAAGTTGACGGTCTGTTTGTGCAGGTGGATGTCACGGACGAGGCGCAGGTCAATAACCTCTTCGACACCGCAGCCGCGACCTATGGCTCAGTGGACATCGCGTTCAACAATGCGGGTATCTCGCCGCCAGAAGACGACTCGATCGAGACCACCGAGCTGCCGGCCTGGGACCGGGTTCAAGACGTCAACCTCAAGAGTGTTTACCTCTGCTCGCGGGCGGCGCTACGCCACATGGTCAAGCAGCAGTCCGGCTCGATCATCAACACGGCATCGTTCGTGGCCGTCATGGGCTCGGCGACGAGCCAGATTTCCTACACCGCTTCCAAGGGTGGGGTGCTGGCCATGACAAAGGAGCTTGGAGTGCAGTTTGCGCGTCAAGGCATTCGGGTCAACGCGCTGTGCCCTGGCCCGGTGAATACGCCATTGCTTCAGGAGCTCTTCGCCAAGGATCCCGAGCGGGCCCAACGCCGTCTCGTGCACATTCCCAAGGGTCGTTTCGCCGAGCCGGAAGAACTGGCCGCCGCGGTCGCGTTCCTCGCGAGCGACGACGCTTCGTTCATCACGGCGTCGACCTTCCTCGTCGATGGTGGCATCTCCTCCGCCTACGTGACGCCGCTCTGAGCTTGACGGCGCCAAAGCAGCGATGATGGTCGAGACGGGGGATGCTGGACTTGCGGACGAGGTGCTGTTTCGCCCCGTGCGCGGCGGCAACGTCTTCGAAGACACGGTTGCTCGCTTGCTGCAGACGATCCGGCTTGGGATTGTGCAGCCGGGGGAGCCGTTGCCTCCTGAGCGTGACCTCGCCGCGCGATTCAGCGTGAGTCGGGATACGGTTCGCGAAGCGATCCGCTCCCTATCCGACGCTGGCTACCTCGTCTCGCGCCGTGGACGGTACGGCGGCACGTTCGTCAGTGACCCACTGCCGCAACCGCCGAGCGCCCACGCTGTGGCTCTCAATGCGTCGGAGATCAACGATGTGCTCGGGCTGCGCGAGATCCTCGAGGTCGGAGCGGCACGCAGTGCCGCCGGTCGCGAGCTGAGTGCTACCGAGCGCGAACTGCTTTGGAACCGCCTTCGCGAGACGTCCGCGGCATCAGTCGAGGACTACCGCCGCTTTGATTCTCGACTGCACCTGACGATCGGGGAAGTGGTCGGCGTTCCGTCGCTGGTGTCGCTGATGGCCGACAACCGCTCGCGGGTAAACGGGCTGCTTGACGGCATCCCACTGCTGTCGCGCAATATCGAGCACTCAAACCAGCAGCACGAAGACATCGTCGTGGCCATTCTCACCGGAAATGTCGACCGCGCGGCCACCGCGATGCGCGAGCACCTCGAGGGATCTGCAGCGCTCCTGCGCGGCTTTCTCAGCTAGGGAGCCGGCGGCGTGACGGGCGGTTTCGTCGTGCGCCGCGGCTTGGTCGCTGCGGTAGCTGCCGGGGCAACCGGGGCGACCGGGGCAGGTTGGGCGTTCACCACTGGCGCCTTGGGCGGGCTGTTCTTGGCGACATAGATCTGGGCTGCTGTCGTAGCGATCAAGAGGTAGCGCACCAAGATAAAGAGAAGAGCGATGACGACGAAGAGTACGAATACCGACAAGAGCCCTTCGATGAGCCAGCGGGCGGCGCCGAACAGTCCTCCGCCGAAGCGCCCTGGTCCGTCGAAATCCATCAATCAGTCCTCCAACTTGGCGGACCCGTCAGAGTCCTTCACGATCGTTCCAACGGC
>JBGSTT010000142.1:0-5321 GCA_041736385.1 Rhodoglobus sp. | reverse complement strand
GCGGCGACGATCATCGCTCCGATGGCATCCGGGTTGCCGATCACGTCGGCGAGGTCGCCATGATCCTCGGCGGACTCGTCGGCGACGGCCGCCCGCGCGATCGGCTCCGCAACCTCAGGCTCGAACTTGCCGCCGTGCCAGATGGCCGCTTCCCGCAGGGATGCCACGGCCACAACCCGCACGTCCGGCACGAGTGCCGCTTCATCCGCGTTGCCGGTCGGCACCATGACGATCTCGAAGCCGGCGCGCGCGGCAGCGAGCACCGCCGGCAACACCCCGTTGATCGGTCGAAGGCGGCCATCGAGTCCGAGTTCACCGAGGTGCAGCACGCGCCCGATGGACTCGGCATCGATGGTGCCGGCCGCGGCGAGCGCCGACAGGGCGATCGCCAGGTCGAAACCAGAACCGTGTTTCGGCAGGGCCGCCGGCGAGAGGTTCACAGTGATCTTGCGATTCGGAAGCCCGCAGCCGGAATTGACCGCGGCGGCGCGAACGCGATCCTTCGCTTCGCCGAGCGCGGCATCCGGCAAGCCGATGAGCACGAAGGCGGGCAGGTTGCTCGAGAGGTCAGCTTCGATCTCGACGATTGCCCCGGTAAGCCCGAGCAGCGAGACGGCGTAGGTGCGTCCGATCGCCATCAGCAGCGCCCCATCAGAACAGCCAGCATCAGAGCAGCCAGCATCAGAACACCCGCTCAAGGTGCTCGATCTCGACCGCGCCGGTCGATGGCGCGATCACCCCGATCGCGTCGATCCTCACCGTGTCATGAACTCCCGGGTGCGCCTCGCACCACGCCGCCGCCAGTCGCCGAAGCCTCGCGAGCTTGACCGCCGTGATCGATTCGAGTGGATGCCCGAACGCGACGCTCGACCGCGTCTTGACCTCCACGAACACGAGTTCACCGCCGTCGCGCGCAATGAGGTCGATCTCGCCCTGCCGGCACCGCCAGTTGCGATCGACGATCGTGAGGCCGCGTGCTGTCAGGTGCTCTGCCGCGAGCGCCTCACCGCGTCGGCCGAGTTCGTCTTTCGCTGCCATGAACACAGGGTCGCCGCATCCGCCGTGCTCCGGTCGAAGCACTCCTGAACAGTCAGGATGCCGAGCTGAATGAGTCCCTGTGGAGGACTACTCGGCCCCGCCGCCCACGCGCTGCTCCGCATCCCACCACTCAAGCGCCCGCGTCGCGAAGAACGTGACCCACGGCGATGGCTCCCCCGCGTTGACGTCGACCTCGAACCAGACCCGGCCGGGGTGGCGGCGGGACTGCAGCCAAGTGCCGTCCGGCTGACGCTGTGCACGGATGTCGGCGATCGCATCCGCGAAAGGGGCGTCCGGGGCGGTGGCGCACAGCGCGCAGTTCGTCACTGCCGCCGGTCGCCTGCTCGGAGTAAACCGCCGCCGCGTCCGCTGACTACTCGTTCAGTTGACTACTCGACGAACAAGCCGACGATGAGGGATGCCGCAAGTGCGAACATCACAAGCGCGATGAACCCGTCGAGCACGCGCCAGGCAACCGGCTTCGCGAACAAGGGCCGCAGCGCCCGACTGCCAAAGCCGAGCGCAGTGAACCAGAGGATGCTGCCGGTGACAGCACCGAGGGCGAACCACCAGCGGTAATCGCCGTAGGTTCCGCCGATCGAGCCGAGCAGCACGACCGTGTCGAGGTAGACGTGCGGATTGAGCCAAGTGAGGGCGAGCACCGTCGTCAGGGCGGTGAGACGGGTGATACTTGCGCCACCCTCATCGGCATCGAGCGTCTTCGGACGGAGTGCTCGCCGCGCGGCACTGAAGCCGTACCAGCTCAGGAAGGCCGCGCCGCCGATCCGGATGACGACGAGGAGCCAATCCGCCTGCTCGATGAGCGCGCCGAGGCCAGCGATCCCAGCAACGATCAGCACTGCGTCGGAGAGGGCGCAGACGGCCACGACAAGCAGCACATGCTCGCGCCGCAACCCCTGCCGCAGCACGAACGCGTTCTGGGCGCCGATCGCGATGATGAGCGACAGCCCGAGGCCAAGGCCGGAGACGAGAGCAGTGATCAAGCGCTACTCGTCGAGCGCGAGTTCCTTGGGGAGCTCGAGTTCCTTGGAGGAGAGCTCCTCGACGTTGACATCTTTGAAGGTCAGCACGCGCACGCTCTTGACGAAGCGATCTGAGCGGTAGACATCCCACACCCAGACGTCGTTCATGGTGAGCTCGAAGTAGAAGTCGTGCTCGGTGTCCTGACGAACCAGCTCGACCTCATTGGCAAGGTAGAACCGCCGCTCGGTCTCGATCACGTACCTAAACTGGCCGACGACATCGCGGTACTCGCGGTAGAGCGCCAACTCGACTTCACGGTCGTAGTCTTCGAATTCGTCTTCATCCATGCTGAGCCGATTCTACGCGTTTTGCTTTTTGCGCTGCGAGTAGGCCCGGGCGCGAGCGTTCGAGTCGAGCTCGACCTTGCGAATGCGAATGACCTCTGGAGTGACCTCGACGCACTCGTCTTCGCGGGCGAACTCGAGGCACTCCTCGAGCGTGAGCTTGCGAGACGGCGTCATGCGCTCGAACACGTCAGAGGTGGACTGACGCATGTTGGTCAGCTGCTTCTCTTTCGTGATGTTCACGTCCATGTCGTCTGCACGCGAGTTCTCGCCGACCACCATGCCCTCGTAGACCTCTTGCGTCGGCTCGACAAAGAACGACATGCGCTCTTGCAGCGCGGTCATCGCGAACGGAGTCGCAACGCCAGAGCGGTCGGCAACGATCGAGCCGTTGGTACGAGTCTCGATGGCTCCGGCCCACGGCTCGTAACCGTGCGAGATCGCGTTGGCGATACCGGTGCCACGCGTGATGGTCAAGAACTCGGTGCGGAACCCGATGAGTCCGCGCGATGGAACAACAAACTCCATGCGCACCCAGCCCGTGCCGTGATTCGTCATGGTCTCCATGCGACCCTTGCGAGCCGCCATGAGCTGCGTGATGGCGCCGAGGTGCTCCTCCGGAGCATCGATCGTGAGGTTCTCGAACGGCTCGTGCAACTTGCCGTCGATGTGCCTGGTGACCACTTGCGGCTTGCCGACGGTGAGCTCGAATCCCTCACGACGCATTTGCTCGACCAGGATGGCCAGCGCCAGTTCTCCTCGGCCCTGCACCTCCCAAGCATCCGGGCGTCCGACGTCGACGAGCTTGATCGAGACGTTGCCGACAAGTTCGCGATCGAGGCGATCCTTGACCATGCGAGCCGTGAGCTTGTGCCCCTTGACCTTGCCGATGAGCGGGCTCGTGTTCGTGCCGATCGTCATCGAGATGGCCGGGTCGTCGACCGTGATCGTCGGCAGCGGGCGAACGTCATCCGGATCGGCGAGGGTCTCGCCGATGGTGATGTCCTCGAAGCCGGCGACCGCGACGATATCGCCGGGCCCGGCCGACTCGGCCGGGAACCGGTCGAGCGCCTTGGTGACGAGCAACTCGGTCACTCGAACGTTCGCGACCGAACCGTCATGCTTGACCCAAGCGACGGTCTGACCCTTCTTGATCGTGCCGTGGAACACGCGCAACAGCGCGAGCCGACCGAGGAAGGGTGAGGCATCCAAGTTGGTGACATGCGCCTGCAATGGGTGCTCGTCGTCGTAGGTTGGAGCCGGGATGTGCTTGAGAATGGCGTCAAACAGCGGCTCGAGATCGGCGTTGTCTGGGAGCGACCCGTTCTCCGGCTTGTTCCAACTCGCAGCGCCATTGCGGCCAGACGCGTAGACGACGGGAACGTCGAGCACGGCGTCGAGGTCGAGGTCCGGCATGTCGTCGTGGAGATCACTCGCGAGCCCGAGCAGCAGATCCTGGCTCTCTGTCACCACTTCGTCGATACGGGCATCCGGTCGATCAGTCTTGTTGACGAGTAGCACCACCGGCAGTTTCGCCTCAAGGGCCTTGCGCAGCACGAACCGAGTCTGAGGTAGCGGGCCTTCTGATGCGTCCACGAGCAGAACGACGCCATCCACCATCGACAGTCCGCGCTCGACCTCGCCACCGAAGTCGGCGTGGCCTGGGGTGTCGATCACGTTGATCGTGACCGGGCCGCCGTCGCCGTTCGCGGCAGCGTGAATGCCCTTGTACGAGATCGCCGTGTTCTTGGCGAGAATCGTGATGCCCTTTTCGCGCTCGAGGTCGTTCGAGTCCATCGCGCGCTCTTCGAGGTGCGCGTGCTCGGCGAACGAGTTGGTTTGGCGAAGCATGGCGTCGACGAGGGTCGTCTTACCGTGGTCGACGTGGGCGACAATTGCGACGTTGCGCAAATCGGTGCGGGTGGCGATTGCCATGTGAGTGGTGTCCTTAACGTGTGATGTCAAGGCTGCACCGTCGAAGCCTGACACGCGAGTCTACCGGCTGTGGATAACAACTCGCCGAGAGCCGGATCGACTGGGCAGCGTCACTGTGGCAGCACGGGCTTCCAAGCCCAGATGTTCCAATACGGGCCGGATGCCGTTGGTGACGGCAGAATCCCACCGACCTCATCCTTATCGAACAGTGTCACGCTCGGATAGTTGAACAGCGGCAACCCGGAGTGGTCGGCCCAGATGAGGGCATCTGCCTCAAGCCGGAAGGCGCGACGCTCAACGATGCTGCTCGATGCCGCAATCTCGGCGAACAACGCGTCGAGCTCAGGATTGGAGTAGCCAGTGAGATTCTCGAACCCCTGGGTGGCAAATATCTGTTCAAGCTCTGAGATGCCGGAGGTCTCCAGCTCCCACGCGAACATCGCAGCATCGTATTCGCCCGCCGCGCCGAGACGGTCTTGCCAATCAGCCGAAGAACAGTCCGTCACCACAAAGCCAGCAGGAGCGGCGGCGGCTTGAATGGCCAGAAACGCTCTCGCTCGCGCTGGGTCGTCGCTCGGGTACAGGATGCACACCTCCGGCGCGGTCACCCCGGCCTCTGCCAGCAGGGCAACGGCCGCATCCACGTCAGGTTCGGCCGTGAGGTACTCGCTGGCCCCTGCGGATGCCGATGGGTAGCCATCTTGACCCGGCTGGAACAGGAACGAGTCGCGAAGTGCGACCGCCGCATCCGATTCCTCGGCGAGCGCGTCGGCGATCAGCTGCCGCGGCACAACCTTCAGGAACGCCTCCCGAACCAGCGGGTTGTCGAACACCCCGGTCTTCGACTCGGAGACCCGCAGATCGAGATGCTCAAACCGGGCGGAATACCCCGCCTGAGAGTCGAGCCGAAGGGCGCCAAGCGCGAGACCGACGGCAGCGGTTAACGTCGGTGTCACGACCTGAATTGCACCGGTGTTCAGACCCTGAATTGCCGCGAGCGGATCGTTGAAGTACCGGAAG
>JBGSTT010000134.1:0-29528 GCA_041736385.1 Rhodoglobus sp. | reverse complement strand
TGGCCGTCAGCGGAGAAGATGTACCGGGGGATCTTGACGCCTTCAGTCGTTCGCCATTCGAAGTACCCGCTCGCAGGGATGATCGCCCGGTGCGAGGCGACGGCCGAGCGAAACATGGGCTTCTCCGCCGCCGTCTCGATTCTCGCGTTGAAGGCCTTCGACCCGATCGACACGTCCTTGGCCCAAGACGGAACGAGGCCCCAGCGGGCGGCTTCTAGCCGACGCACCGGTTCCTCGCTTGCGGGCTCCCGACTCACCGAATCGACGATGACCGCCACGGATTGGGTCGGCGCGATGTTCCACGACGGTCCTGGCAGGTTCTCTCCCACGAACTGCACGTCGAACAGCGTGACGAGCTCGATCGTGGGGCTAGTGACAACGAACCGTCCGCACATTCTGTGATCCTCTCAGCTATGAGGCGTAGGGTCCTCCGTGCACAGCAGTGCACCACGTCAGTACACCGATTCGGTGTGCCTCTTCGGTCCGGCCGGGGCGCGCGGTAAGCTGAGCCAATCACAAGCTAGGAGATCACGTGCCTGCACATGACGTTATTGAATCAGCGATCGACGGATTCATCACGCTGCGAAACGAGCCAGTTCAGGCTCGCAGCACCGCGCGGCTTGCGGCTCTGCTCGATGGGGCCGCGTCGATTATCGACCAGATCGGCTACGAGCGACTCACGACCGCCATGGTCGCTGAGCGTGCCGGCGCCTCGATCGGAACGGTCTACCGGTACTTTCCTGACCGCATCGCACTGCTGCAGGCGCTCGGCGCTCGCAACCTTGAGCGCCTCCTCGGGAGCGTCAGCGAAGAGGTCTCGAGGCCGGAGCACATGGATTGGGCCAGCGCGGTCAATGGTGTGCTCTCGGCGATCATCGATGTCTATCGCTCGGAGCCAGGCTTCCGCAGTCTTCGCGTCGGTGATGTCATTGATCTGCGACCAGCACCAACCGAGCGCCCGTTCAACTCGATAGTTTCTGACCGAATCGTCGATGACATTGTTGCGCGGTTTGGCATCACAGACTCGCCAGCGCTGCGCTTTGACTTCGAGACGGCCGTTGAAATTGCCGATGGCCTTACGGCGCGTGCGTTTGCGCGTGAACCGCGCGGTGATGAAGCATTCCTGACTTCTGCACGCTCGGTGATTCTCGATCTGCTCAGCAAGCGACTTTCTTAGCGGCATCCGCGCAATTCAGGCCCAGCGGGCAGTGAGGCCGAGGCATGATCGAGTTTCGCAACGTTTCGAAGACCTTTCCTGACGGCACGATTGCGGTCGACGATTTCAGCGTCGTGATCCCCTCCAGAAAGACGACAGTACTTGTCGGGTCGTCGGGAAGCGGCAAGACCACGCTCTTGAGGATGATCAATCGCATGGTCGACCCGAGTTCCGGCTCGATCGAGATCGACGGCGAAAATGTCATGACTCGCCCACCGGTCGCTCTGCGCCGCAGCATCGGCTATGTCATGCAGAATTCTGGGTTGCTGCCGCACTTCAAGGTCATCGATAACGTCATGACAGTACCTATCCTCAACGGCGTGCCCAAGAAGGTCGCACGCGCCCAAGCACTCGAACTCCTCGACACCGTTGGACTCACGCGTGAGCTGGCCGACCGGTACCCGAGTCAACTCTCCGGAGGCCAGCAGCAACGCGTCGGAGTTGCCAGAGGACTTGCCGCTGACCCCAACATTCTCCTCATGGATGAGCCCTTCGGTGCCGTCGACCCGATTGTGCGCGCTGAGCTTCAACAAGAGACCATCCGCCTGCAATCCGAACTCGACAAGACGGTCGTATTCGTCACGCACGACATCGACGAGGCGTTCTTGCTCGGCCATCAGGTCGTCATCCTTGAGCAGGGAGCGAAGATCGCTCAAGTGGGCACTCCCGCCGAAATTCTCTCGAATCCGGCAAGCGACTTCGTTGCGAACTTCATCGGCGCCGATCGTGGCAAGCGCGCTCTCTCGCTCAAAAAGACCGCGAATGGAACGCTCGTCGTCGACAGTGATGGGCGGGCCGCCGGGGTTCTTGTAGACGGTTCGGATGCCGAGTGAATTGGATCGTCAATAATCTCGATCTCATCTGGGAGCTGACCATCCAGCACATTCGGTTGAGTATTCCGCCAATCGTCCTGGGCTTCATCATCTCGATCCCGATCGGTTGGTTCGCGTACCGCTTCAAACTCACTCGAGGCCTGATTCTTACCGTGGCGGGACTGTTGTACACGATTCCTTCGCTCGCCATGTTTGTGATTCTGCCAGCGGTGCTCGGGATCAGTCTGCTCAGCGAAACCAACGTCACCATCGCGCTGACCATCTACGCCGTGGCCATTCTGGCAAGGTCAGTAGCGGATGCTCTTGCCTCCGTCGACCCGGCGGTGCGCGAGTCGGCAACCGCGGTCGGCTTCGGCGGTTTCCGACGATTCTGGCGGATTGAACTGCCATTGGCTGGACCGGTCATTCTCGCCGGATTGCGCGTGGCCGCCGTAAGCACCGTTGCTCTGGTAACGGTTGGCATCCTGATCGGCGTGCAGAGTCTTGGCTATCTCTTTACCAACGGGCAGCAACGCGGCATCATCGCCGAGATTCTTGCCGGAGTGGTCATGACCGTTGTGATCGCGCTCGTGATTGACGCTGGGTTGGTAGTGCTTGGTCGCGTGCTTCTGCCGTGGGCAAGGATGCCGTCCAGCCCCGTACGCGAGACGCCGATTGATGGATCCACTACCGAGACCGTGGAGGCCACCGTGCCCGGGCAGGTGAGATCGTGAACTTCTTCTTCGATGCACTCGCGTGGATCTTCTCGCCAGACCGCCTCAGCGGGTCAAATGCGATCCCAATGCGGCTCGCTGAGCACCTGTATTTCACGGTCGTTTCAGTCGCCATTGCCGCGGCAATTGCGATCCCGATCGGCTATCTCATCGGGCACACCGGCAGAGGGCGCGAACTCGCTGTAGGAGTTACCGGCGCGGCAAGGGCCCTCCCGTCGTTCGGGCTTATCTTGTTGCTGGTGGCCATCTTGGGCGTTGTGCAAGTGCAGGCGGCGGCGATCATTGCCTTCGTGATTTTGGGCATCCCTTCGATCCTTGCCGGGGCGTATTCTGGCCTCGCGGCGATTGATCGACGCACCATCGATGCCGCTCGTGCGATCGGCATGACGGAGTGGCAGATCCTCTGGAAAGTCGAGATTCCGCTCGGGCTTCCGCTACTGATCGGCGGCCTCCGCAACGCGACACTGCAAGTCGTCGCGACCGTCACCCTCGCCGCCTATGTCGGCCTCGGCGGCTTGGGTTTCGGCATCATTCAGGGGATCCCATTGCGGCGGTTAGACCAGACGCTTGGAAGCGCCATTCTCATCGCCGTCCTCGCGCTCGTGCTTGACGGGGTATTCGCTCTTGTTCAGCGCGCGGTCGTGCCACCTGGCGTCACCGCGGGGCAAGCCGTTCGCCGGGTGCCGGGTACCGGCAGACTGCTTCGCGTCCCGACTACTTGATCAGCGGGTCCTCGACCGTTGTCGCGTCACCGTCTCCTGGCGAGTCCATGTGGCGTGCCTCGGCACGTTCGATGAGCTTCTTCGCAATCGTAACGAGCGCAATGAACGCCAGGATTCCGCCGACAAAGATGTAGCCCGCAAAATGCAACCGGCTCAACAGCTCGCGAAAACTGCCACCAACGAACGTGCCGACCGAGACATAAGCGAAGGCCCAGATGATGCAGGCCGGGATCGTCCACGCCATGAACTTGCGGTAGCTCATCGCGCTCATTCCGACCGTGAGCGGAACCAGAGAGTGCAGCACCGGCAGAAAGCGCGAGATGAAAACGGCGGGCCCGCCACGCCGGTCGACATAGTTCTCCGCGCGCACCCAGTTGCGTTCCCCGAGTCGCTTTCCCAATCGGGATGCACGAATCTTTGGACCGAAGAACCGCCCGAGCGCAAACCCGATACTCTCGCCGCTCAACGCTCCGAGCACGACCGCTAGGACCATGGCGAAGTATTGCAACGGGGATGCCACGGCGGTGCTCGCCACGACGACGATCGTGTCGCCCGGGATGACAAGGCCGACAAGAATCGAGGTCTCAAGAAGGATTCCGAGGTACGCCAGCATGGTGCGCGTGACGGGATCGACGGACTGGATCGTGTCGAGCATCCACAACAACACGCTGTTGAGGAACATACCGAAGCTCTCGAACGCCGCGCCAAGCGCGCCGAGAACTTCAACCATGCTTCGAGCCTAGCTAGAGCGGCTGTCGAAGCGCCGTCAGTCTGGCCCGCCAGGTCGAGAGTCGACCCGGTCGTTCCGCCAGCGACGGCCCTTCGATCCACGCGGTTGCGAGGCGAATGCCGTGCAGTGCACTCAGAACCCAGAGTTCGGTGCCGTCGAGTTCGGCTGGCGTGACGTACTCCTCGTGACCGTCGTGACCAAGAGCGCCCGCAAGGGTCATGGTTGTACGCGCAGTCACGCTGTCGATACGCGCAAGGCTTGCTGGGGGGCCACAGAGGATGTCTCCCCGCCACCAGAGAAGACCGCTGTACGCCCCCTCAATAACGAACCCGTCCGGTGAGAGCACAACCGCCTCTTGGGCACCAAGAGGCTGTACCGAAGTTCTCACCGCGAGCATCGCGTCGAGGTCCGGCCCTTTAACCCTGGGTGTTGTTCGAAGGTCCGGCCCATTCCAGGTCGCAAGCACTGCGCTCCGAGAGCGCTCCGGGGCGCTCCGCAAGCGAAACAGCAGTGTTCCGTTGGAGTGCAACTCGACCCGCGGAAACCAATCGCCAGCCCTCGGGATCGCTGCGATCGCGGCATCCCAGAATGCCGAAGCACCGGTGGACCGACCGGCGACTCCCGCCATGAATCGTTGACGGTGCAGTTCGACTCCGAGCGCGAGTCCATCGGTCACTAACCAAGAATCAGCTGCGAGCACGGTGACGGCCGTCATGTCGCAGTAGTCGAGCGGGTGCAATGCGCCGTCACGCCATCGGAAGACTGCCGCGACACTCATAGGCTTAGGGTATGCGTCACCGAGTCACGACGGCTTCTCTCAGCGCGTGGGTCGACCCCGCGATCGCCTATCAGGCAATCTGCGGAGACGCCGAAGCGGCCTTCTGGCTCGACAGCGGACCGGATGCGACAACGGGCACAAGCTACATCGGGCTGGCTTCCGAGGTCGTTTCGTCGTTCGACGGACCGGTACTCGATTGGCTTGAACACCAAATCGCTGACACCGTCGATGGTGCCGTCGCGGGCTTCTCGCTCGGGTGGGTCGGCTGGCTCAGCTATGAGCTTCGCACCCAGACACTTGGCACCACCGTTAGACATGTGTCGCGATATCCGCTTGCTGCGTGGCTCAGGGTCGAGCGCGCGATCGCCTTCGATCACGCAAGCAGGACGGTCACGCTGATGGCGCTGGACAACGTTGAGGAGTACCGGGCCGAGGTGGAGCGCGCGCTATCCGCGTTCGAGGGTGGTCACAATCCCCCGCTGCCTCAACCAACCTCGAGCTGGCATCGCTCGACTCCGAACTGGTCGTATACCGATGCTGAGTACCTCGCCATGATTCTCGAATGCCAGCAATCCATCACCGAGGGCGATGCCTACCAGCTATGCCTTACGACCGAGGCGACACTGGATGCCACGCCTGACCCGGTAGCGACCTATCTGGCGTTGCGGGGCGCGAGTCCGACCCATCACGGCGCGCTCATTAGGGCGGTCGGCGTTGCTCTGTTGAGCGCGAGCCCAGAGCAATTTCTTGCGGTGTCACCGGATGGGGTTGTAACGACGAGCCCGATCAAGGGAACCCGCCCGCGAGGGCAAACAGAAGCCAGTGATTGGCAATTGCGATCCGAACTCGCAGCGAGCGATAAGGAACAGGCCGAGAACGTCATGATCGTCGATCTCATGCGCAACGATATTGCGCGCGTCTCGAAACCGGGATCCGTTGACGTCACGAAACTGCTCGCAGTCGAGAGCTATGCGCAAGTGCACCAGCTCGTGAGCACCGTCCGCGGTCAACTCCGCGACGGACTCAACGGGATCGACGCAATCCGTGCCTGCTTTCCCGCCGGCTCGATGACGGGAGCCCCGAAACTCGCAGCAACCGAGATCCTCGACCGGCTTGAGAATCGGGCGCGTGGAATCTATTCCGGGGTGTTTGGCTATGTGGGTCTCGACGGCGCCGTCGACCTCGCCATGGTCATCCGCTCGATCATTATTGACCCGCTGGGATCAACCGTCGGCACCGGCGGCGGCATCACGGCGCTCTCCGTGCCTCACGAGGAGCTCGCGGAGGCCAAGTTGAAGGCCGCGGCGCTCCTGGCAGTGCTCGGGGTTGTCGACCGCGACGTGCAGTAACGCGATCCCGGGTAGCCTTGTGGAGGCCTTTCTGCAAAAGCCGTTCAGCGCAATCAGAATGAGAGTTTTGTGACTTTCCCGCACGATACCGAGCCGCATGATGCCGAGCCGCAACTTGACTATGACATCGCCGCGATTCAGGCCAAATGGAACCCAATCTGGGATGAACTCAACCCATTCGCCACCGATGACCCGAGCGATATGCGGCCCCGCAAGTACATCCTCGACATGTTTCCGTACCCGTCTGGGGAGCTGCACATGGGGCACGCCGAGGCGTTTGCCTTCGGTGACATCGTCGCGCGGTACTGGCGCCAGCGCGGGTTCAACGTGCTGCACCCGATTGGTTGGGACTCATTCGGGCTGCCTGCCGAGAACGCGGCCATCGAGCGTGGCGTCAACCCGCGTGTCTGGACATACGACAACATCGCTGAGCAGAAGGCCAACTTCCGCCGATACGGCATTTCTTTCGACTGGAGCCGCGTGCTCCACACCAGCGACCCGGAGTATTACAAATGGAACCAGTGGTTGTTCCTGAAGCTCTACGAGAAGGGTCTCGCCTATCGCAAAGAAAGTTGGGTGAACTGGGACCCGGTTGACCAGACGGTGCTAGCCAACGAGCAGGTGCTCCCGGACGGCACGTCTGAGCGCTCAGGGGCCGTAGTCGTAAAGAAGAAGCTGACGCAGTGGTACTTCAAAATCACCGACTATGCCGACCGGCTTCTTGACGACCTCAACCAGCTCGAGGGTTCTTGGCCGGCCAAGGTCGTCACGATGCAGCGAAACTGGATCGGTCGCTCGATCGGTGCTGACGTCGACTTCGTGATCGAAGGGCCGGTCCCAGCGGGAACAGACGGCAAGATCACGGTTTTCACCACGCGGCCAGATACTTTGCATGGCGCGACGTTCATGGTTGTTGCTCCAGACTCCGACCTTGCCGCCGCGCTCGCAGCGGATTCGACGCCTGAGGCTCAGGAGGCGTTTGCGAGCTACCTCGAAGAAGCGCAACGCAATACTGAGATTGAACGACAGGATGCGACGCGCCAGAAGACGGGCGTGCCGCTCGAGCGTTTCGCAATCAACCCGGCAAACGGTGAGCGAATCCCGATCTGGACCGCAGACTACGTTCTTGCCGATTACGGGCACGGAGCAGTCATGGCGGTTCCCGCCCACGACCAACGTGACCTCGACTTCGCCCGGGCCTTTGGACTTCCGATTCGCGTCGTTCTTGACACCAACGCCCCAGTGACTGGCGCGATCCCCGTGATTCGTGACGGGATGATCGCGGATGATCTTCCACCGCTCGATCCTGCAATAACCGGCAAGGCCCTCGCCGGCGACGGTCGCATGATCAATTCCGGCACGCTCGACGGCCTGAGCAAGAACAACGCGATCAAGAAGATCATCGAGCAGTTGGAAGCGGCTGGTACTGGACGCGCAGCCAAAACCTATCGGCTTCGTGATTGGCTCATCAGCCGTCAACGATTCTGGGGCACACCGATTCCGATTATTCACGGCGCCGACGGCGAGCTCATGCCGGTTCCGTTCGATCAACTGCCGGTCGAGCTGCCGCCGACCGATGGACTTGATCTCAAGCCGCGCGGAGAATCGCCTCTGGGGGCGGCGACAGACTGGGTCAACGTGCCAGACCCGCGAGACGGAAGCCCAGCTCGACGTGACGCTGACACGATGGACACCTTCGTCGACAGTTCTTGGTACTTCTTACGATTCCTCTCGCCGACTGACGACTCGAAAGCCTTCGACGTGGCCGAGGCGGAGAAGTGGGCACCCGTTGATCAATATGTCGGCGGTGTCGAGCACGCGATCCTGCACTTGCTCTACGCGCGATTTATCACCAAGGTGCTGTTCGATTTCGGCTACGTCAGTTTCACGGAGCCGTTCAGCGCGCTGCTGAACCAGGGCATGGTGCTGAGCGAAGGCAAGAAGATGTCGAAGCGCAGCCCGAAAGGCACGACGTTTACTGCCGAGGTTGACGCGTACGGCGCCGACGCGTTGCGGTTGACGCTCGCGTTCGCGGGGCCGCCAGAGGACAACATCAACTGGGAGGACGTGTCGCCCGCCGCATCCGCGAAATTCTTGGCTCGAGCGTTTCGTCTCGCACTCGAGGTCACGAGTCCACCAGTCGTGGACTGGCGAACCGGCGATGATGCGCTGCGACGTCACACGCATCGCTTTCTCGCAGACGGGCCCTCGCTGGCGGAATCGCTCAAGTTCAACGTCCTCGTCGCGCGGACGATGGAACTGGTGAACCTCACACGAAAGGCAATCGATTCGGGTCCTGGAGCCGGCGACCCAGCCGTGCGTGAGGCAACTGAAGCAATCACCATCGCGTTGAGCCTCTTCGCACCGTACACCACGGAGGAGATGTGGGAGCGGCTCGGCCATCAGCCGACGGTCGCGCTCGCAGGCTGGCGGAAGGCCGATCCAACGCTCCTCGTCGAGGAATCCGTGACCGCCATCATCCAGGTAGACGGCAAAGTGCGCGATCGCATCGAAGTGAATCCGAAGGTGTCAGGCGAAGAACTTGAGGCCATGGCGAGGAGCTCGGTCGCGGTCACGCGCGCCGTCGGAGATCGCGAGATCGCCAACGTCATCGTGCGCGCGCCGCGGCTCGTCAACATCGCGACTCGAGGGTAGACCCTCCACAGTTCTGCGGCTTGTCGTGTGCGACCCATTCGGTTATCCCACGCTTGCCGAGTGGATGAACTGCTCGATTCGAGTCGCGCACGACTGAGAGTCAAGATCGGCGCTGTCGTCGTTCTGGCGCTCGTTGGGCTCGGATGCGCAGTACTCGTCTCGGTGATTGGCGATTCTGGAAGTACTGCGGTCGCGCAACGTAATGCGATTGACAGCGCCGGAGGTGTCGATTCACCCGAGACAGAGAACAGTGGGGACTCGATACCGGGATCGGAGTCGGGGAGCGGTGGCGCGCCGGGCTCGATCTTTGTGCACATACTCGGGGCGGTCGTGAACCCGGGCCTGTACGAACTGAGCGGTGGTGAGCGCGCAATTGACGCCGTCGCGGCAGCAGGGGGATTCGCCGAGAACGCCGACCAGACGCAATTGAACCTTGCGCGGTTTGTGTCTGACGGTGAGCAGATCATCGTGCCGGTTATCGGCCAAGCGCCGCTGCCGGGCGCCTTCGCCCAACCCGGTGGGTCGGCGCAATCAGGGAAAGTCAATCTCAATACTGCGGATGCCGCGACGCTCGAAACTCTGCCACGGGTTGGTCCAGAATTGGCAGCGCGTATCATCGCGTGGCGCGAATCGAACGGTCGATTTGGCGCGATCGAGGAGTTGAAGAGCGTCTCCGGAATCGGCGATAAGACCTTCGATGGTTTGCGCGAACTTGTCACGGTATGAGCCTCGACCTAAGACTTGCGCTCCCAGCCTCTGCGGTTTGGGTCGCAGCGATTGTACTCATCGGGGCGCCCGGCAATTCGCTGGTTGTTGCCGTGATTGCCTGGGCGGCAAGTGGAGTCTTCATGGCGGTCGCACTGCAAGATCAACCAGCCAGAACTCCGCGATCAACACTCCGCTTCCGACCATCGGCAGTGGCACTGGTCGCGCTCGTCTGTGCAGGGGTGGCGCTGTGTGCCACGTCCATCTCGCTGCACGAGCCACTCCGCCACCCGCGTGCGCTCGCTCAAGCCATCGCCTCAAACGCTACGGTGACGGCGGTCGCAACGATAACCCACACGGCGCGACCGGGCGAACGCCTTTTTCGTGCCGAGCTCGGTACCGTGCAGTTCAGGTCGGCGGAGGTCGGGAGCACAGAACTCCGCGGGCGCATCCCCGTATTCGTGTTTGGAGGCGCACCAGAAACACGGCTCGAGATCGGCACGATAATCGAGTTGACAGGAACGCTCGGCGCGACAGAGCCGGGGGATGACGCTAGCGCCATGTTCTTCGCCGAATCTGCACCGCGCGCACTGCAAGAACCGCCGTGGCAGCTCGCATGGGCTGCGACGCTACGTTCGATTTTCGTGTCGGCATCGTCGACGCTGCCCGGCGACGGAGGCGACCTCATACCCGGACTTGCGATTGGCGACACGAGCGAAGTCACAGACCGCCTTGACGCGTCAATGAAGTCAAGTTCGCTCAGCCATTTGACCGCCGTTTCCGGTGCCAATTGCGCGATCGTCGTTGGTCTCATCATGCTCGGCGGTGCCGCACTAGGGGTTTCGAGACTGGCGCGGGTCGCGGCATCCGTCGTGGTGTTGTTGGGTTTCGTCGTACTGGTGACACCCGAACCGAGCGTCATGCGCGCCGCCGTTATGGCGACACTCGTGCTCATTGCGCTAAGCCGCGGCTCGCCAGCGGGTGGGGTTCCGATCTTGTCGCTCGCGGTGCTGGTTCTGTTGATCGCAGATCCTTGGCTCGCGCGAGACTACGGCTTCTCCCTGTCTGTGCTGGCAACCGCCGGTTTGCTGGTGTTGTCAGGTCCGATTGCCGGGGCGCTCGGCGGCTGGATGCCACGCTGGCTTGCGGTCGTGATCGCGATTCCGGTTTCGGCGCAACTCGCGTGTCAGCCCGTCATCATTTTGCTGGATGCGACGCTGCCGAGCTACGGAGTGATCGCGAACCTACTCGCCGCGCCGGCCGCGCCAGTGGCGACTGTTGTCGGGTTGATTGCGTGTGTGTTTCTAGCGATCGTTCCGCCGATAGGGATAGCGCTGTGCTGGCTCGCGTGGGTGCCGGCCGCCTGGATTGCGGGGGTGGCCGAGTTCTTCGCCACATTGCCCGGGGCGCGACTACCGTGGCTGGCGGGGGTCCCTGGTGCTGTCCTCCTCGCGGTGGTCAGCGGCCTTGTCGTTCTCATTTCAGTTACCCGAGGTCGCTGGCGCCGTCCGGTTGCATTGGGCCTCGCCGTGGCATCCGTTGTCTATTTCGGCCTTGCGGGCGGCAGTCGCGCCAGTACCTTGCTATCGAGGCCTGCGGGGTGGCAGATTGCCGCATGCGCAATTGGGCAAGGCGATGCCGTGCTCGTTCGAAGCCGCGGCGTCATCTCCCTGATCGATACCGGCGCGACCCCTGCTCTGCTCACCGTCTGTCTTCGCGAACTGGGAGTCAGTCGCATCGACCTGCTTGTGCTCACGCACTTCGACCGCGATCATGTCGGCGGAGCAGAAGCGGTGTTGGGAATGGTCGACACGGTCATCGCCGGGCCGGGCGATGAGGCAGCCGATCGGCTGCTGCTCAAGCGCCTGGCCGAAACCGGAGCGACGGTGCAGCAACCTTGGCGCGGGTCGACCGGCATGCTGGGGGACCTGCGGTGGTCGGTGTTGTGGCCAACTCCCGTGCTGGGAGCGGGTCCTCAGGGGAGTTCCTCGATCGTGCGGGGCGGCTTCGAGGTGGGGAACGACTCGAGCCTGGTGCTTGAGTTTCGCGGAGTCGGAGAGTGCTTGAGCGGATGCCTTAGCTCGCTCTTCCTCGGCGATCTCGGGCAGGAGGCGCAGGAGGCCATGATGCGCGCCAACGCTCTCAGGCCGGTCGATGTCGTGAAGGTCAGCCACCACGGGTCTGCCGATCAGAGTCCACGTCTTTACGAGCGTGTCGCAGGCATCATCGGGGTCATCGGGGTTGGTGCGGAGAATAGCTATGGGCATCCGACGGTGGAATTGTTGTCGACTCTGCAGAGCGCCGGCACGCTCGCGGTGCGAACCGACACTGACGGCATGATTCTGCTCGCGCCGGGAGTGGACCGCGGCACAATCACTGTCTGGACCGAACGTTAGGCTGGGCTCGTGGTTGCCGCTAGAACGCAGATTCCGCAGCTCCGCTGGGATCGGGTGCGGCCAGCGCCGATCGTCCTGGTGAGTGGACCAGAGCAATTTCTTGCGGATCGTGCGATTCGACTTCTTCGTGACACGCTCAAGACCGAGGATCCGAGCCTCGAAGTCACCGAGATTGAGGCCGATCACTACTCGCCGGGCGAGCTTCTCACGCTAGCGAGTCCCTCGTTGTTCAATGAACCGCGTCTCATTCGGGTTAGCAACGTCGAGAAGTGCACCGACGCTTTCATCGCCGAGACAATTCTTTATCTTGACCAGCCGGCCGACGACACTTACCTCGTGCTGCGTCACGCTGGCGGCGTTCGTGGCAAGAAGCTGCTCGATGCCATCCGGGCGGGTTCCGGATCCGGCATCGAGGTCGCCTGCCTCGAACTCAAGAAGGATGTTGAGAAGTCCGAGTTCGCGGCTGCCGAGTTCGCGGCGGCCAGCAAGCGAATCACATCGGGCGCCTTGCGCATGCTCGTGTCAGCATTCGCCGACGACCTGGCAGAGCTCGCCTCCGCCTGTCAGCAACTCATTGCCGACGCAGTCGAGGAAATCACTGAAGTCACCGTTGATCGGTACTACGCCGGGCGGGTTGAGACCAACGCCTTCAGCGTCGCGGACGCCGCGATTGCTGGCCGCCGCGGCGAGGCGCTGGTGCTCCTTCGCCACGCACTGGCCTCCGGGGCCGATCCGGTTCCGCTGGTTGCCGCGTTCGCGGCGAAGTTGCGCACGATGGCTCGTGTCAGCGGGAGCCGAGCATCCAGTGCGGCGCTCGCTCAGCAGTTCGGGCTCGCACCGTGGCAGGTCGATCGTGCTCGGCGTGACCTTCAGGGTTGGTCCGAGACGGGGCTTGCCCGCGCGATCGAGACCCTCGCAGATACCGATGCCCAGTTGAAAGGTCTGGGTCGCGACCCGGTTTACGCGCTCGAACGAATGATAGGAATCATTGCCGATCGAGGCGCCAGC
This sequence comes from Rhodoglobus sp., assembly GCA_041736385.1. Taxonomy (GTDB): domain Bacteria; phylum Actinomycetota; class Actinomycetes; order Actinomycetales; family Microbacteriaceae; genus Rhodoglobus. The sequence continues at coordinate 16,423 of JBGSTT010000134.1, read as the reverse complement.
TAATCGAGCCGCAGTCGAGGATCGAGCGCCCGGTGATCGAGCGAAGCCGAGATCCCGCGAATCGAGCCAAGCCGCGGATCGAGCCTGTCGGCACCTCGCGGATCGAGCCTGTCGGCATCAGCGCCTAGAGCGCTGCGACCTGCTTGGCGATCGCAGACTTGCGGTTCGCAGCTTGGTTCTTGTGGATAACGCCCTTGCTGACAGCCTTGTCGAGCTTCTTGGTAGCAAGGAGGAGCGAGGCGTTGGCCTGCTTCTTGTCGCCTGAGTCGATCGCGATGCGGGTTGCCCGCACCGCGGTCTTGACCTCGCTCTTGACGGCCTTGTTGCGCTCTTGCGCCTTCTTGTTGGTGCCGTTTCGCTTGATCTGAGACTTGATGTTTGCCACGAAAAATCGCCTTCTAGTTGAGTGTCGACTCGGAGATTCGCATGCTGCACTAGCGTGGCACGCGGAAGCCAAGAGAACAGTCTAGCAGCCCGTCGATGCGCTCGGCAATCGTACTAGCCTGAGCGCATGCCGTCGCTCAGTCCGCACATTCTGGAAGTGCCAGCCAGTGGCATCCGCCGCATTCACGAGATCGCGATCGGCATGCAGAACGTCATCTCGCTCGCGGTCGGCGAGCCGGATGCCACGGTCCCAGCACACATCGCGACGGCGGCAAAAGCCGCTTGGGACGCTGACGAGACCAACTACACCGCCAATGGCGGTATCGCCGCGCTGAGAGCGGCAATCGTCGACAAGCTGGCGCGGGAGAACTCGCTTCACGTCGAGCAAGAACAGGTCTGGGTCACCGTTGGCGCGACGCAAGCGCTCCATCAGGCGATGGCCATCACACTTTCGGCCGGCGACGAAGTGCTCATACCCGACCCTGGGTACACGACTTTCACCATGAATGCGCACATGCTCGAGGCGGTCGCGGTGCCGTATGCGCTCAGCCCGGATGCCGGTTTTCTGCCCGACATCGCTGAACTTGAGTCGCTTGTGACGAGTCGCACCAAGGTGATCGTGATCAATTCGCCGTCGAATCCTCTTGGCACGGTCTTCCCACGGGAACTGCTGGTTGGAATTCTTGAGTTTGCGCGCCGCCACGACCTCTGGATCATCAGCGATGAGGTGTACGAATATTTTGCGTGGGCACAGCCGCACCTCAGTGTTGCGGCGTTTGACACCGACAATCGAGTGCTGAGCGTGTTCTCGTTCTCGAAGACCTACGCGATGACTGGCATCCGGATCGGGTACCTTGTGACGCCGCCAGGTCTGAGTGCAATCATGCGTTCTGTTCAGGAAGCGTCGATCAGTTGCGTCAATACGCCAGCCCAGTTCGCGGCGATCGCCGCGCTCACCGGCGACCAAGGGAGTGTTGAGATTGCCAGGGAGCATTACCGGAGCAATGGCGAGGCAGCGATGCGATTGCTCGATGAGCGCGGCATCCGCTATCTGACACCCGGCGGAACCTTCTACTTGTGGATCGACGTGAGCTTCGCGAGCCGCGGGAACGTCGCCGATTGGGCGGAGGCGTTCCTGATTGCCGAACGCGTCTCCGTCGCGCCGGGCAGCGCATTCGGTAGTTCCGGCGAGGGCTGGATTCGAGTTTGTCTTGCCTCGCCGACCGAGCAGCTTCTCGATGGACTCGCACGTCTGCCAACTCCGTCGAGGGCTTGAGGGGAACACCAGCGGGGTTTTCGGGGGTTAGCCGGATGCCGCGGCGAACTTGCGATTCGTAGTCTTGACACATGACAACCACTACAAACATCTCCGTCTCCGACTCACCTAGCGCCATCGAAGAAGCGACACCGGCCAACACCCAAGTCGTCGAGCGCACCCAGCCGATTCTGGCGATCCTCAGTCTGGTATTCGGCATCACCGGCATCGTGACCACAATGATCTTCCCGTTCTCGGTCGCCGGACTCGTGCTTGGTATCCTGGCGCTCCGCCGCGAGCCGCAGGCCCGCACGATGGCCATCTGGGGCACCGTCATCAGCGGCACCCCCGGTGCGCTCATCGTCCTGGTCGGCGTGCTTGCGATCATGATCCTGATTCCGCTCGGCTTCGTTGCGGCGATTCTGTAGTCACCAGTTCACCTGAAGGCCCCGGCGACACTCCTCAGCGGAGCGGCGTCGGGGCCTTTGGCACCTCGCGCGTCTCGTAAACTTGAGTACGGTGATCGCCGCGCCGCTTCGGCGTCGACGTCACCACGCTGCATCCGGCAGCCGTCAATTCGCGAGGTAGGCAGTGAGTCCACGAGCACAGACGGCACTCGAACCTGCCTCAACCGATCCTGCGTTCATCCGCAATTTCTGCATCATCGCCCATATCGACCACGGCAAGTCGACTCTCGCCGACAGAATGCTGCAAATCACCGGAGTCGTTAGCGACCGCGACATGCGGGCGCAATACCTCGACCGCATGGACATTGAGCGCGAGCGCGGCATCACGATCAAGAGCCAGGCGGTGCGCATGCCCTGGGCTGGTGCAGCGGTCTCGGCAGGCTCGACCACCGGTGATCGAGCGGAGTCGAGATCCGGCCTTCAGGTCTACGCGCTCAACATGATTGACACCCCCGGTCACGTCGATTTCACCTATGAAGTCTCGCGGTCGCTCGCCGCGTGCGAGGGCGCCATCCTCTTGGTGGATGCCGCGCAGGGCATTGAAGCACAGACGCTCGCAAATCTGTACCTCGCTCTCGACAACGATCTGACGATCATTCCGGTGCTCAACAAGATCGACCTTCCAGCAGCCGATCCCGACAAGTACTCGCGGGAACTCGCGTCTCTGATTGGTGGCTCTCCGGAGGATGTACTTCGCGTCAGCGGCAAGACAGGTCAAGGCGTCGAAGAACTCCTTGACCGTGTCGTTGAACTGATCCCGCCGCCGCAGGGCGATCCGAACGCACCGTCGCGAGCGATGATCTTCGACTCCGTCTACGACTCATACCGCGGGGTCATCACGTACGTTCGCATGATCGACGGAAAGCTCAGTCCGCGCGAGCGCATCCAGATGATGTCGACTCGCGCAGTGCACGAACTTCTCGAGATCGGGGTGAGCGCGCCTGAACCAACGCCGAGCAAAGGCTTGGGCGTTGGCGAGGTCGGCTACCTCATTACCGGCGTCAAAGATGTGCGCCAATCGAAGGTCGGTGACACCGTAACGAACGCGCAAAAGCCATCGACTGTTGCGCTCCCGGGCTACACGGATCCCAAGCCCATGGTGTTCTCTGGGTTGTACCCGATCGACGGCAGCGACTATCCGGTGCTCCGAGAAGCCCTCGACAAACTCAAGCTGTCCGATGCCTCGCTCAATTACGAACCGGAGACTTCCGTCGCGCTCGGCTTCGGTTTTCGCTGCGGATTCCTCGGGCTCCTTCATCTGGAAATCGTCACGGAGCGACTCGAGCGCGAGTTCGGACTCGATCTGATCTCGACGGCGCCATCCGTCACCTATGAGGTCACGACAGAGGACAAGAAGCACTTCACCGTGACAAACCCGAGTGAGTTTCCCACCGGGGCAAAGATTTCGCACGTCACGGAGCCGATGGTGCGCGCCGCGATTCTCTCGCCGAAAGACTATGTCGGCACGATCATGGAGCTGTGCCAGTCCCGGCGCGGTGTGCTGATCGGTATGGATTACCTTGGCGAAGACCGCGTCGAGATCAAGTACACGATCCCGCTCGGCGAGATCGTCTTCGACTTCTTCGACCAGCTCAAGAGCAAGACCGCTGGCTACGCGAGCCTCGACTATGAACCGAGCGGCGATCAGCAGGCCGACCTTGTCAAGGTCGATATTCTGCTGCAGGGCGAAGCCGTCGATGCCTTCAGCGCGATTGTGCACCGGGAGAAGGCCTACGCCTACGGCGTGCTCATGACAGAGCGCCTTAAGAAGCTCATCCCGCGTCAACAGTTCGAGGTGCCCATCCAGGCAGCGATTGGCGCGCGCATCATTGCCCGCGAGTCAATCTCGGCCATGCGCAAGGATGTGCTCGCCAAGTGTTATGGCGGCGACATCACCCGCAAGCGCAAGCTCCTCGAGAAGCAGAAAGAGGGCAAGAAGCGCATGAAGATGGTCGGGCGGGTCGAGGTGCCTCAAGAGGCGTTCGTCGCGGCCCTCACGGGTGACGTGGAGAAGAAAGACAAGAAGTGAGTGACCGTCGGTCCGGACGAGACACGGAGCCATCGGCTGACGGCGTTCTCGCAGCGAGTTCCGGTTCAGTACCGATCTGGCTGGCCCCGGTTACCTATGGGGCGGTAGGCGCGACGCAGGCCCCAGACCTGCTGCGTTACCCGCCCGCCGGGTATCGAGCGATCGAACGCACGGCCAGGATCGGGCACGGAGCGGCGAGATTCGAGTACGCGTGCGTCGCAGCGCTGACTTGGGGCATTCAGAAACGCAGCGGATTTCGAATCCAGCCGATCGAGCCTCCCATTGAGTCGGATGCTCCTGCCGGGTCGGCCGGGCGCGAAGCGCTCTACGGGCCAGACGGCACTCGATACCTGAGACCTGGAGACACCGCACAACTGGTGATCCCCGTCATCGGGCCGATTGTCATCACCGCTCCAGCGCGCGTGGTTTATCTCGTTGACGAGCCGAGACGTCGAGGCTTCGCGTACGGGACTCTTCCTGGACATCCGGAAGACGGCGAGGAAGCCTTCATCCTCTCTCATCGTGAGGATGACTCGGTGTGGCTGACGATACGAGCGTTCTCTCGCCCAAGCTCAGGCAGGTGGTGGGCCGTCTACCCCGCGCTTCGAGTCGCGCAAGAGTTTTACACCAGGCGGTATCTCCGAGCGCTCGCTGGCCCAATCGCCTGAGCTTCAGCTTGGCGGAAGGCCGCAGTCTGCCCGATTGTGCCGCGGTGCGGATTCTGCTGGGACAATGAACCATGCCAGGTGCCCTCCCGATCGCGGATCCGGCGCCACTCGACGGCGTGCTGCCGGTATCGGCGGCGGACGGGTCGGCCGAGCGCGACTTCGGCGTCTACTTGCATGTGCCCTTCTGCCGAGTGCGGTGTGGTTACTGTGACTTCAACACCTACACAAGCGACGAGTTGCGCGGGGCAAGTCGATCGAACTTTGCCGGTCAGGCGATCGCAGAACTGAAGCTTGCCGAGCGAGTGTTGGCGGATGCCGCGATCAGCGAGAGACCCGTTTCAACGGTGTTCTTCGGCGGTGGCACCCCGACCCTGTTGCCCGCGAGCGACCTTGCCGCCATGCTTGGCGCGGTCAACGAGACTTGGGGACTCGCTCGAGCGGCAGAAGTCACGACCGAGGCCAACCCGGATTCCGTTGATGAGCGCTACCTGAATGAACTCGCAGAGGCGGGATTCACTCGCGTGTCATTCGGCATGCAGTCGGCCGTGACGCACGTGCTCGCAACGCTTGAGCGCACGCATAATCCTGACCGCATCCCGCTGGTTGTTAATTGGGCCAAGCGTGCCGGGCTCGACGTCAGTCTCGACCTCATCTACGGAACCCCGGGGGAGACCATCGATGATTGGCAGCGATCGCTTGAGGCAGCGGTCGCGCAAGAGCCAGACCACTTGTCCGCCTATGCGCTCATCATCGAAGACGGGACAAAGCTCGCGTCCCAGATCCGCCGGGGCGAAGTTGCCGAGCCTAATGACGACCTGCAAGCCGAAATGTACGAACTCAGTGACAGCATCCTTGCCGAGGCGGGTTTCGACTGGTACGAGGTTTCAAACTGGGCGATGGGCGCTGAGCACCGGTCGCGCCACAATCTCGGCTACTGGCTGGGCCACGACTGGTGGGGCATCGGGCCGGGTGCGCACAGTCACGTCGGCGGTGTTCGCTGGTGGAACGTCAAGCACCCGGCGGCATATGCGGATCGAATTGAAGCCGGTCTCTCGCCGGGCGCCGGGCGGGAATCGTTAGATGCTGCGACGCGACAGGTCGAGCGCGTGTTGCTGCGAACCCGATTGCGGGATGGTCTCGCGATAGCCGATCTCGCCCCAGCCGGGCGCCGTGCTGTTGCCGAGTTGATCGCAGACGAGCTCGTGAACGCGAAAGCCGCCCTCGCCGGTCGGATCGAACTGACCTTGCGAGGACGGCTGTTGGCCGATGCCGCAGTGCGGCAGTTGGTGGCCGTTGAGGACCGCTGACCATCTCGGCGCGCGACCTCGGAGGTGTGCGAGTTAGGAGACGAACTTGATCGCGATCGGGTAGGTGTATAGCTCACCCTTGTTTGCAGCGATGGCAGCCATGATGCTGAAGATCAGCGACACCACCGCCGCCGCGAGCAGAATCAAGAAGCCAATCAGCACGAGGCTGAGCACGCCGCCGACGACATAGGCGATCAGAATCGTGAGCTGGAAGTTCGTTGCCGTGGCCGTGTGTGCGCGAATGAATGCGCCGCGGTCCTTGAGAACGAGGTATCCAATGAGCGCCGGGAGGAAACCCACGACGATTCCACCGATGTGGATGAGAGTGGCCCAAAGACGTTCGTCACTGGGGCTGAGGGGCTGGACCGTCTGGTACGGCTGGGCAGGAGGCGGGGTTGATTCGGACATGCGGCCATTAAAGCAGCTAACCCGGGAGCCGCGCTCCCGGGTTAGCCCGCGTTTCGCGAGATGACTTCTTTGTTCGGTCGCTTACTTGATGAGTCGAATGGCGAATGGGTAGCGGTACGCGCCACCGCCGTTGACCTTGATTCCACCCATGATCGAGAGCACAGCATTGAGGATCCAGAGCAGGAATGGCAAGAAACCGAGGATGCTGACGACAGCGAACGCGTCGGTGAAGATCAAAATTGCCGTCAAAATCGACACGATGATGTTGATCGCGATGAAGCCGATCGTAAACGTGATCTGCCAGTTGAGCGCTTCTTTCGACTCTTGCTTCGTCAGCGCACCCCGGTCCTTGAAGATCAGAAAAATGATGAGCGACGGCAGGATTCCGAGCAGGCCGCCGAAGTGAGCAAACGACGCCCACTGCTTGTCTTCTGCCGGGGTCAATGGTGCGGCTGGCTGGGGAGCGGCTGGTTGCGGAGTTGCGTCTGTCATATTCAGTGCCTTTCAAGTGAACGGCGGGGGTTCCCGCTGTTGGGGCGGATCAAGCTCGTGCCCATCGATGCTCCGGGGGTGGGGCTAGCGCAAGCACAGTCACAAGGTAGTACCTCTCTGATGGTGCGTGCAACGATTTCGACGCGGCGCGGCGCGGTACGATTGCCAGTCAGTTTGATCGAGTGCCAGTCGTGAGGGGTGGTGTTGAGATGGTCTCAGAACGTGGACTTGAAGTGCTTCGAGTCATCGTGCAGGACTATGTCGCCTCTCGAGAGCCAGTGGGATCGAAGTCGATTGTCGAACGCCACTCCTTCGGGGTTTCGGCTGCCACAATCCGCAACGATATGGCGCTTCTCGAAGACGAAGAACTGATCGTCGCCCCACACACGTCCTCTGGTCGGGTGCCGACAGACAAGGGGTATCGCGTCTTCGTCGACCAACTCGCCGACCTGCGTCCACTCACTTCGGCCCAACGTGAGGCGATCGAGGCCTTCCTCGGAGAGTCCGTTGATCTTGACGATGTGCTCATGCGCACGGTTCGACTGCTCTCACAGCTCACCCATCAAGTGGCCCTCGTGCAATATCCATCGCGCGCGATATCGCGAATTCGCCACGTCGAACTCGTCCAACTCAGTTCAACGAGGCTGATGACCGTACTTATCACCGACTCAGGCCGAGTTGACCAGAGGCTCATCGACATCAGCACGGAACTTGACGAGGAGTTCTTGGCCGAACTTCGCAGTCGTCTCAATAGCACTCTCGGCGGGCTCAATCTTCCGGATGCGGCAGCTCGCCTCGCCGAACTGCCGCAGCAATTTGCGCCGGCTAGGCAGCCGATAATCGCAGCAGTCACATCCGCTATCGCTGAGCAAGTGCTTGCCAACCGGCACGACAAGCTGCTCATGGCAGGAACAGCCAATCTGGCGCGCACAGAAGAAGATTTCAGCGGCAGTATTTTCCCCGTCCTCGAGGCGATCGAGGAACAGGTCACGCTCCTTCGGCTATTCGCCGAAATGGATGTCGATCTCGGTGACGTGTCTGTGCGCATCGGGCGGGAGAACGAGAATTTCGCTCTGGGAGAGACGGCCGTGTTGACGAGCGGGTACTCAGCGAGCGGTGGCAGTATTGCGCGACTGGGTGTGCTCGGCCCCATTCGCATGGATTACCCCAACAACATGGCAGCAGTCCGGGCGGTAGCGCGCTACCTGTCAAGACTTCTCGGTGAGGATTAGCACAGCACGTGGCAGATCATTATGAGGTGCTCGGCGTCGACCGGAGCGCCGCGGCAGAAGACATTAAGAAGGCCTATCGCCGGCTCGCTCGCGAGCTTCATCCCGACGTCAACCCGAGCGCGGATGCCGCGGAACGCTTCAAACTCGTAACCCACGCCTATGACGTGTTGAGCGATCCACGCGAACGCCAGCAGTACGACCTCGGCGCGCAGGCTGGCTTCTCGGGCGCTGGATTCACCGGGTTTGGTGACATCTTCGAGACGTTCTTCGGGGGAGGCGCACGCACGACAGGGCCGCGCTCTAGGCGCGAGCGCGGCCAGGATGGCCTGGTCCGAATCGAGGTTGAGCTCAGCGAGGTGATCTTTGGCACCAAGCGCGACGTCGAGGTCAACACCGCGATCCTGTGCAAGACCTGCGCTGGCTCGTGCTGCGCGCCGGGCACATCCCCCAAGACCTGCGATATCTGCAACGGCACCGGTCAGATTCAGCGAACCATGCGCAGTCTGCTCGGTAACGTCATGACCTCGAACCCGTGCGGTACTTGTCGCGGCTACGGCACCACGATCGTGACCCCGTGCGTAACCTGCGCCGGTCAGGGGCGCGTGCGCGCAGCGCGGGTCATCCCCGTCGACATCCCGGCGGGCGTCGACACCGGACTTCGACTTCAGATGCCCGGTCAGGGCGAGGTCGGCCCGGCCGGCGGACCCGCCGGTGACCTATTCCTCGAGATGAAGGTGCGTCACGACGAGACCTTCAGCCGCAACGGGGACGACCTTCTCGCGACGATTGAAGTTCAGATGACGGATGCTGTGCTCGGTACGACCACGACGCTCAAGGGCCTTGACGGCGAAATCGCCATCGAGATCAAGCCGGGAACACAGAGTGCCGAAGTGATCATGATCAAAGATCGCGGTATCACCCACTTGCGCGGGAGCGGCAGAGGTGATCTGCGGATCGGTGTGCAAGTGCTCACGCCGACGAAGTTGAGCGCCAAGGAACAGCAGCTGATCAAGCAGCTTGCTGCATCACGAAAGGCAGAGGCCCCGCATTTCTCCCACTTCCAGCAAGGTCTTTTCACGAAGCTGCGCGAGCGCTTCATGGGCGGCTAGTGGCGCACCGCTATCTTGACGAGCAGCTCGTTTCTGCCGAGTTGGGGCAGCGCCTGATTCTTCTCGGTACAGAGGCTCGGCACGCAGTGACCGTGTCGCGCCTTGCACCGGGCGAGCGTATCTCGATCGGCAACGGTGCTGGGCTCGTTGCAACGGGAATCGTTGTCGTCGCGGAGCACACTCGGCTTGAGGTCGAGGTCGAAGCCGTGGAATTATCTGACCGCGCACATCCGGCGATCTTTCTCGCGCAAGCGCTGGCCAAGGGCGACCGCGACGAGCTGGCCGTGCAAGCGGCGACCGAACTCGGCGTCGATGGGGTGATTCCGTGGGCGGCAGCGCGAAGTGTCTCACGGTGGGAGGGCGCAAAAGTCGCCAAAGGCCGAGATCGCTGGATGGCAGTCGTTCGCGAGGCGGCAAAGCAATCGTTGCGCGCTTGGCTTCCTGACGTACTCGACCTGGCAACGACGAAGCAACTCGCCCAGTTGTCACCGGTAAGCCACCTCGTTGTGCTCGACCCGACGGCCACCGTGAGCATCGCCGAGCTTGAGCTCGACGACCGCGACATTGTCGTATTGGTCGGGCCTGAGGGCGGTGTCGCCGACCATGAACTCGAAGCCCTTACCGCAGCGGGCTCGAGCACGGTTCGGCTCGGTCCAGAAGTGTTGCGAACCTCGACGGCTGGCCCGGCAGCGATTGCGGTCCTGAACCTCAGGCTCGGTCGATGGCGTGCCGGAGCTTAGGCTTGAGACATGTCTAACCCCACGCCGAGCATCTTCTCGCGCATCGTCGCGCGCGAGATTCCTGCGGACATCGTGTTCGAGAGTGCGGCGATCATCGCTTTCCGCGATATCGCACCGAAGGCGCCGGTACACATTCTGATCGTGCCGAAAACCGAGGCCTACCGAAATGTCACCGAATTGGCGGCTGGAGATCCGGCACTGCTAGCGACTATGGCGGAAACTGCCCAGGCCATCGCCGACGAACTTTGCGGAGGTGAGTTTCGGCTCGTGTTCAATACCGGCGCGCGAGTCGGGCAAACCGTCTTTCATGTGCACGCTCATCTGCTCGGGTCAACGGCAACAGGGAGTTTGACGGAAGGAAGCCTTGCCGATTAGCGAAACGCCATCCTCGAACGAGGAATTGCGCTCGGTCGAGATTGAGGTCGACGGCGTCGCCATGGTGCGGTTGCTCGGTCCGCAGGATCGCTTCTTGACGATCATCGAAGGGCAGTATCCCACCGTCGATGTACTCGTTCGAGGCAATCGCATCACCATCAGCGGGCCGGCTTCTGCCGTCACGTCTGCCGCAACGCTCGTTGACGAGCTCGTACTTATGGTGCGTGACGGGCGCGACCTCGGGCCGGTAGAGGTTACGTCTTCTGCGCGAATCATCGACTCCCGTTCAGGAAGCCCGGCAGAACTGCTCAGCCAAGCCATCCTGACCTCGCGCGGCAAGAGCGTGCGCCCAAAAACGCTAGGCCAGAGGGACTACGTCGATGCGATTGACCTCAACACGATCGTGTTTGGTATCGGGCCAGCCGGAACTGGCAAGACGTACCTCGCGATGGCAAAGGCTGTTCAGGCGCTGCAACGCAAAGAGGTTGATCGCATCATTCTGAGCCGGCCGGCGATTGAAGCCGGAGAGCGCCTTGGCTTTCTGCCCGGCTCGCTTAGCGACAAGATCGACCCGTACCTGCGGCCGCTCTATGACGCGCTTAACGAGATGATGGACCCGGAACTCGTGCCGAAGCTGCTCGCTGCGGGAACCGTCGAAGTGGCGCCTCTCGCTTACATGCGCGGTCGCACCCTCAACAACTCCTTTATCGTGCTCGACGAGGCGCAAAACACGACCCCAGAGCAGATGAAGATGTTCCTCACTCGGCTCGGATTCGGCTCGAAGATGGTGGTTACGGGGGACATCACGCAAGTCGACCTGCCGGCCGGGGCGAGTGGACTGCAGCTGGTGACGCGCGTACTTGACTCGATCGACGACATCCACTTTGCTCGACTCACGAGCGCCGATGTCGTGCGGCACAACCTCGTTGGCCAGATCGTGGATGCGTACACGCGCTTCGATGAAGACCGGCAGCGTGAGCGATTCGACCGGGAAGAAGCGCGAAACAACAATCGAGCGGATGCTCGCGGCACGAACCCAGCGGGAAGGTTCGGACCTTCGTGAGCATCGAGATCAACAATGAATCGGCGGTTGTCGTCGACGAAGTCGCGATTCAGCGTCTCGCTATCTACGCTCTCGATCAGCTGCACGTGCATCCAGACGCGGAGTTGGCGATCGTCTTCGTTGACGAAGCCGCGATGGAGCAGTTGCACGTGCAGTGGATGGACGAGCCAGGGCCGACCGATGTTTTGAGTTTCCCGATGGATGAGTTGCGACCTGGCAGCGAAGACCACCTGACCCCGCCAGGATTGCTCGGCGATATCGTCGTGTGCCCGCAAGTGGCGATTGCTCAGGCCGAGACAGCCGGGCACAGCGCGCTAGAGGAGATTCTGCTCCTCGTGACCCACGGCCTGCTTCACTTGCTCGGCTTCGATCATGCAGAGCCGGACGACGAGAAGGAAATGTTCGGCATCCAGCGCGACATTCTTGTCGGCTTCGCGCTAACCGAACGACGGCGCTGAGTCGATGCTCATTCCCATCTTCGTCACGGTAGCGGTCATTCTGGTGGTCTTCGGCGGACTCCTCGCCGCCGCGGACTCCGCGCTGACGGTGCTCAGTCGAACGGAGATGGTCGACCTCGCAGCCAAAAGTCGGGCAAGTCGTTCGCTCATCGCAATCTCGAACGATCCCGGTGCCCACATCAACGCGCTGAACTTCATGCGCATCGTCGTCGAGACGACTGCAGCGGTGTTGGTCACCCTCGTTTTCGTCTCGATTTTTGCCGAATGGTGGTGGGTGTTGCTGTTCAGTGCGCTCATCATGACGGCGGCATCCTTCGTGCTCGTCGGGTCAAGCCCCCGCAGCGTTGGTCGAGTACACGCACGGGCTGTCATGCGGTTTTCGGCGCGCACCGTTCGAGCCATTCGCGTGTTGCTCGGACCCATCGCCGATGCGCTCGTCGCAATTGGCAATCGCGTGACGCCCGGCCGCCCCAGAACGGCGACCTTCTCGAGTGAAGAACAACTGCTCAGCATGGTCGACGAGGCCACAGAACTCGATGTGCTCGAAGAGGACGATCGTGAGCTGATTCACTCGATCTTCGAGTTCAGCGACACGGTTGTGCGCGAGGTTATGGTGCCACGCACTGACATGGTCACCATCGACGGTGATGCGACCATGGGCGCCGCGATGGGGTTGTTTCTGAGCCGCGGGGTGTCGCGCGTGCCGGTAATCGGCGATGACATCGATGAAGTGCTTGGCGTTCTCTACTTGCGGGATGTTGCGCGCGTCGTCTACGAGCAGACACTCGATGCCGACACGCTGACAACGGAACAGCTCGCGCGGGCCGCGCTCTTTGTTCCGGAATCACAGAAGGCTGATGCGCTCTTGCGGCAGATGCAACTCGAATCGAATCATCTCGCGATGGTGGTCGACGAGTACGGCGGAATTGCTGGGCTGGTCACGCTTGAGGATCTCATCGAAGAACTTGTCGGAGACATTGCTGACGAATACGACCGCGAGGTGCCGGAGATCGAAGACCTTGGCAACGGAAAGTATCGGGTGAGTGCACGGCTATCGATCGACGAGCTTGGTGACATCTTCGGGGTCGAACTGGAAGAGGATGTGGTCGACTCGGTCGGTGGGCTGTTGACGAAGGTGCTCGGGCGTCTCCCTGTTGTCGGCTCGGTTGCCGAGTTCTCGGGACTCATCCTCGAGGCCGAACGCACTGAGGGCCGCAGAAAGCACTTGAGCACCGTCCTCGTCGAACGTGATCAGGCGCTGATCGATGCGCAATCTGCATTTGCTGACACCGAGAAGAGCGTGGAATGAGCGACAGCTTTCGGGCCGGGTTTGTGTCATTTGTCGGGCGTCCGAACGTCGGAAAATCGACACTGACGAACGCCATGGTCGGTGAGAAGGTGGCGATCACATCCTCGAAACCGCAGACCACGCGACGCGCCATTCGCGGAATCGTGCATCGGGCAAACGGTCAGCTCGTTATCGTCGACACGCCCGGAATGCATCGGCCGCGCACCCTCCTCGGTGAGCGGCTCAACGGCATCGTGCAATCCACGCTCGGCGACGTCGACGTGATCGGATTCTGCGTGCCAGCCGGGGACAAAATTGGTCCGGGAGATAACTACATCAACGAGCAACTCGAGTCATTCCCGCGCGCGAAAAAGGTTGCCATTGTCACCAAGATCGATGCAACATCGCGCCCGGGTGTTGCAGAGCAGCTGCAGGCCATCAGCGCACTTCGCGACTGGGATGCGATCATCCCGATTTCTTCCTTTGATCAAATCCAGCTCGAGATACTCACGACAGAGCTCATCAAGCTCATGCCGATTTCGGCCAAGTTGTATCCGGATGACGCGATCACCGACGAAACCACGGAGCAGCGCGTCAGCGAGCTCATCCGTGAGGCCGCGCTAGAGGGCGTGACCGACGAGTTGCCGCACTCGATCGCTGTCACGATCGACGACATGATTGAGAGCCAAACAAAGGATCTACTCGAGATCTACGCCAATCTCTTCGTCGAACGGGACAGTCAAAAGGGCATCATCATCGGCCACGGCGGGGAGCGCCTTCAGAGTGTCGGCGCGCGCGCCCGCGCAGAAATCGAGCGCCTGCTTGGTCGCCAGGTTTTCCTCTCGCTGCGAGTCAAGGTCGCCAAGGAGTGGCAGCGCGACGCCAAGCAGCTCGGGCGGCTCGGGTTCTAGCGGCCCGCCGCTTGCCTAGCGCGCCCGCTGCTCCCCTCTCCGCGGTGCGCGCACCAGACACTCGCCGAAACTCCAGTTGTGACGGCCAGATTGGGGTACTCCGTCACAAGTGGAGTTTGGGTGGCGCTGTCGACCGGTTGCCGTGACGGGGTCTGGCGTGCGCACGGGTTCGGGATGCTCGACTCATGCCAAGACCCGCCCCCTTGCCGCCACCACTCGACGCCTTACCGTTCCGCATCCGGGAGGCGGCGGAGCACAACGTGCCGCCAGCACGACTACGAAGGAGTGATCTCGGGATCCCGTTTCGCGGAATTCGCACACCTCGACCGCTTGTGACGACCGAGGACCGCTGTCTGGCCTACCTGCCGCGACTTCAGGAGAGCCAGTGGTTCAGCCACTCCAGCGCCGCGACACTTTGGGGGATGTGGCTGCCATCGCGTTTTCACCGTGACTCGACGATTCACGTGAGCTCGGCATGGCCGGCGCGCGAGCCCCGGATGCGCGGGGTCGTCGGTCATCGCGTCGCTGCAGACTCTGTGCGACTCGCAGTATTGCGCGGGATGCCCGTCCTGTCGCCGCTAGATTGCTGGACTGCGCTCTCCACCGCGCTGTCGGTCGATGAACTCGTGATTGCAGGCGACAGCCTGCTTCGGCGGCAAGCACCGCTCGCGACCGTCGACGACCTCCTCGACGCGCGTGCGCGTCACGGACAACGTCGCGGAGCTGGTTCACTAGCCCGCGCATTTCCCCTGCTTCGCGGGCGTACCGACTCCGCCCGCGAGGTGGCGCTCCGCTTGCTGCTCGTGCGTTCTGGCTTGCCAGAACCCGCAGTGAACCTCAGCATTCGCGACGCCATCGGGGAGTTGTTTGGTGACCTGGCCTACCCAGAGTGGTCGGTGTTGGTCGAGTACGACGGTCGACACCACCTGACGGACGAGCAAGCGGCAGCGGACATCCTTCGTCATGAACGCCTTGCCGCAGCCGGATGGACGGTGGTACGGGTTGTAAACGTCCACTTCAGTGATCCGGAGCGGATCGTTCTCCGCGTGGCGCGAGCACTCGCGAACGCCGGATGGTGCCCACCGCGGTCGAAACTCCAGTTGTCGCGCTGAGCCCGCTTGGGCGCGTCTCAACTGGAGTCTGGGCGATCATCAGCTACGCAAGATCATCCTGCGCGGTGAGACCGCCGGGTTCCCAGGTCGCACCCGAGCGGTGGTACCCTCAAACTGTGTTCGGTTTGCTTCTCCTTAGCCGCCGCGACGAGACCTAACCTAAGGCCTCACTCGTCGCGGTGTTCGTCGTTGGCTGACCACTACTGAGACGAGAGCAAGGAATATGAAGAACACACAATCGGCTTCTGCAATGCCGATCCACAAGTACCGCCCGTACCACGAACAATTCACCGTCGAACTGCCAGACCGCACGTGGCCGACGAAGCGCACGACCAAGGCACCTCGCTGGTGTGCGGTAGACCTGCGTGATGGCAATCAAGCGCTCATTGATCCCATGAGCCCTGAACGTAAACGCATCATGTTCAACCTCCTCGTGAGAATGGGCTACAAGGAGATCGAGGTCGGCTTCCCGAGCGCGAGCCAGACCGACTTCGACTTTGTTCGCACGCTAATCAACGAGAACCTCATCCCAGATGATGTCCGTATCCAGGTGCTGACCCAGGCCCGCAAGGAACTCATCAACCGCACATACGAGTCGCTCAAGGGCGCCAAGCAAGCAATCGTGCACCTCTACAACTCCACGAGTGTTCTTCAGCGCGATGTTGTTTTTCGCACCGATAAGCAGGGCATCGTCGACATCGCGCTCAACGGTGCGCGTTTGTGCAAGGCTGCCGAAGCTCTCATTCCGGGTACCCGAGTCTTCTACGAGTACTCCCCAGAG
Source organism: Rhodoglobus sp. (assembly GCA_041736385.1). GTDB lineage: Bacteria > Actinomycetota > Actinomycetes > Actinomycetales > Microbacteriaceae > Rhodoglobus. The sequence continues at coordinate 344 of JBGSTT010000134.1, read as the reverse complement.
AGCTACACGGGTACCGAGCTCGAGTTCGCCGTCGAGGTGTGCAACCAGGTTGTAGAGATTTTCGAGCCAACGCCAGAGCGCAAGGTCATCATCAACCTGCCGGCGACGGTCGAGATGGCAAGCCCCAATGTCTACGCCGATTCAATCGAGTGGATGTCGCGGCGCCTGCACCCGCGGGAGAACATCATCCTCTCGCTCCACCCGCACAACGACCGCGGCACAGCGGTGGCGGCGGCCGAGCTCGGCTACCTCGCCGGAGCCGACCGAATCGAGGGGTGCCTGTTTGGCAACGGCGAGCGAACGGGCAACGTCGATCTCGTCGCCCTTGGCATCAACCTCTTCAC
>JBGSTT010000133.1:0-3871 GCA_041736385.1 Rhodoglobus sp. | reverse complement strand
CCGGCCGGACAAGGTATCGAGTCGGTGCGTCCGATCCGCGACGACATCAAGGCGCGCATCCAGCAGTTGCTGAGCGAGATCTTGCCGGATGTTGGTGCACGGGCATTGGCTGGCGATCAGGCCTCGTCGGGGGCTCAGCCTTCATCCGAGCCTCACGGGAGTCAGGTCTAAGGATGACCACCGAAGGCATCAAGCGCCAAGCTCAGCCGGGACTTCAGTTTCCGGAAGCCCGCCTCGCGCGACTCTCCACTGAACTGACCGAGAAGTTTGCTGGCGTGTTCAATGCGGAGACGGTCGAGCGCTACGTGCTCGAGTCATATGCGGGTCTACTTCGTACATCGAGGGTGCCAGCGCACGTCGCGAATCTGACCACCCGCTTTGCTAAGGATCGCCTGACCGCTCTCGCTCAAGCCAAAGGCGCAATTGAGAGCCCGCTTCCTGAAGTGCTCTTCGTGTGCGTGCAGAACGCTGGCCGGTCTCAGATGGCTGCGGTGCTAACGAGTCACCTATCTGGCGGCAAAGTGCACGTTCGCTCAGCGGGCTCGAACCCGGCGGCTGAACTCAATTCGACCGTTGTGGCTGCCGTGGCGGAGCTTGGTCTCAGCCTGGACGAAGAGTTTCCGAAGCCGCTGACCGACGATGTCGTGCAAGCCGCCGACGTCGTCATCACGATGGGCTGCGGGGACGCGTGCGCGATCTACCCCGGTAAGCGTTACCTCGACTGGGAGCTCACCGATCCTGCTGGCCTTGAACTTGAGCAAGTGCGGGTGATTCGGGATGACATCGCCTCGCGGGTGCGTACCCTGTTGGGCGAGCTCGGGGTCGAGGCGCTGGAGGTTGGCGGGCGCTGAGCAGCGCGGGCTGAGCGGCGCGGGCTCAGTTGCCGGTGACGACCGGGGCGGGCATCCGCTCTGGCTCGTCGTCATAGACGTTGAAGCGGTAGCCGACGTTGCGAACGGTGCCGATGAGCGACTCGAGGTCGCCAAGCTTCGCGCGCAACCGCCGCACGTGCACATCGACTGTTCTTGTGCCGCCAAAGTAGTCGTAGCCCCAGACCTCGCTGAGCAACTGTTCGCGAGTGAACACGCGGCTCGGGTGGGTGGCAAGAAACCGCAGCAGTTCGAACTCTTTGAAGGTGAGGTCGAGAGGGCGGCCGCGCACCTTCGCCGAGTAGCTCGCCTCGTCAATGACGACACCCGAGGCGTGAATCTTCGAGCTGCTTGAGCTCAGCGCTTGACGACCGAGCGCCAGACGGATGCGAGCGTCGGCTTCTGCAGGACCGGCGCTCGACAGGATGACATCGTCAACCCCCCAATCGGCGCTGACTGCGGTGAGTCCGCCCTCGGTCAGGATGAGCACGAGCGGAACATTCACCCCGGTCGTCGTGAGGATCTTGCAGAGCGATTTCGCGCTCGCGAGGTCTTGTCGAGCATCCACAAAAATGAGGTCGCAGGTGGGCGCTGTGATCAAGGATGCGGGCGAGGCTGGAATCTGTTTCGTCGAATGACTGAGCAGCCCGAGGGCGGGAAACACCTCGGTGTCGACGGCAGAGGTCAGGATCAACAGCTGCGCCACGAGACCTCCAAATTGCGTCGCCCCAGTCTACAAGCCACTTACAATCGCAGTATGTCGTGGCAATTGTGGAGCGTCGTGCCGGTGTGGGTGGCCGTGCTGCTGGCCGCAGTTGCTGTCGCAATCGTTGGCACCGGTGACGACTATCTGATGTGGCTTCCGTTGGTGTTCGCGGGTGCCGTCTTGGTTACCTTTGGTATTCAACTCGCGACCGGGCGACCCGAAGGCTATGTAACGCGGGCCACGGCGAGTATCGGTGTTTCGCTGGTGATCCTTGCGGTGGCAACGGGGATTCTCGCGCTCGTCAGGTAGCTGGTTTCGCCGCCCGGCTAGACTGGGGTCATGCTTCTCGCCCTCGAGTTCTTCTTTCTCGGTCTCTTGGCGCTCGCGACGCTCTCGATCGGTTTCGTCTCGATCGTTGTGCTCTACAACCTCTATCGCGGCCAGCGCTAATCGCGCTTGGCTGATCAGAAATCCGAACGGTCTCAGGTTTTGCAGTGATTGATCTCGATGCGAGCATCCCAGCTGAACTGGTACCACTTTCGTGGCTCATCGGCCTATGGGAGGGCACCGGGCTCGTCAGCTACCGGGTCGGCGATGAGACGCGCGAGCTCGAGTTCGGGCAGCGGCTGAGCTTCACCCACGACGGTTTGCCGCACCTCAACTACAGCTCGTATACGTGGCTGCTCGATGATGATCGCACTCCGCACGTGACCGAGATCGGGTACTGGAAACTTACCCGCCCCGCCCTCGACGGCGACCCAGGGCCCGGGTTGCTGCCCGGCATCGGCCCTCGACCGTTCACGACCGCCCAGTCGGTGGAGACGTTGCGCAGTTCGGATGGCGGCTTCGAGATCGAGGTCTCGATCGTTCACCCCGGCGGGGTCAATGAGTTTTACGTTGGGCGAGCGAAGGGTCCTCGAATCGATTTGTCGACGGATGCCGTGATGCGCACCGCAAGCGCAAAGAATTACGCGGCGGCGACGCGGCTGTACGGCTTGGTCGACGGCCACTTGCTGTGGGCGTGGGACATCGCCGCCCTCGGTCAGGACTTGCGTACGCACGCCTCGGGACGGCTCGCTCGTGTCGAGTGAGCTCACCGGTGGTCGAGCGGAGCCGAGACCCTCGTCCGCCGATCTCGACTCCGCTCGATCACCGAGTCCCGCTCGATCACCGAGACCCGGCGCCGTAGGCAGCCCGCCCGAGCACTACGGCAATCCGCTGGGTGAGCAAAAGGCGCTCGCCGCGGGTCGGGCGATCGTGGACCTTTCCGATCGCGCGGTGCTCACGGTGTCGGGTGTCGACCGGCTCACTTGGCTGGATTCGCTCACGTCGCAGTCCCTCGCTGGGCTCTTGCCTGGCGCGTCTGCCGAGACGCTCCTGCTCGACCCGACCGGTCGGCTTCAGTATGCGATTCGCCTCGTCGACGACGGCGACACGGCCTGGTTGTTGGTGGATGCCGCGGAGGCCCCGCCCCTGCTGGCCTGGCTCGATCGCATGCGATTCATGTTGCGCGTCGAGGTCGCTGACCGAAGCGCCGACTTCGCGACGATTGGTGTGCTTGCCGTCGGCCATCCGGTTGAGGAGTTCGCGGCAGCACCAAACGGGGTTGCCCTCGTTTGGGTCGACCCGTGGCTTGCCGTCTCGGCTGGCGGGCATCAGTACGCGACGGCGGCGGAGCATCCGGGTGCTGACTGGAACTACCGCGAAGTGCTCGTTGAACGAGCCGCGCTCGAATCCGGCGAAGGGCTTGAGTCTGGCAAAGGACTCGCCGCGCTGCCGGCCGCCGGGACGCTCGCGCTCGAGGCGCTCCGCATCGCGGCATGGCGACCGAGGCTTGCGACAGAGGCGGACGAGAAGACCATCCCGCACGAACTCGATTGGCTTCGCTCCGCGGTGCACCTCAACAAGGGCTGTTATCGCGGACAAGAAACGGTCGCCAAGGTGCACAACCTCGGCCACCCGCCGCGTCGTCTGGTCATGCTGCACCTTGACGGTTCAGAGGGCGTGCTGCCTCCCGCTGACGCCGAGGTGCTGCTCGCCGGTGCCGATACCGAAGCCGTCGTCGGCCGAGTCACGAGTTCCGCCCTGCACTACGAGCTCGGGCCGATCGCCCTCGCCGTGGTCAAGCGCAGCGTGGCTACGGATGCCACCCTCACCGTTCGAGCGGACGGACTCGAGATTGCCGCCGCGCAAGAAGTGATCGTCCCGCCGGGCGCCGGGGCTGAGGCCAACGTCCCGCGGTTGCCGCGACTCGGCGCGGTCACCCGCTAGGTCGAATGGCCGAGCCACGGGGACT
>JBGSTT010000082.1:0-3923 GCA_041736385.1 Rhodoglobus sp. | reverse complement strand
GCTGGCTCGGTCACGAGGCGCCAGCGGCTGAACGCCCAGAACGTTCTGGCGATGAGACGACGAAGCAGCATGCGTCAAGACTATGTTGCCGCATTGCGTCGTCGGCGTGATCAGCGAGGGCTACGGATGCTCGTGGTGCGCTTGAACCCATAGGGTGAACCGGTGACCGACCCCACTCTGAGGATGCCAAACCGAAGGTTTCGCGCCGTGCTCAACCTCGGCGACTCCGTTGGCACGCTTCCTCCGATTCCGCGCTCGTTCGGGCGGCCAGAGCTCGATGCGGATTTCGATGATGAGACCAAGACGGCCGGCTTGTTCATCCACTTCCGCGGTGGCCAATTGCATCTCGAGGTTAGTGAGGACCGGTTTGAGCACCACTTCCATCGCGCCAACGGTGACGACGTCGACGGGAGCCCATGGCCACCGAAACCGACGGCCGCGCTTCTTGAATGGGCCGAGCGATTCGCGACACGCGTGCTGCAAGTGCTACCCGACCTGCTAGCCGACGCCGACGAGGCAGCCGAGTGGCACGCCGCCGGTCTGTCAGTCTTTGCACGCGAAACTGGACCGGTCCCACTCGAGATCATCGAGGTCGAGCTCGAGGGTGAGTTCATGCTGTTGCCATGGCTCGGTAGCGGCAGCGTCGAACACAATCACATCGAGGGCGACAACCATCCGATCGAGCTGCTCTGGGATCCGGATGGCGGTGTGCCGAGCATCCGCATCGCCCGTGCATGGCTAGATCACCGCAGCGGGACACCGCGCACGGTGGCTGAGCCGAGCGTCGACTGGGATGCGGTCGGGATGCCCGCGCCCGAAGTTCTTGGCTGGCTTGATGGGGTCTATCTGAACCACCACGTCATCGCGCACCCCGCCGAGGTGATCCTGCGGGCGGCTCTCGAGCGACTCGCTGGAATTCGCTGAGAACGGCCAGTTGGGGTTCGCCGCCCGCCGCTCACTTGGCGATCTCAGCGTTCCGTGGTTCGCTGGGGGGTGTGACTTCGTTTCCTATGTTTCCGCTTGGCTCGGTGCTCTTTCCGCACATGCCGCTTGTCCTCCGCGTCTTCGAAGAGCGTTACCTCGTCATGCTCTCCCGCATCCTCCAAGACGAGCCGAGCGAGTTCGGCGTCACGCTCATCGAGCGTGGCCAGGAGGTCGGTGGCGGGGAGCAGCGCTTCGCGATTGGCACGGTCGCACAAATCACTCAATTGGATGCCGCGGAGGGCTTTGTCGTACTCGTAGCAGAGGGCGAGCGCCGCATCGCTATCGAGAACTGGCTCGAAGAAGACCCTCACCCACAGGCCGAAGTTCGCGTGCTGCCGGAACTCGTCTGGGACGAAAGTCTGCGCGAGCTTCGCGAGAGCACCGAGGCGACCGTTCGACGGGTGCTCGCCGTCGCGAGCGAGTTCACCGACCAGACGTGGTCTGCGGCTGTCGAGCTCGCTGACGAACCGATCGCAGCGATCTGGCAGCTGGCCGCTATCGCCCCACTAGGCCCCCTCGATCAGGTCGAGTTGCTGGGTGCGACCACCGCCGAGCAATTGATGACGAGGATCTCGGAACTCACGCTGTCGGCCGAAGAGTTTTTCGTACTGCAGTGGAATGACGAGGTCGACAGCGACAACGACAGCGACAACGACAACGGCGAAGACGGGCCAGGCGTCGGTCGCGACGATAGGTCCGATCCATGAGTAGCGACCGCGCAAGAGCGGGAAGAACCCCGATTGCGATCGAGCTAAGCGGCGCCGCCGCCGCAGTCGATAAGGCTCTTACAGCGCTAGGATTACCGCATAACTGAACATCGGGCCGCAACACGATGCGGGAGAGCCCAGCGCTGATGTCCTTGACAGGACCAACAGGCACTGAGCACCGAAGGAGCAAGCCTCCCCGCCAATCTCTCAGGTTCACGTACCGCATCGACTGGCCACTCTGAAAAGCGCGCTGGAGCTAAGGGCGACCGTCAATGACGGTCGCTGCGACGCCAGCGCCGAGCGAGCTATGCTCGCTCGGTTAAGACGTCGTGCGCCAATGCCGCCGAAGGTGAAAGCTGCAATGGCCGCAAGGCTCATGCAGCGAAACTCTCAGGCCAATGACAGAGGGGGAGTTCAATCCAACGAGCCGAGCGCGCCAGGAGAACTCCGTGAACGATGTGACGTACCGCTACTCGCCTCTGCACGACATCCACGTCGCTGCTGGCGCGAGCTTCACGGACTTCGCTGGCTGGCAGATGCCGGTGCGCTACAGCTCCGACCTCGCTGAGCACCACGCGGTTCGCACGGCAGCGGGTATCTTCGACATCTCGCACATGGCAGAGATCCGCGTTGTCGGCCAGGATGCCGCGGCTTTCCTTGATTTTGCGCTCGCCGGCAAGCTGTCGGCCATCGCCAATGGCCAGGCCAAGTACAGCCTGCTCCTCACCGAGACCGGCGGAATCATCGATGACCTCGTTGTCTATCGTTTGACGCCCACCGAATTTCTGATTGTTGCGAACGCGGGAAATCGTTTCCCCGTCGTTGGTGCGCTTAATGCGCGCACCGGCGAGTTCGACGTAACGCTGACCGACGAGAGCGACGACATCTCCCTCATCGCGGTGCAGGGGCCGCTGTCACGCAGCATCCTCGAAGCGACGGTCGGCCTCGGTCACGCTGACACCTCCCTCGACGAACTCAAGTACTACTGGACGACGGGTGCCAGCTTCGGCGAGGTGCCGGTCCTCATCGGCCGCACCGGCTATACCGGCGAAGACGGCTTCGAGCTATACATTCGGGCGGATGCCGCGGCCGCCCTGTGGCGAGCACTCATCGCAGCCGGCAGTGAGTTCGGACTCGTCCCGTGCGGTCTCGCGAGCCGAGACACGCTGCGGCTCGAGGCCGGCATGCCGCTCTATGGCCATGAACTTAGCCTCGACACGATGCCCGTGCAAGCGGGGCTCGGTCGGGTAGTGGCCATCAGCAAGCCCGGCGACTTCGTCGGGCGCACCGCGATCGAGGCTGGTCCATCGCCGACCGCGCACGTGCTTGTTGGGTTGCGCAGCGAAGGTAAGCGCGCTGGTCGGGCGGATTATGAGGTCTCCCTCGGCGACGATGCCGTCGGAGTGATCACGAGTGGCGCCCTGTCCCCAACGCTCGGTTACCCGATCGCGATGGCCTATGTCGAGCCGCGCTTGTCGGAGATCGGCACCGAGCTTCAGATCGACGTGCGAGGAAGTCGCGTCGCGGCATCCGTTGTCGCGATGCCCTTTTATTCAAGACAGGAGAATCATGGTTGACGAGAACGTGCTCAGTTACACCGCAGAGCACGAATGGGTGCTCATCGATGGGTCGGTCGCGACGATCGGGATCACGGCCTATGCCGCCGAGAAGCTCGGTGACATCGTGTTCGTGGATCTTCCCAAGGTCGGAGCGGGCGTCGCAGAAGGCACCGTGGTCGGCGAAATCGAATCCACGAAGTCGGTTGGCGAGCTCTTCGCTCCGGTCAACGGCACGGTTGTCGCAACGAACGATGCCGTTGTTGCGAGCCCAGAACTCGTCAACAGCGATCCCTTCGGCGATGGCTGGCTCATTCGCGTCGAGTTCGATGCCCTCCCGACCCTCTTGAGCGCTGAGGAATACCGCGCGCTCACCGGCGAATGATGAACGAGCAGTTTCAGGCCCGGCACATCGGCACGGATGCCACGGCGCAAGCCACCATGCTCGCGGCGGTCGGCTACCGGTCGGTCGACGAGCTCCTCGATGCCGCAGTGCCACCGTCGATTCGGCAGCAGCCACTCGAACGCTCGAGCATCCCGCCAGCCGTTTCCGAGCGCGAAGCGCTCTCGGAGCTTCGCGCGCTCGCCGCTCGTAACACCGTACGTCGTTCGATGATCGGGCTTGGCTACTACGACACGATCACGCCGGCGGTGATCAAGCGCAACGTGTTCGAGA
>JBGSTT010000076.1:0-10433 GCA_041736385.1 Rhodoglobus sp. | reverse complement strand
TAGCCGTGGTGGCTAGCGAGGCGGCTAGCGTGGCATCATGCAATTCGTTACGACGCTGCGCTCGACAACTCGCGCTCCGCTGCTTCAGGTCGCCAAGACATCCGCCGCAGCCATCATCGCCTGGCTGGTCTCGCAGTTGTTGCTCGGCCAACCCTTGCCGATCTTCGCCGCAATCGCGGCGCTGCTCGTCGTACAACCCAGCGTCAACCAATCGGTGCTGAAGGGAATCGAGCGCAGCGTCGCTGTCGTCGCCGGCGTCGTGATCGCTTTTGTGGCTGGCCAGCTATTCGGAGCGGCCAGTTGGGTGATTCTGCTGGTGATCGTGGTCTCGCTGCTGCTGGCATGGTTGCTGAGACTCGGACCGGGATCAACGAACCAGATTCCGATCAGTGCCATGCTCGTGCTTGCGCTCGGAGCACAAACCCCCGGCTACGCCGTCGAACGAATCCTCGAGACGATCATCGGCGCGGCGGTCGGACTCTTGATCAACCTCGCGATCGTGCCACCGGTCAGCCTCGCGCCGGCGCACCGTGCGGTCAAGCAATTGCTTACCGACCTCGCGGCAGCGCTTGAGGACCTGGCATCGACTCTTACCTCACCGAGCACGAGCGGTGAGCGCGACGCACTGTTGGAACGAGCACGGAGCCTTCGCCGTGGGCGGGATGCCGCGGAATCCGCCCTCGTGCACGCCGCAGAAAGCCTGACGCTCAACCCGAGGCGCGGTTGGCACCGCAAGGCACTGACGATGGATGAAGAACTCTTCCGCCGGCTGTCAGTGCTCACGACTCGAGTACTTGGCATGGTGCGAGCGGTTCACGACCACTACAGCACGAGCCTCATCGGGGATGCCACAACGCTGGCCATCGCAAATGAACTCGAGCGAGCGGCTCACGACTTGCGGCTGGTGGGAGCTGTCACTGCCAGCAGTGAGGTTCCGACCATCACGGCCGAGCTACCTGCGCTCACGGCGCCGCTGATGATCGCGGCGCCGAACACTGACCAGTGGATCCTGATCGGCTCGCTCATGGAGGACATGCGGCGCGTGCGCGAGGAGATTGTCGGTACGTCAGAATCTTGAGCGGTGCGATGCTTTTCAGCGATAGAGTCCCTGTTCAGTTCAAGCGTTCGCGGCATTCCGCGAAGCAGTACCCAAACGGACCCGTCTTGCCCGAAAGCCCCCGACGTGTCTCCAGCAGCAGTTCTGCGGCATCGTCGATCATCGATTCAGGGATGTCGCCCGCGCGAACGCTCGCTGCAATCGCATCCACAATGGCGGCGACATCCACCGAACCGACGTACAACAGCATCGAGTTGCCTGCGGCAACGGCGCGCACCGAGTTCTGCACCGTGTCCGCGAACTCAGGGCGACCCGACCGCTCGAGCATGAGCATGTCATCGGTAATGATGATGCCGTCGAAACCGAGTTCGTCGCGCAAGATCGAGATCCACGCCGGTGACAGGCTTGCCGGCTGCGACTCGACCGCGTCGACTTGCAAATGGCCCATCATGATGAACTCCGCCCCAGCCTCAATGGCGGCAGCGAACGGTGGCGCATGCACTGCGCGCCACTCATCTTTGTTGATCGAGCTCGAAGGAATGCTGACGTGAGAATCTCCCGGCGAAATTCCATGCCCGGGAAAGTGCTTCACCGTCGAGAGCACGAGGCCACGTTCACCGGTCACGGCCGCGGCGACGCGAGGTGCGGCATCCGCTGCGGTCGAACCGAGGGTGCGGTCGAAGATGAATGATTGCGAGTCGGATGTGACATCGGCGACAATCCCGAAGTTGACGGAGACGCCAAGCGACTTGAGCAATTGCGCTCGCGCAGCAAAGGCCTCGCGGCTCGACTCAGGTGGCATGGTTCTGAGCTCGTCAGCTCCCGGCGCTTGGTCGGTCTGGATACGGCGAACGATTCCCCCCTCCTGGTCGGTGGCGACGAGTATGGGAAGCCCAGCCTCGCCCTTGATGAGCTGAGTTGCGGCGGCGAGGCTGTCAACCGGACTCGGAATGTTGTCGCCCATGAGGATGACGCCGCCTGCGCCGAGAGCAGCGCTCTCGCTCGCGATTCTGCCGGGATCGAGTCCCGGAATGTGCACCATCAACATGCTGCGAATCTTGTCTTCGAGTGTCATGGTGGCGAGCCGGTCGACGCTGTATTGCCGTTCCGGTGCTGCGCTATCGATTGGAACGACACGAGGCCACGCCGCTTGCACCGCGCGCGATGGTGCTGATGTCGGCGTGCACCCCGCGAGCGCCCCCGAGAGCAGAACAACGACGATCACCACACCGGCGATGATGGGGTTCGACCGCGAACGCATGTCGCGATGGTAACCCGTCGCTAGCATTGGGCGATGACATCGCGCACAATTGGTCTGCTGCGTGCGAGTCATCCGGGCCCGAGCTTCGCCGTGAGTTCGGTGTGCGCATTGCTCGCGATCGGGGTTGGCCTCGAGTGGTGGCGGTGCGTACTCGTGGCGTTTGCCATGCTTGCCGGCCAGTTCTCGGTCGGCATCTCAAACGACTGGATCGACGCCGACCGTGATCGCGCGGTTGGCCGCACTGATAAGCCGATTGCCACCGGCGAGGTTAGCGCGACACTCGCGCGAAACGCGGCCGTCGGGCTCGTCTTGCTGGGGCTCGCGCTCACGCTGCCACTGGGCTGGGCTGCAACCGCGGTGCATGCCGCCTTCATTTCAGCGGGGTGGGCATACAACGCGGGTGTCAAGAACACCGCGCTATCCGTCATGCCGTATCTAAGTTTTGGGCTCCTGCCGCTGTTTGTGACGACGGCACTACCATCCCCCGCACTGGCTGAGCCGTGGGCAATCGGCGCTGGCGCGGCGCTCGGAGTGGCAGCCCATTTCGCCAATGTGCTTCCCGACATTGATGACGATCGCGCGACCGGGGTACGGGGACTTCCGCATCGCTTGGGACTCAAAGTCTCCGGCCTCGTCATCGCGCTCAGCCTCTTGCTCGCGTCCTACCTCGTCGTGCTCGCACCCGGTGGAACGCCAAACGCGCTTGCGCTCGTCGGACTCGTGCTCTCGGCGATTCTTGCCGTTGCATGTGCCGCGATCACGATCTCTGGTCGCGCAACGAGGCTTGTGTTTCGACTCATCATTCTGGCGGCGGTGATCAACGCAATCCTCTTGATCGCAGCCGCACAGCGGTTTGTGGCCTGAGCTGTTGCTGGCCCAGTGGTCGGCGCGGATTCCGCTTCAGGCGGCTAGCTCGCAGCGGGATCTGGCTGCGCCGTGGCATCCACCGAATCTGCTGGGGTCTTTGCCGGGTTGCGGATACCGATAAACGAGACCACGCCGCCAGCGACGAGCAGAATCGCAATCACGAATAGCGTGCGCGAGAGGCTCTCCGGATTGAGTTGCCCACCGGCGATGACACCGAGCAGCGCAACGGCAATAAGGCTTGCGACGCGAGCAATCGCGTTGTTCACGGCTGAACCGATTCCGGACTGTGCGGCGGAGATCGAGCCAAGAATCGCTGAAGTCAGCGGCGCAATCGTCATTGACAGGCCAACGGCGAATAGCAGCACGCCGGGCAGCAGATCGACGAAGTAGTTCACCTCGGTGCCAAGTCTGATCATGGTGAAGAAGCCGAGCCCAGCCAGGATCGGGCCGAGCGTCATGAACAAGCGCGGACCGTATCGACCACTCAGCGTGCCGAACCATGTCGACAGCGCAATGTTGGCGATCGATACCGGCAGAAAGACGAGTGCGGCTGCGGTGGCCGAGAAGCCAGCAAACTCCTGAAGAAAGATAACGATGACGAGCGAGCCAAGCCCGAGTGCGGAGTAAATAAACGCGGTTGCAATGTTGCCCGCCGAGAAGTTGCGCGCGCGGAACAGTCCGAGGGGCAGCATGGGAGCTGGCGCGCGACCCTGCCACCACAGGAAGGCCGCGAAGGCAAGCACTCCCACGACCAGTGGCACGAACACCAGGGGGTTACCCCAGCCGAAGTTGGCTTGCTCGATCAAGGCGAACACCGTGCCACCGAGCCCAACAACACACAGCACCGCGCCGAGGTAATCGATGCGACGGTCGGCCGCGCGTTCGTCTTTCACGGTAAGTCGTGAGAGCAGCACGAGAGTCACAGCGATCGGGATCAGGTTGATCGCGAACACCCAACGCCAACTGGCATAGTCGACAAACAGACCGCCCAATAGCGGTCCAGCGATGAAGGCTGCGCTCGTCCACGCCGTCCACTGCCCGATGGCTTTACCCTGAGCCGGCCCGCGAAAATTGGCCATGATGATCGCCAGCGAACTCGGCACTAGGAGCGCCGCGGCAACACCCTGCAACGCGCGCCCCGCGATCACGAGTTCCGCGTTGGGCGCGAGCGCGATGAGTGCCGAGGTGATCCCGAAGCCGATGAGACCGACGCGGAGGATCGTGATGCGACCGAAGACATCCGACAGCGAGCCCGCGAGCAAGATCAGCGAGCCGAGCGTGATCAAGTAAGCGTCAATAATCCACTGCTGAACGGCGAGTCCGCCGCCGAGTTCGGCGGTCATCGCCGGGAGCGCGACATTGATGACGGAGGTATCGAGGAAGGAAACGAACGCGGAAAGGATCGCGATGACAAGTACGAGACGCTGTTGGCTAGACATAGTCATAGTCAACACCGGATGCGCCATAGATTGTTCCCATGACAGCAGGCAGCAACTGGTCGGGCCATCACACCTACCGTGCGACGATCGTGCACCACCCCAGCACCGTGGACGAGGTGCAGGCCGTGGTCGCCGCCTCCCCGCGCATCCGGGCGCTCGGCAGCAGGCATTCGTTCAGTGACGTGGCGGATTCCATCGAACTCGTCAGCCTCGACGAGCTCAAGCCAGCCATCGTGATCGACGAACAGTCGGAAACCGTGAGCTTCTCGGCCGGGATGCGCTACGGAGAACTCGGCACCGCACTCCAGAACGCCGGCTGGGCGCTACGCAATCTCGCCTCGCTGCCGCACATCTCGGTGGCCGGAGCGGTCGCGACCGGCACGCACGGCTCTGGCGATCGCAACGGTACGCTCGCCCGGTCGGTCAGCGGCATCGAACTGGTGGATGCCACCGGCTCGCTCCGACAGATCAGTCCGGTCGACCCCGACTTCGATGGCGCAGTCGTTTCGCTCGGCGCTATCGGGGTGGTAACCCGGCTCACGCTCGATATCGAACCGAGCTATCAGGTGCGCCAGGACCTGTACACGGGACTCGAATGGTCAGCACTGCTCGAGAATTTCGATGCGATCACCGGGCGGGCATACAGCGTGAGCGTGTTCACCGATTGGGCGTCAATTGGCCCGGTGTGGCTCAAGAGTCGCACCGATGCTGCCGCTCCGCCGCGCTCGCTGTTCGGGGCAACACCCCACACCACCGAAGTGCACATGATCGCCGGCATGGCTGCCACGAACACCACTCCGCAGCTGGGCGTGCCAGGGCCGTGGAACGAGCGGCTCGCGCATTTTCGGCTGGAGTTCACGCCGAGCAACGGCGACGAGCTGCAGACCGAGTACCTGATTCCGAGACGGCACGCCATTGACGCGATTGAAGCCGTGCGCGCGATGGCATCCGTTATCACGCCACTGCTGCACATCACCGAGTTCCGCACGATGGCGGCGGATTCGCTGTGGCTCAGCGGCGCGTACGAGACCGACGCCGTCGGCATCCATTTCACCTGGCTCAATGAACCGGCGGCTGTACTCGCGCTCTTGCCGCGCATCGAAGAGGTACTCGCCCCGTTCAGCCCGCGGCCGCACTGGGGCAAGCTTTTTGACACTGTCGATCGCAGCGTGTACCCGCGACTGCCAGACTTCGTCGCGCTCGCTGAGCGAATGGACCCGACCGGAAAGTTTCGCAACACCTTTCTTGACGCGCACGTGTTCTAGAGGTCGAGGCGGCGCACCGCGGTCACGCGCACGACCGCGCGCCCCTGCCCGGCTGATACTGCCAGGTCGACTTCTGCGCTGATCCCCCAGTCGTGGTCACCGGCCGGATCGTCGAGGATCTGTCGCACGAGCCAGCGGGTCGGCTCCTCGGTGATCATGAGCATCGCAGGCCCGCGCGCGTCGCCGCCGGTGCCGAGGCTGTCGTGCTCGTCGAAGTAGGCGTCCATCGCGTCAGCCCAGGCATCCGCACCGAAGCCGGATGCCCCATCCAGTTCACCGAGCGCCTCCCAGTCTTCGCGAGCGGCAAGCTGCACTCGGCGAAACAGCTCGTTGCGCACGAGCACCCTGAAGGCACGCGGGTTGGAGAGCACGGAGGGCGGCGCTGGTGGCTTCTCGAGCGCAAGTCGATATCGACGAAGCACAGCTTCGTCGGCGCTGGCGTCGCGCGCCTGCGATGCAGCCGCCTCAGCTCCAGCGCGCCACTCGTCAATCAAACTCGAGTCGACCTGGCGCACCACTTCGCCAAGCCACTCGATGATGTCTTGCAGCTCCTCGGTCTTGGCGTCGTCTGGGATGGTCTGTCGCGCTGCGCGGTAGGCATCCGAGAGGTAGCGCAGCACGAGTCCTTCGCTGCGGGCGAGTCCGTAGTGCCCGACGTAGTCAGCGAAGGTCATGGCCTGCTCGATCATGTCGCGCACGACCGACTTCGGGCTCAGCGCGAAGTCGCCGATCCACGGCTGGCTCGCCGAATAAGTCTCGAACGCGGCATCCAGCAATTCTTCGAGCGGTTTCGGCCAGGTGATCTGCTCGAGCAGTTCCATGCGCGCGTCGTACTCGATGCCATCCGCCTTCATGGCTGCGACGGCCTCGCCGCGCGCCTTGAACTGCTGCTGAGACAATACGGGTCGCGGGTCATCGAGGGTCGCCTCGAGCACCGAGATCATGTCGAGCGCATAGGTCGGGGAAGCCTCGTCGAGCAGTTCAAAAACGGCTAGCGCGAACGGCGACAGGGGCTGGTTGAGCGCAAAGTTCGGCTGCAGGTCGACGGTGAGGCGGATCTCGACGTGCTCGTCAAAGGTCTCGACGAGTTCGCCGTTCATCATCGCGGTGTCGGCAACGAGCCGCTGCTCGACGACGCCCGCGGTGCGTAGGGTGCGGTAGATCGCCAGTGCTCTGCGCGCGAGCGCGAGCTTGCCAAGTTTGCTCTCGTGGCTCGAGAAGATCAGGTCCCGCATCGCGGTGAAGGCGTCGCCGCCACGACCGATGACGTTGAGAATCATCGAATGGCTCACTTGCATGTGCGAAGTGAGCGTCTCAGGCTCGGCGGCGATCATGCGCTCGAAGCTGGTTTCGCTCCACGAAACGAACCCCTCCGGCGCCTTCTTCCGAACGATCTTCTTGACCTTCTTTGGGTCGTCGCCGGCCTTGGCGACGAGGCGGGCGTTCTCGGCCTCGTGCTCCGGGGCCTGGGCGACGACGGTGCCAGCGGTGTCGTAGCCCGCCCGACCGGCGCGGCCCGCGATCTGGTGGAACTCACGGGCGCTGAGTTGGCGCATCCGGGTACCGTCAAACTTGGTGAGCCCGGTCAGCAGAACCGTGCGGATCGGCACGTTGATGCCAACCCCGAGGGTGTCGGTGCCAAAGATCACGCGAAGCAGCCCGAGTTGCGCGAGTTGTTCGACCAGACGTCGATACTTGGGCAGCATGCCGGCATGGTGCACGCCAATACCCGAGCGGATGAGACGGCTGAGGGTCTGCCCGAACACCGTCGTGAAGCGAAATTCACCGATCGCCTCGGCGATCTCGTCGCGCTGCTCTCGGCTGATAACCTTCACGCTCGTCATGGCCTGGGCGCGCTCAAGGGCGGCGGCTTGTGAGAAGTGAACGATGTAGATCGGCGACTGGCCGGTGCGCAGCAGGTCTTCGACGGTCTCGTGCACGGGGGTCGTCGCGTAGGAATAGTGCAGCGGAACGGGGCGATCGACACCGGTGATGAGGCTCGTCTCGCGGCCAGTGCGCTTGGAGAGGTCGTCAGCGAGCTCCTTCATCGGCCCGAGTGTTGCCGACATCAGGAGGAACTGCACCTTCGGCAACGTCAGCAGCGGCACTTGCCAGGCCCAGCCACGATCAGGGTCAGCGTAGAAGTGGAACTCGTCCATGACGACGAGCTGCACCGGGGCGTCCTCGCCGTGGCGCAAGGCCAGATTCGCCAGGATCTCCGCTGTGCAGCAGATGATCGGCGCATCCTGGTTCACGCTTGAATCACCCGTCACCATGCCAACATTGGCTGGCCCAAAGATCTCGACGAGCGCGAAGAACTTTTCGCTGACGAGCGCCTTAATCGGGGCAGTGTAGAACGTGCGTTTCCCCTGAGCGAGCGCGACGAAGTGCGCTGCTATCGCCACAAGCGACTTGCCAGTACCGGTCGGCGTACTCAGGATTACGTTGGCACCAGAGACGAGCTCAAGCAGCGCCTCATCCTGCGCGGGATAGAGCGGGAGCCCGCGCGCGGATGCCCAGCCCTCGAACGCGTCGTATGCGGCATCCTCGTTCCAGGGGCTCGGCGCGAGGTCGAGCAGCGGCACGGCGGTCATAAGTCAACCGTGCCACACAAGTTAGCGCGGGGCCGCCGAATATAGACCTCAGTCGACCCTGCGTCAACCGCCTTGTCGGTCTCCCCGCCGACTGATCAGCTAGGAAGCATGTACAAGCAATTGACGATCGACTGGACCCAGATGCCCACCTACAACACGGTCATGGCCGTGGCGGCGGGGGCGGCGCTTCTGGGGCTTGTGCTGCTCGGAAGGCGGCTGCTCGGCGGTCGCGAGGTAGAGTACCGCGGCTTCGCGTTGAACTTTGGGGTGCTCGGTTTCATCCTCACGATCACGGGCGCACATATGACGCTGACGTGGCCGTTCGCCAAGTACTTCCCGTTCGACAACATCATTTTCGGCGAGCCCAGCCTCGCCTTCGGAGTACTTCTTCTTGCAGCGGCGGTTGCGCTGTGGAGGCGTGCGGCCGTTCTCGAGGCGGCGGAGGATCCGGCCAAGTCACTGGCACGCATGGCCGAGCCGCTCGGGATCTTTATCGTCGGGCTGGGTCTGTCGTTGATCGCGATCGCGGCCGCGGGGATAGTGTTCCAGCTGTTCGCGGCACCCCCGCAGGAACCCATCTCCGGTGCGTTCGCCCAGTGGCCGTGGGTTGAGGCGACCTTCATGTCCGGACTATTCGGCCTCGTGGGCGTCGGGGCGGTGCTCTTCCCCTTCGCCGCTCGCCCTACAACGGTGGGCAGCCGACCCACAGTCCTTCAGTGGATTGCTGGAGCGTGCCTGACTCTTAGCGGACTGGCATTCCTGCTCTTCGGAGCGCTCAACTATTTCACCCACATCGGGCTGATACTCAACACCATGTGAGGCGATGATTACTGCACGACGAGTGTCGCCAGCGCGAATCAGAAGTACTCTTGACACCATTGGCTAGTACTTGTAGCTTATTGGCTATGGACATTAGCTCAACACACTACCTCGACCGCGATGGCGGTCGGATCGCCTACGACGTAACGGGCTCCGGCCCTCTCGTGATCTGCGTCCCGGGAATGGGAGATCTTCGCTCCAGCTACCGCCACCTATTTGGTCCTCTCGTCAACGCTGGATACCGGGTGGTGACCACCGACCTTCGCGGGCACGGGGACAGCGACCCGATATTCGCCGACTACAACGATGAGGCGACGGCATCCGACATTCTCGCCCTCATCGATCACCTCGGAATCCCGGCCATTGTCATCGGAAACTCGAT
Source organism: Rhodoglobus sp. (assembly GCA_041736385.1). Taxonomy (GTDB): domain Bacteria; phylum Actinomycetota; class Actinomycetes; order Actinomycetales; family Microbacteriaceae; genus Rhodoglobus. The sequence goes on along the minus strand of JBGSTT010000076.1, from coordinate 749 downwards.
GGCTGCTGGCGCAGCCGTCATCGCCGCCGCCGAGCGACCTGACCTGGTCAGTGGGCTTGTGCTGCTGGGACCGTTCGTGCGTAACCCGCCAACGAACCCGCTAATGGTCGCACTGTTCCGAGTGCTCATGGCGCGCCCGTGGGCTGCCGCGGTATGGAAGAGTTATCTTCCCTCGCTCTACAAGGGTCGCACTCCCGACGATCAAGCCGACTACCTCTCCTCGGTCAGCGCTGCTCTGACGCGCCCCGGATACGCGCGGGCGTTCTCGCTCACGACCCGCACCACGCACGCACCGGCGGAAGCCGCCCTCAACCGAGTCACCGCACCGACCCTCGTGGTGATGGGCGAACTCGACCCCGACTTTCCCAATCCCGCCTCCGAGGCCGGGTGGATCGCGCAGCGCCTCTCCGCCCGTGTGCTGATGGTTGCGGAGGCTGGCCACTACCCGCAGTCACAGCGGCCCGACTTGGTCGCTCCCGCCGTGGCATCCTTCCTTACCGAGGTGGCGCCCGTTGCCTAGAGTCGGGCTCAGCACCGAACGGGTCGTCGCCGAAGCCGAGACACTGGTCGACGAGGTCGGACTCTCGCAGCTCAGCCTCTCAGTTCTGGCCGCACGGCTCGGAGTGCAGCCGCCCAGCCTGTACAAGCACATCGCGGGACAGGACGCGCTGCAACGAACGATCGAGGCGCGCGCGAAGGCCGAACTCGCCGATGTGATGCGGGATGCCGCGGTCGGGCGATCGGGCGCC
>JBGSTT010000020.1:0-4484 GCA_041736385.1 Rhodoglobus sp. | reverse complement strand
TTTTCCCGCCCGTACTGGTAACCACCCCGACGTAGCGTCGTCTCTTGGGTCGCACCGGCCCATGTCCTGATGTCGAAACTTCCGAAGGGAAAAAACTGTGAACTTCAAGCGTATTGGCACCATAAGTGCCATTGCAGTTGCAGGCACCATCCTCCTGTCATCGTGTGCAGCAAACGAGACTGGAACCACCGAACCCACCGCATCCGCCCTGTCCGGCACGCTCGTTGGTGCTGGTTCATCCGCCGTTGGCGCAGCTCAAGAAACCTGGATCGCTGAGTTCCAGACCGCCAACCCGGATGTCACCATCACGTACGACCCGGCCGGTTCCGGCGCAGGCCGCGAGACTTTCCTCGGGGGTGGCAGTGACTTTGCTGGCACCGACCGCGCGTTCAACGACGAGGAGATCGCCGCCGGCGGTTTTGCGTCGTGTGCGCCCGACAGCGGGATCGTTCAGCTTCCGCTCTACATTTCGCCGATCGCCGTGATCTTCAACCTCGAGGGCGTCGACTCGCTCAACATGGATGCCGACACCATCGCCGGCATCTTCGCTGGCACGATCACCTCGTGGGATGACCCCGCGATCGTTGACCAGAACGAGGGCACTGCGCTCCCCGCACTGGCCATCACGCCTGTTCACCGCTCGGACGACTCGGGCACGACGGACAACTTCACCGACTACCTCGCACAGGCCGCTCCTTCGGTGTGGACCTACGAGGCTGACGGTGTCTGGCCATTCGAGGGTGGCGAGGCTGCTCAGGGCACCTCAGGTGTTGTGGACGCAGTCACCAACGGAACCGGAACCATTGGTTACGCTGACGCTTCGCGCGCCGGTGACCTCGGTACCGTCGCGGTTCTCATCGGTGACGAGTTCGTTCCGTTCTCACCCGAGGCTGCTGCGGCAATTGTCGACGCGTCCCCCTTCGTCGAGGGTCGCCCCGACTTTGACCTGTCGATCGAGCTGGACCGCACGCCGGACTCGGCTGCATACCCGATCGTGCTCGTCGCCTACTTGGTCGGTTGCGAGACCTACCTCGATGCGGCTCAGGGCGCGCTCGTGAGCGCGTACTTCACCTACATGGCCAGCCCAGAGGGCCAGGCCGCGGCTGCTGAGGGCGCTGGCTCGGCTCCGATCTCGGCGAGCCTTTTCGAGAAGGTCACTGCCGCGATCGCAGTCATCAAGTAGTACCGACTCATCCTGTCGGGCTGCGACCGCCGCACTCCTAGTGCGGTTGGTCGCAGCCCGATAGGCTTCTGCCGGACTGACTCAGCCCGGCCGCACCGTACTCCAACAATCGAAAGACGGGCCAAGGATCACCGCAATGACCACCGCTCCCGCCGCTCGCGCCGACCGCAAAGGCATCGTCAGACCAGCGGACCGAATCTTTGCCGCCAGCACCATCATCGCGGGAAGCATCATCCTGGCGGCCTTGGCTGCTGTCGCACTCTTTCTCATCGCCGAGAGCATTCCCGCTCTGGTGGCGGATCCAGCGGATCTGCCACGGTCACCCGACAGCTTCTGGGCCTACGTCGCGCCGCTCATCTTCGGAACCGTATGGGCTGCGGCGCTCGCACTGCTTATGGCGCTGCCGATCTCGATCGGTATCGCCCTGTTCATCTCGCACTACGCCCCGCGACGCGTCGCGCAGGTTCTCGGCTACATCATCGACCTGCTCGCGGCCGTTCCTTCTGTGGTGTTCGGGCTCTGGGGCATCAAGGTGCTCGCACCAGCCGTGCTGCCGCTGTACTCATGGCTGGTCGACAACCTCGGTTTCTTGCCCTTCTTTACTGCGCCGGTGTCCGGCACCGGCCGAACGATTCTTACCGTTGCCATCGTGCTGGCGGTCATGATCCTCCCCATCATCACCGCCATCAGCCGCGAGGTGTTTCTCCAGACGCCCGTGCTGTACGAAGAAGCCGCTCTGGCCCTTGGGGCGACCCGCTGGGAGATGATCCAGATGGCGGTGCTGCCGTTCGGTCGGCCCGGCGTTATCTCTGCGGCCATGCTCGGGCTGGGTCGCGCTCTCGGCGAGACCATGGTGGTTGCGATGGTGCTCTCACCCGCGATCGTCATCAGCTTTGTGCTGACAGGGTCATCAAACCCGCTCACCATCGCCGGAAACATTGCCCTGAGCTTCCCTGAGGCCTTCGGCGTCGGCGTGAACACCCTCATCGCGACCGGCCTCGTACTATTCGTCATCACGCTTGCGGTCAACTCGGCTGCGCGCTACGTGGTCAGCCGCCGCAAGGCATTCTCCGGAGCGAACTGATGACCACTAGCACAGCGTCCCCGAGCGGGTCCGGGTCAAACAGCATCGTAAATTCGCTTACGACAGGCCGCCTGCCCCGGTGGGCCCCGTGGGCGATCCTGGGCGCATCTTGGCTGGTCAGCTTCGCCATCTTCGCGCTGATGGCCGCGGCGAGCGGCTCCGAAGTGAATATCGTGCTCGCCATTGTTGTCGGCACCGTGCTGTTCAACATCCTCATCTACGTGATCGCTCGACTCGTTGAGGGCTCGCGTCAAGCGACGAATCGCCTCGTCACCTCACTGGTGTCGAGTGCGTTCGTGATCGCGCTCCTCCCGCTGGCGTCGCTGCTGTTCACGGTGGTAACCAGCGGAATCGGCCGGTTCGACCCCACATTCTTCAGCAACTCCATGCGAAACATCGTCGGCGAAGGAGGTGGCGCCGCCCACGCGATTATTGGAACGCTCTTGATCACCGGGATGGCGACACTCATCTCCGTGCCGGTCGGGGTGCTCGCCGCGATTTACCTTGTCGAGTACGGGCGCGGCCGCCTCGCGCAGGCGATTACCTTTTTCGTCGACGTCATGACCGGTATCCCCTCGATCGTTGCCGGACTTTTCGCCTACGCATTCTTCTCGCTGATCTTCAGTGACCCGGGCATCCGTTTCGGCTTCGGTGGCTCCATCGCCCTGTGTCTACTGATGATTCCTGTCGTTGTTCGCTCCTCGGAAGAGATGCTGCGGATTGTTCCGAACGAGCTTCGCGAGGCAGCCTACGCACTGGGTGTTCCGAAATGGCTCACGATTCTCAAGGTTGTGATTCCGACCTCGATTGCAGGGATCGCGACCGGCGTAACGCTCGCCATCTCGCGGGTGATTGGTGAGACCGCGCCATTGCTGATCATCGCGGGCTTCACGACAAGCGTGAACACGAACCTGTTCGCCGAACGCATGATGACGTTGCCGGTCTACGTCTATAACCAGTACGCCACTCCAGGCACCGATGTGGATGTCTACCTCGAGCGAGCATGGACCGGTGCCTTGACGCTCATTCTGATCGTGATGGCGCTGAACCTGATCGCCAGACTCATCGCCCGCATTTTCTCCCCGAAACTCGGTCGCTAGACCCTAACTCCCGCACCGTCAGAACAGGAAACCCGTGTCCAAGCGAATCGAAGTCAACGACCTCAACGTTTACTACGGCAAGTTCAAAGCCGTCGAAGACGTTTCGATTGTCATTGAGCCGCGAACCGTGACCGCGTTCATCGGTCCTTCCGGTTGTGGCAAGTCGACCTTCATTCGTACCCTCAACCGTATGCACGAGGTGATCCCCGGCGCATACGTCGAGGGCGAAGTGCTCATCGACGGAAACAACCTCTACGGCCCTGGCGTCGACCCGGTGCTTGTGCGTCGGCAGGTCGGCATGGTGTTCCAACGCCCGAACCCCTTCCCGACAATGTCGATTCGCGACAACGTTCTCGCGGGTGTCAAGCTCAACAACCGACGCATGAGTAAGTCGGATTCCGACGACCTCGTTGAAAAATCCCTTCGGGGCGCTAACCTCTGGAACGAAGTCAAGGATCGCCTCGCGCTGCCGGGCTCTGGAATCTCCGGCGGCCAGCAGCAACGTCTGTGCATCGCCCGAGCGATTGCCGTCGAGCCGGAGGTCATCCTCATGGACGAGCCATGCTCGGCGCTCGACCCGATCTCGACGCTCGCGATTGAGGACCTCATCGAGGAACTCAAGCAGGAGTACACGATCGTGATCGTGACGCACAACATGCAGCAGGCCTCCCGGGTCTCCGACCGCACGGCGTTCTTCAACATCGCCGGCACCGGCAAGCCCGGCAAACTCATCGAGTACAACGACACGTCGATCATGTTCTCCAAGCCGAGCGTTCAGGCAACCGAAGACTACGTTTCTGGCAAGTTCGGATAACGGCTACTCGCCGCGCTCTCGCAACGCCAGCGCCATTGACGGAAGGGCGAGGGCGAGGCCCTCGAACGTCCAGAATGCGGCCATGAGACCCCCATAGGTGAGGGTTATGGTCCACTGGTCGTCTGCACTGAAGATCATGAACAACACGAGTCCGGCAGTGGCGGCAACCAGGGTGACCGCCGCAAACCAACGGTACGCATCAACGTAAGCGCGGTCGCGCACCTGGTTCTGGCGTTCGTCGAGGTACTCCTCTGGCAAATCGGCGACCACCCGCACCGACATCCGTAGTGCCCACCACACCAC
>JBGSTT010000018.1:0-10824 GCA_041736385.1 Rhodoglobus sp. | reverse complement strand
TTGGAGGTTGGCTCCTGTGAACCTCCGTTCCCTGAACTTGACCGCGGCGATCCTGCACCTGGCTCAGGCGGTCGCGGTCATCGCGATCGTCCTCCAGGCTCAGGCGCTGCTGCTTCCGGTCACCCTCACGTATCCAACCGGCGCACCGGGAGCAGGGCTGCCTGCCGAAAGTATTCTGCTGGGTGTTGTCAATGTCGGACTTGGTGCAGTCGTCGTGCTCCTGCTGCCCGCGGTGCATCACTTACTCGTTGCGACACCCCTGCTCGCCGCACGCTACCGAAGCGCGATCGAGCGCTCGCGCAACCCGATCCGCTGGGTCGAGCTGGGGCTCAGTTCGTCGATCATGTTGTTTCTGCTCGCGCAGCTGAACGGCATCACCGACCTCAGCACGCTCGTGCTCATCTACACGGCCCAGTCCGCGCTCGTCATCTTTCTGTGGATGCAGGAGCGGCTCGGCACCCCCGCCCGTACGCTGCAGCCGTTCGTGTTCGCGAGCATCGTCGGAATCGTGCCGTGGGGAGTCATTGCCCTGCACGTTTTGGCGCCGGGAGCGACGAGCGGCTATGACCAGGCCAGCTGGATTCGAGTGCTGACAGTGTCTTTGCTCGTGTTGTTCTTCGCGTTCGGGATCAACCAGTGGCTCGGGTTTCGCGGCATCCCTGCCGGGCGCACCTACGAGAACGAGGAGCGGACCTACATCGTGCTCAGCCTTGCAACGAAGGCCGCGTTCGCGTGGCAGGTGGTCGCGGGCATCCTGTCTACCAACGCGCTGGCAGCCTAAAAGGGCTTCGCGAGACACGACGACGGGACTAAAGGCCCCCCACCGCTTCTAGTGAACGCGCACTGTGATGGTGACCAAAGGAGTCGCGATGAGAGCCATCGTTGTTTACGAATCGATGTTCGGCAACACCCATCAGATCGCCGACGCGATCGCTGCAGGTCTAGCGGACGCCGCTGAAGTCACCGTCGTTAACGTGAACCTTGTCACGTCAGAGGATGCCGAGTCCGCCGACCTCGTGCTGGTCGGTGGCCCAACTCACGTTCACGGGATGTCCCGCGCGAGCACCCGCGCTGAAGCGGAGAAGTGGACGCACGACCCGGACAAGAACCTGAGTCTCGAGTCTGGAGCGCCGGGCCGCGGCATCCGCGAGTGGCTGGATGATGACGCCACCGTTCCCAAGAATTTCGCGACTTTCGCCACTCGGGTCGATTGGCCCATCGTCGTGAGCGGCAACGCGGCCGCGCAGATGGATCGCGAGCTAAATCATCGTGGATCGCATCGGCTCGTGGGCGCCGAGAACTTCATCGTGACGAAAGACAGCGAACTCGGTGACGGGGAGCTTGATCGCGCCAAGGCGTGGGGAACCGAGGTTGGGAAGGCGCTGTCCGCTACGTCTTCGCAGGTAGCCGGCTAGTCACGGGTTACAAAAGTCACACCACTGCGGCGACGCGCGTTGCTCGGGTCGTGGTACCCGAACGGTGTGCGAGCAGGCCTCGCATCCGTTGATGTCGGCGGCGATGACGCCGGTGGGTTGCCCACAGTCCGCGCAGCGCAGGCCTCGTTCGACGTCGACGCGCCCGAACCCGGGGGTCTGGCACACCGGGCAATGGGTCGCAAGACGTCGCGCCATCGAGGTTGCGAGCTCGGAGATAACCGAAGCGCGTGACGGGCAGCGATGGGAGCGGTAGTCCGGCGCGATGGTCACCGGACCGCCTTCGGTGCTCAGCAATTCGTTGAGAGCTTCGGCAAGTGCATCCGCGGTCTCGGTGTTCTTTCTCACGACCGCTCCGGATTCGCCAGCGCGCAGCAGCACGCCCTGCTCTGGGAACCCGATCGACTTTGCGTACGCGAGGCCGTCATCCGGTGAAGTGATCGTGCGCCCGGGAGGCAACGGCGATGAGGTCACGCTCCCTTCGACGAGTTCGAGGCCCAGGAGTTCATCAACGAAGAGCAGCACTTCGTGGTGCTCGACAACGAATCCCAAGCCAGCGTTGAAGCTGCCTTCCGAGGCAAGGCCGTACGGGGTTGCGGCAAGCTGCATGCCAAGCCTGGCCTTCGCGCTCGCTGCCGCTCGTGGGCTCAGCGTTCGTGCGACCTCGCCTGAAAAGGCGCCGAACTGATCCGTATCGAGATCCGCAACCGCCACGACCTCTGCACCGAGGATGTCACGAAACGCCTCTCGCGCCAGCCGTTCCTTGCCGTGCATCGTCGCAAACGCCACGACGGCTCCCGTGTACTGGCCGGTGATCATCCGAAATAGTCAGGCCTGCTGACATAGGTCTCGGCGACAAACATCACTCCGGGGCCGTCCTCAAGCAATGTGCGAACTGCGCTGATCAGGGCGGATGCTTTCTCCGGCGGTAGCACCGTAATGAGCATGGTGAGCGTGTCTGACTCATTGAACAGCAGCGCGCCAGAGTGCGGCCCGTGGTGCCCGAGTCCTGACACGCCGGATACGGACGTATAGCCAGTTGCTCCCGCCGACGTAATGAGTTCTCGGATCGGTGGTGCGTCGCGACCAGCGATCACGATCTCGATCTTGGTCATCTTGGTCAGGCCATCCATTACTTGTCTCCTTCTGTGGATTCGACTTCTTGCGGTTTGAGGCTGTGCGGTTAAACGGTGAGCGGGTCACGGATCCACCCGGAGGGGCTGTAGCGCTGCCAATCGCTGCTTGAGTCGTTCCGCGCAGTGAGCATGACCCAATGATTATCGAACAACTGACGAAGCACTAGGTTGCGCGAGATGATCTCCCAGACGCGTTCGAGTGGCGCCTCGATCAGCACGGTCAACCGCATGGCCTCGTGCAGGTCGAGGTCGCCAACGGCAACGGACTGCAAGGGCAAGCCGACCTTGAGGTCGCCGGTCTGGCCTGCGAGCACGCCAATTGACCCGATCGCGTTGTGGATCGTCTTGGTCCCGGCGCCCCACAGGTGCTTGTCCACCGTGGAGAAATAGTACTGGTGGTTGATCCACTGGGCGACAACCAATGGGGCAGTCATGATCGTTTCCAGCGCGGTGCCGTCTGGGTCACACTCTGGGCGATAGGAGTGCATGAAGACTCGCCGCTCTAGGTCAACCCCGCGGGTCAGCTCCCGCGGGCCGACAATGAGGGCGGCATTGCGCACCAGTCCGAGCTCGGGATACACCTCGGCCCAGTCATCCGCCCGTGCCCGCAGACGCGCGAGCGGCTGTTGGGTCGCCCCAGGAAGGAGGCCGGCCCGCTCGGCGACGAGCAGGTCCGCGGCCGTGTTCTGAGCCGCGGTGAACTCGCGCACGGCGGCCGCGTGGCTTTCTGGAATGAGGTGGGGATCGAGAATTTCGATGTGGTCGGAGACCGTGTTGTGTTCGGCGGCGACAAAGACCGTCGTGTCCGGGATCGGAAGCCCGCGTTGCGCAAGGAGTTCGCGCACGTTCGCGTCGTTGAAGATCGCGGCGGCAGCCCTGGCGTTGGCCGCGCCCGGGTTTCCTCCGCAGGCGCCGCAGTCGAGCGCCGACTGGTACAAGTTGTTTGCGCTCGTTGAGCCGTGGCCGCTGAGAATCACCAGCGGAGCGCAGCGGTCCAGCCCCATCATGCGGATACCCGTCTCGGCCATGGCAGCACGCTCCTCAAGCGTGAAAGCCGCCGCGACGGTGACCTCGGTATCAAGGGATGGTGTCGTGCGTTGCTGCGCCGCATGGATGGCGCCAGCCAGGCTCGGCGATAGCGTACGCACCAGGGTTGCGATACCCGAGAACCAACCCACCGTCTCGGCGAGTGCGAACGGCGCGGGCGGCGAAGTCTCGCCGGCGTGAACACCGGCGGTGAAGGCATCGCGCACGCGAAGTGCGTTGGTGCGCAATTTCGCGCGAACGGTATCGGTCGTGGTTTCGGTGACCGCGTGTCGAGGGCTCAGCAGGGCTGGGAGTGCATCGACACTGCCGCGAGCGAGATAGCTCGCGAAACGGATCGGTACCCCAAAGAACCCGGCGAATCCGAGAGTCTCGATCTCTGGGTCGATCTCAAGGTGACGGCGCATCCCTTCTGAGCGGGGGTCGATACACATGACGACCTGTACCTTCGGCTTCGAGACCCGTTTGCTAGCCGTCGGCAGTGAGGCGAGAAGGCGCCGACGATAGTGCTCTTCGTATGCGCTCTGCCAGGTTGCCGCATGGTGCTGTGGGGGATGCAGCGCAAGAATCCTGGCGATACTTGCCAGAGTGGCGGATGCCGCGGGCTCCGGTGACAGCGACGCTGCGAGTGTTGCCGCCCTTGTCGCATCCCGCGCAAGATCATTCTGTAGCTGGGGCGCGAGCTCGGTCGTGAGCTCGGTGGTGAGCTCGGTGGTGGACTCGGTCATGGACTCCGGCAGCGGCAAGCCGAGCACCCAGCGCAGAGTCAAGCAGACGGCAAGATACGAGGTCAGGTCAATGTCGACTACCTGGGCTGCGCGCCACTTGACGTACCCCACCCATCCGGGCATCCGGCGGGCCTCGATTTTCAGGATCTGGTCGGTCGCGCCATCGTCGAGTCCGAGCTTGGCGAGCGCGTTGGCGAGCCCATCGTCGGCGCTCGCCGGGAGGTTGGCGAGCTGCCGACGTGCTTTCGCAGGAAGCTGCGGGTCGTGCCGGGCCATTGACCCCCACGCTGCCCACAGCCCGAGCTCGCGATTGGGCATCGGCCACATCGGGTGCGGGTCGAGGTAGGCCGCAACCCACTTCGCGACGAGTTCGTCTACCCGGTCAGGCGCTGCCGGTAGCGCTCGCGTGGTTTCAGCCAGGTCACCGCGAACCAGGTCGGCGACTAACAACTCAAGCGCCGTCCAGGCTCGACGGCCGAGAGTAACGAGCCCTGCGTCATCCAACTCGGGCACGCGATTCGTGAGGACCGCTGCAAGTTCGACGTCGGTGATGCGCCCGGCCGAGTAGTCGGCACGAAACGCGCTCAACGGCCTCATGGTCGCGGCCACCGAGAAGTCTTCTGACTCGCGACCGCCCAGCGGATTCACCGCGATGAACGACGACAGCGGCCAGATCGGAATCACCGCGCGGGTAGCTCTCACCACCGCGGCTCGAACCTCAAGGCTCATGACGAAAGTCCTTTCTCGAGTGTGACTGACTGCCGCGGATTGGTCACCGATGGCGTGCCGGCCGCGAGGGCTATGGCATAGAGGCGGTGCGTGAGGTCGTTGCCGCGTCTAGGGCGCAGCAGTAGGTGGAGGGCGAGCAAGGCGACCGCCGGCGCGATGAGCCACCCCGCGTTGACGGGCGCGGGGATCGGATCAAAGCCCAGCGCCGTTTCGAAGACGCTGATGAGGGCGGTGTATCCAACGGTGAGGCCGGTGATTGCAAGACCACCGAGGATCGCCGTGGAGGCCGAGAAGTGCCGCCAGAGTGTCGTGCCGAGGGCGACTGCTGCCGTGAACACAACGAAAAGCTGAAGACCTTGACTCGCAGCGGACAATTCGACATCGAGCAGGATGCGCGCTGCCACGATCGCGCCGATGGGAACGAGCGTCGCGACAGCAATTGCCGCCGTTGCCCGTTGCCATCCTGTCGATTCGGGAACCGGCCATGCGCGTTGGCTTGCTTCGCGCGCGACTCCGGACCCGGCACCGAGGAACAGCGCTGACTTGAACAGTCCATGGGCAATCAAATGGAACACTGCGGCAGCGAAGGCACCCATCCCGCAAGCAAGGATCATGAAGCCCATCTGCGCCATGGTCGAGAACACCAGGCGGCCTTTCACATCCGGTTTCACCAGCCTGACAGCTGACGCGTAGACCAGCGTGACCGCACCAGCAGTGAACACGATTGTCATCGCCGCGATCGACTCGCCAAGCGAAGGTGAGAACCTCAGAATCAGAATCGCACCGGCGTTCACAACCCCGGCATGCATCAGGGCGGAGATCGGGGTCGGCGCGGCCAGAGTTGCGGGAAGCCAGCCGTGGAACGGCACTTGACTGGATCGAGCCAGGGCGGGGACTACGAGGAGCAGCGCAACCACGGTCGCGAGCACGGGCGTCATTGACTGAGAGACATCACCAAGATCAGCAAGTGCAACGTTGCCACCGTTGCTGACCATCAGAATGATCACTGCCACAACCAATGGCACATCGCCAATGACGAATCGGGCTGCCGTTCTCCGCACCCCATCCCGAGCCTGGGGCAAGTGGGGATAGGTTGCGAGAAGCGCTACCAAGCTTGCGCCGGCGGCGAGCCAGGCGAGCCCAAATCCGAGAACCGTGCTCGCACACACCATCAGGGCGGTTGAGGCCGTAACGAGGTTCGCGGCAACGACGAACCACACCTGCCGAGCATCCCCTCTTAGGTAGCGCACCGCAAAGAACTGAATCACCGCACTGAGGCCAAGCACGAGCATCAACATCATGACCGCCAACCAGTCGATGGTCAGCGCGACCCCGCCAACTCGAACCAGGTCTTCTCCTGGCGCAGCGAGGCGAAGGATGGCAAGGAGGATTGCGGCAATCCAGCCAGCAAAGCTGAGAATGGCGGAGCATCTCGCAGCGAGGTCAGCAGAGTTGCGCCCCACCACCGCGGCGGTGATCGCAGCCAACGGACTCGCTACGAGCGCGGCTACCACGAGCGCGGCTATTACGACTGCGAGCTCGATCATTGCTGACTCCTCCGAAATCCGTTTTCCAAAACAGGAAAAACGTAGCATGTAAATTGAGTCAGGATAAACGTTTACTGTAAAACGACGCGGGTGACGGTACACTTCAGGTATGGCGCACTGGACGTTCCTCACCAACCACGCCCATGTTCTGCTGTGCGTGTCAAAGAATCCCAATGTTCGCTTGCGCGATATCGCCGAAATGGTCGGCATCACCGAACGCGCTGCCCAGCGAATCGTCGGCGAGCTCGAAGAAGCTGGATACCTCGCGCGCGTTCGCGAAGGCCGCCGCAACAGCTATCTGCTGAACACCGCAATGCCATTGCGGCACCCGCTCGATGGCGATCACCGCATTAGCGAGTTGCTGTCGACGTTCTCGCAACGGCCGCACTCGGAGTAAGCCGCACTCGGAGTCGGTCGCACTGGGAGTCGGTCGCATTGGGAGTGGGCCCCACTGTGAGTGTGGCGCACTGGGAGTGTGGCGCACTGGGAGTGGGCGAAGACTCGGAGCGTAGTATCTGCGCATGACCGAGAAGCAGCCGTACGATGTGGTTCGCGTCGAAGACGGGTTTGAGGTGCGACGGTACCCAGAGCACGTCGTTGCCGAAACCGAGGTCTCCGCGGACTTTGAAGATGCTGGTAACCGGGCGTTCCGCTACCTCTTCGGCTACATCAGCGGCGAGAACACCGCTCAGCGCTCAATCGACATGACCTCCCCGGTGGTGCAGGCGGCATCGCAGCGAGTCGCGATGACCGCGCCCGTGGTGCAATCCGTGTCTGGCGGCAACTATACGGTTGCGTTCGTGCTTCCATCGTCGCTCGACGCGGCATCCGCGCCACTGCCTGCGCGCAGTCAAGTCTCGCTGCGTACCGTGCCACCGAGGCTCGCAGCCGCGCTGCGGTTCTCGGGTCGCTGGAGCAAACCATCCTTTGAGCAGCACCGCTCGGAGTTGCTTTCCGCCCTTAAGCAGTCAGGAATGACGGCGGTGGGGGAACCGTGGTTTGCGCGATTCGACCCGCCATTCACGCCGTGGTTCCTCCGCCATAACGAGGTCCTTGTCGAGGTCGCAGAATCTGTGGCCGGCTGAGTCATCGATTTCGGCACTGAGACAGGTTGGGCCCGACCGGAACGAATCCGATCGGGCCCAGCTGTTCGGTGCGATGAGACGGTTTAGATGAAGCCGTTCTCCGTGAGCCAAGCGGTCGCGATCTCGCCTGGCGAGAGTTCGTCGACCGTCGACTGCACGTTGAGGGCAACGAGGCCCTCTGGCGTAAGCGCAGCGCTGACGGCGTTGATGACATCGGCAATCTGGTCGGCGATGTCAACACTCACCAGCGGGACTACGTTCGACGCGAGGAACAGTCCGCTGGGGTCGGCGAGCGTAACGAGACCTTCGGTTTGGATGCGCGGGTCCGCGCTGAACACGTTGGCGATGTTGACAGTGCCAGCGACAAGAGCGTCGACGGTGGTGTCGCCGGTCGCCGAGAACCCAACCGTCACGCCGTAAACCTCGAGCAGCCCGGTGGGGCCGTACGGACGCTCCTCGAGTTCAGGCGCACCACCGAGGATGAGACCGTCGACACCGGCGAGGTCACCCAGGCTGGCAAGTCCGTTGGCCGCAGCAAAATCCGCAGTCACGTTGTACGAGTCCTGATCGGTCGCTGACGACTGATCGAGCACCGTCAAGTTGTCCGGGAGAGCTTCCTGAAGGGCCGCGAAAACCGCCTCTGACTCGGTCGCGGTGGTTTCCGGGTCGAAGAACTGGAGCAGATTGCCGGTGTACTCCGGGAACAGGTCGACTGCGCCGGATTCGAGTTCTGGAATGTAGGCATCCCGCTGGCCGATGTTGAACTTGCGTTCAACGGTGAAGCCGGCGCCCTCGAGAGCCTGGGCGTAGATTTCTGCGATGATTTCGTTCGAGTAGTAGGCCTGCGAACCGATGACGATCGTTTCGCTTGGGGCCGCCGGTGTCTCCGGTGCCAATGGATCGGCCGTCGCGCACCCTGACAGGGCTACTGCTGCCCCGACGACGGCAGCCAGTGCGGCGATCCGTCCCCTTTTCCTTACTGTGAACATGATGCTCCCTTATTTTTTCCGGTGGAGTGTTCCACCACCACGCAATGCCCTGATGGCAGTGTGCGGACATTCGTTGCGACTCTAGGCCACGCTCACGAATCTTTCCCGTGGATGATAACGGGAGTAGCTAGACCCAGCGCCAGTGCAACACCCTCAACTGAACCACCGACCATACGATCCCATTCCGGCTTGCGCCGCACCGGAGAATGGGTGCTGTCGCACAGCGCGCCTTCGGTGTGATCGACATGCTGGGAACTCGCTCCCGGGTGACGTCGGATTGGACGAATACCAGACACGACCCCTCCTGCTAGCGTGGAAGCCATGAGCAACGATGGCTCGAGATTCGACCCGAGATTCGACCGGGCGTTTCAGCCCGGGTATGACGGTGGGCGCGAAGCAATCGAGCCGCGGTTGGTCGGCGGCGCCCGCCCACTGGCCGCGGACTTACCTGCCGCGTCACCCGGGATCGAAACCGGTCCGGAGACAAGTGCGGCCATCGGTGCACCGTCGACCGGCTCCGCCGCTGTCGACTCTGAGCCGGAATTGCACGCGCTGCCCGAACCAGAACCCGAGCTCGACGAAGCTGCACCTCCTCTGCGCAACCGGTACCTGATCGCCCTTGGAGCCCTCGCTGTTGCGCTATTGATCAGCGGGATCGTCCTCATCGGCTTCGTGCGCACCATGTTCGACAATCGAACCGAGGATCTCGACTATGTCACCGTGCAACTCCTCCTCGTTTCGGGTCCGATCGCAATCGGGCTAGCGATCGCAATCGGCGCATCCTTCCTGATGATTCTGAGCCTGCGATCGAAGCCCTGACCTAGTGCCGGGTGCAGACGCTGCGCTAACTTATTTGCATCGGGTCATCAGCACCCGTAACCGGTCATGTCAACCGGACACGGTTAGCTGCGCGTCGTGAGGGTGTGAGCGTGGCAGTGACGCAGAACGTGCATCTGGATCTTGATGCCTTTGTCGCGACTGAGTACTCGAAGGTTGTCGCCGCCGTCGGTCTCATCACCGGTAACCGCCAAGGCGCGGAGGACGCAGTGCAGGATGCCATCGTTGGGTTCCTCGCGAAGCCACCTGCCCATCCCGTCACGAATTTGGCGGCGTGGTTCACGGTCGTGGCCAGCAATCGGATAAGGGATGGCTATCGCAGCGAAGCGGCTCGCCAGCGCGCGGTCGCCAAGCTCGGGATGCCCGTAGAAGAGATGACCGACCCAAGCGAGTTGCTCGATATTGATGTGAGGAACGCCCTCATGCAACTGCCGATCCGCCAGCGACAGGTCTGCACGCTGCATTACCTCATGGACCAATCGGTGGAAACGATCGCCGAGGGACTTGGTGTCAGTGCAGGCACAGTCAAGACCCAGCTACACCGGGGACGAAAAGCACTTGCGGCACGACTCAGCAAGGAGGTGCACCGTGAGTTGGCGTGATCTGGATGGCATGAAAGACATGGACGTGGAGGGCCTGGTCTTGCTCGTCATGCAGAAGGCGGCCAAAAGCGCCGACGAAGACTTGAGAGACACGATGGAGGACGTCAAGAAGGCCATTCGTGACCGGGTGGATTCCGGTGACACCGGTACGCCCGCGGAGGTGAGCGGGTTTGCCGCGCGACGCTGGTGGATGATCTGGGCCAGCCTCGGAGTGGTCTTGCTGCTAGTTACGGGCGGCACCCTTGCGTTCGGTACGACGCCTCCGCCGATTGTCGCAATACCCGCGACGGTTACGGCGTCAGCGAGTCCGACGCCGGCCGCCACGCAAACCGCCAACCGGCCAACTCCAACCGTCAGTGCGAGCCCGTCGCCTGAGCCCACCGTCGCCCCTGAACCTGAACCCGCACCAGAACCAGCACCACCGCCAGCCGACACGACCGCACCGGTCGTGGTCAGTGCCAGCTCCGAGCCGATATTCGGCATGAACGGCAGCATGCCGAAGATCAGCGCTGTGGTGACTGACGACCTCGGTGTCGCGTCGGTGTCCATCGCGTGGTCTGGCGTGCTGTCGGGGTCGGCGAACATGAGCCCAACCTGGTCGTATGTATTGGTGGTCCCAGCCGGTACGCCCGCGGGTTCGCTACAGTTCACCATTCAGGCCGTGGATGCCGCGGGAAACCTGAGTGCCCCGTTC
>JBGSTT010000014.1:0-3957 GCA_041736385.1 Rhodoglobus sp. | reverse complement strand
GCTCGAACTGGCGGCCGTGAGCGAGCGGTTCGCTTGGGATGCCCGGCTCACCGATCACCTCATGCACCGTTACGGCGCGAACGTGCGCGACATCGTGGCGATGTGCGAGGCGGACCCCGCCATGGCACAGGTGGTGGACGGCGCCGACGCGTACCTCCGGGCTGAAGTGCTCTACGCGATCACCCACGAGGGAGCCTTGCACCTCGACGACGTCATGATGCGCCGCACTCGCATCGTTTACGAGTTCGTCAACGAGGGGGCGGCGGCAATCGACGAGATCGCGGCGATTGCGGCATCCGCCCTGGGGTGGACCCCAGAGCAGGCCGCTCACGAGACAGCCTTGTATCGCACGCGTTCCGCGGCGGAAGCGCGAGCCGCCCTGCAACCGGACGATGCCTCCGCAGCCGATATTCGCGAAGCGGTCGCCGAGATTGTGCCTTGGCGCTGAACGGCACGCCCAACACCAGACCACCCGCACCACAACCACCCACACAAAGGAGTATGGAACGCAATGAGATCCGGACTATTTAAGAAGAACAGCTTCTGGCTGGTGCTGTCACTGGCACTCATGCTGTTGTCAGCAATTGGCGCATCGCTCGTGCAGACTGGCGCTGGCTCGATCACCGTGAAGGACATGCGCTGGGAGACGCCATCTGGACAGGAGATCAGCGCGCTGATGTTCAAGCCGAACTCGGTCACCGAGGAGAACAAGGCGCCGGCCATCATCGTCAGCCACGGCTGGTGGAACAACCGTGAGATGCAGGACGCGAACTACGTCGAGCTCGCTCGTCGCGGTTACGTTGTCGTGACGATCGACATGTACGGGCACGGCAACTCCTCGCCGTTGCGTAACGATCAGCTCACCCTCGGCGGCACCGGTATGTACGACGTCGTCAAGCTCGTTTCAGAGCTGCCATACGTCGACACCGACCGTATCGGGGTGAGCGGTCACTCCAACGGTGCCCGCGCGGCCAACTTCTCGGTCGCCATCGACAATGAAGCCGAAACGCCGCTCATCGCAGCAGTTCTGCTGGTTGACCACGACGGGGTCTACACGGATGCCGAAGGTGCATTCACGAATCTCTACGGCGCTCGCGATGTCGGCATCGTTGCCGCCCAGTACGACGAGTTCTTCTTCCGCAGCTACAGCCCAGAAGGTGCTGTGCTGACGCCGCCGCGTGAGTACATCGGCACGCCGAACGCCCAGTCCTTCCTCAACTTCGGCATCGACCCGTCTGACGGCGAAGAGCGCGTCGCTGGGGAGTTCTACAGCGAAGACGTCGACGGCACCGAGGCGGTTCGCATCGTCTACACTCCCGCGGAAACCCACCCGTGGGGCACGATCTCCGCCGAAACCGTCGGCAGCCAGATCGAGTACTTCGAGCAAGTATTCGAAGCGCCAACCCCGATCTCGGCCGAGACGCAGATCTGGCAGGTCAAGGAAGCCTTTACGACGCTTGGACTCATTGGCTTCGGGATCTTCCTGCTCGCGTTTGCCCGCGCATTGCTCACGACCCGCGCTTTTGCAGGCCTCAAGGTGGATGCGCCTCGTGAAATCGCGGCAACCAGTCCGCGCGGTCTCGCTTGGTTCTGGGGCGGCCTCGTCGTCTCGGTGATCGTCTCCGCGGTCAGCTGGGTTCTGCTCAGCCAGGCACTGCCAATCTTGGGCATCACCTTCAACGTGGTGCCGACGGTGTTCGTACAGGGTGCGGTGTTCTTCGTCGCGGTCTGGGCTGCGATCAACGGCATCGCTGCACTGGCGATCATGGCGATCTCGTACTACGCCTTTGGGCGCGGCAACGGGCTCAACCTGCGGGCCAGCGGCGCACTTCCTGGCTGGCGTACTGTGTTCCACTCGCTTGGTCTCGCAGCAGTCGTCGTTACCGCAGCCTTCGGCATCGTCTTCGTGCTCGACTGGCTCTTCAAGACCGACTTCCGGTTGTGGGTGGTCGCGGTCAAGGCCTTCGAGGCCGACAAGCTCTGGATGGTTCTGCTCTACATCCCATTCTTCTTGTTGTACTTTGTCGCGAACTCGGTGGCCATCAACGCCTTCAACCGGTTCACGATCCGGGGCAAGGAGTGGGGAAACACCGCAGTGCTGGCACTCTTCAACGCGCTCGCGCCGATCATTCTTGTCGCTGCCCAGTACACCCACTTCTTCATCACTGGAGATGTGATCCCTGGCTTCGGCGGAATCTTCAGTATCTGGTTGTTCCCGGTCATCCTGATCCTGATTGTGACGGCCGTGATCTCGCGGAAGCTCTACCGAGCAACGAACAACCCGTACATCGCGGGCTTTATCAACGCCGCGGTTGTCACCATCATCTCGGTCACGAACACGCTGACGGTCGTCTACTAGCTGGGCGGCACGGAGTCCGGATGCATGGGCGGGTCGCGCGGTGCGCGGCCCGCCCCTGTCGCACGATGCCTCGGCAGCCGACATTCGCGAAGCGGTCGAAGAAATCGTGCCGTGGCGCAACCCAGAAAGCCTCAGCAAGCAGTCGTGAACCCGGCCGCAGGTCAGGGGAAGAAAGCGGCAAACGAAAATGTACAGTGAATTTTTTCGTCGTACGTTTCAGAGGCCAGCTGTACACTAAAGGCATGTCTACAGCCCAGCCGCTCAGCGTTTCAGACGCCCGCGATCAGCTTGCCTCGATCATTAACCGCGCTCGAGCGAACCACGAGCCCGTGTTCTTGTCCCGACGAGGCCGGCGAGTCGCCGCCGTTATCGATGCGGATGACCTCGAGCGCCTTATCGAGTTGGCCGAGGACATGACCGATATCCGTGCGGCCGAAGAGTCACGTGAAGAGATGCGTCGCACGAGGAGTGAACCGGTGCCGTGGGATCAAGTCAAGGCAGATCTCGGCCTCACATGACCTATTTGGTTCAGATCGCACCAGCCGCTGAACGCCAACTTCGCAGGTTTGATCCCCAAGTTCGACGAAGGGTCCAAGCTGCGATCGACCTCCTCGCATCCAATCCACGCCCGCCAAGAGCAATTCAGTTAGTCGGAGGCGCCGGCGAATGGCGAGTTCGAACAGGCGACTACCGGATCATCTATGAAGTTCACGATGATCATCTGATCGTCCTCGGGCTCAGAGTCGGCCACCGTCGCGACATTTACGAAGTCCGCTGATGGCTCACACACTCATTACCGGCATGTCGGGTACCGGCAAATCGACGTTGCTTGCTGAGCTGGCTCGACGAGGTCACCAGATAGTCGATACTGACTACGGTGGCTGGGTGACGCCGAGCGGCATGTGGGACGAGCCTCGAATGTCGGCCTTGCTGGAACGCGAGCGCAACGTGGTCGTTTCTGGCACGGTCGAGAATCAGGGGCGCTTTTATGACCGATTCGACCATGTTGTCCTGCTCACCGCACCGGTCGATGTTCTCATTGCCCGTGTCTCGACCCGCACAAACAATCCGTATGGTCGTACGGAGGAAGACCAGGCCGAGATACGCAAGTACGTCGTGGAGGTCGAGCCGCTGCTTCGACGCGGCGCAAGTGTCGAGCTGGACGGTCAGCGGCCGATTGGCGAATTGGCCGATGCGGTTGAGCAGCTTCTCGCGGGCCGCCACGGCCAGCGCGATTGGGAATGATTACTCTGTCGCCTTCGTTACCCATGTCGATACGGACGCATTGATTTGGAAAGGCCCACCGTGAGCATCCCGAGTGACACTCAGTTTGGACTGGACACCTTTGGCGACGTCACCGTCGATCTGGATGGTCAGCCTCTCAGCCAAGCGCAATCGCTGCGCAACGTAATCGCGGAGGGCGTGCTGGCTGACGAGGTCGGTATCGACTTCATCGGCGTCGGCGAGCATCACCGAGTGGACTTCGCGGTCTCTGCCCCGGAGGTCGTACTTGCCGGGCTGGCGACGGTGACCAAGCGCATCCGCCTGGGCTCGGCTGTCACGGTGCTGAGTTCGGATGATCCGGTTCGAGTCTTTCA
>JBGSTT010000012.1:0-6061 GCA_041736385.1 Rhodoglobus sp. | reverse complement strand
GCTTGGCCGCCGCCCTGGCCACCCGCCGAGGGCTGGAGGATCAGAATGCGAGCATTCGGCAGGGCGAGGCGCTTGCCGGCGGTACCGCCGGCGAGCAGTACGGCGGCGGCGGAGGCCGCTTGGCCGAGGCACACCGTCATTACGTGCGGACGGATGTACTGCATGGTGTCGTAGATCGCCGTCATGGCGGTGAAGGATCCACCGGGCGAGTTGATGTACATCACGATGTCGCGGTCAGGGTCTTGGCTCTCAAGCACGAGCAACTGCGCCATGACGTCATCAGCGGATGCGTCATCGATCTGCACGCCGAGGAAGATAATGCGGTCCTCGAAGAGCTTGGCGTACGGGTCTTGACGCTTGTAGCCGTATGCCGTTCGCTCCTCGAACGATGGCAGGATGTAGCGCGATTCCTGATCCATGTTGGCCGCGATGCCCTGAGCAGTCGGCGCGGCGCTGCCAAATGTGAAGTTGTCCATGGTCAGTCCTTCTTGCCGTTGGTTGGTTCGCCCGCGCCCGGCGCATCGATGGTTCCGCCGCCACCGACGACGTCAGATGCGTACTCGCGCAAGTGGTCGATGAAGCCGTACTCAAGCGCTTGCTGTGCGGTAAACCAGTTGTCTCGATCGTTGTCAATGAGAATCTGCTCGACCGACTTACCGGTCTGCTCTGCGGTGAGTTCGGCCATCCGCTTCTTCATATCGAGGATGACGCCGGCTTGGGTCTGGATGTCGGCTGCGGTTCCGCCGAAACCACCAGAGGGCTGGTGCAACAGTACGCGCGCGTTCGGCGTGATGTAGCGCTTGCCCTTCGTGCCGGAGGACAGCAAGAACTGACCCATGGATGCCGCGAGACCGATGCCGACAGTGACGATGTCGTTCGGCACGAACTTCATCGTGTCGTAGATCGCCATGCCGGCGGTGATCGAGCCGCCCGGGGAGTTGATGTAGAGAAAGATGTCACGCTTGGGGTCTTCTGCTGCGAGCAGGAGAATTTTTGCGCAAATCTCGTTGGCGTTTTCGTCTCGCACCTCTGAACCAAGCCAGATGATGCGGTCCTTGAGGAGTTGGTCAAAAATGCTCGAGACCAATGCCGGTTGGGCCATGTGGTTGCGCTCCGTTTCAGTTATCGCTTGCTGTCGAATCTATCGGAGCGCACGAGCACAAATGGGGCTGTTCGCCGTGGGCAGAGTTCGCCCAGGGCGGAGCGGAGAATGAACTACTTGTGGTCGTGGCCGAAGTGCTCGTGGCCAGCGCTGCGGCCGTGCGCGTCGGTGCCGGAGTCGTGACCGTGGCTGTCGCCGCCAGCGAGGTCTGAGAAGTCAGAAACACTCACGGCATCGCTGTCGTCGCCGGTGCCGAGCGCGGTCGCCGTAAAGGCGGAGACATCCACCTTCTTGCCCTTGGTGTCTACGACCTTCGCCTTGTCGAGCACGACAGCCAGCGCCTTGGACCGCGAGACTTCCGCGATCATCGCTGGAATCTGACCGTTCTTATCAAGCGCCTGAATGAACTCGCCAGGCTCCATGCCGTACTGCGCCGCGGCCTGCACAAGGTAGGTCGTGAGTTCCTGCTGACTCACCTTGAGTTCTTCCTTCTCGACGATCGAGTCGAGGAGGATCTGTGTGCGGAAGGTCTTCTCGCTCGTCGCGGTCACTTCTGCGCGGTGCTCGTCGTCGTCGAGGCGGTTCTCGCCCTCGAGGTGACGGTGCACCTCGTCTTCCACGATCTTGTCCGGCACCGGAATCTCGACAAGCTTGAGCAGCGCGTCGACGATCTGGTCACGAGCCTGGGCGCCTTGGCCGAATGCCTTCGAGCGGGCGGCCCGCTCTTTCAGGTCGGCCTTGAGTTCCTTGATGGTGTCGAACTCACTGGCGATCTGAGCGAAATCGTCGTCAGCCTCCGGCAGTTCGCGTTCTTTCACAGCCAGGAGCGTGACGGTAATGAGCGCGGTCTCACCCTCGCTATCGCCGCCCAGCAGCACGGATTCAAAGGTGGTTGACTCGCCAGCACTGAGTGAATCGAGCGCCTCGTCGATGCCTTCGATGAGTTCGCCAGAGCCGACCTCGTACGAGATGCTGGTCGCAGAATCAACCTCGTTGTCGCCGATCTTTGCGACGAGATCCAGCTGCGCGAAGTCGCCGCTCTTGGCCGGGCGATCGACCGTCACGAGTGTGCCAAAGCGGCTGCGAAGCGCGTCGAGTTCGTCTTTCACGTCGTCGGCTGAGACCTCGACGGCATCAACCGTCAGGGCAAGACCTTCGTAGTTCGGCAGAGCGAAGTCTGGACGGACATCCACCTCGATGGTAACGACGAGGTCCCCACTGAAGTCCTTCACGTCTGGCAGGCTCGTGACATCGGCCTGCGGGCGACCGAGAACGCGAATCTTCTCCTCGGTGACCGCTTGGCGGTAGAACTTGTCTAGGCCGTCGTTGACCGCGTGATTCAGGACTTCGGCGCGTCCGACGCGCTGGTCAATGAGCTGCGGCGGCACCTTGCCTTTGCGGAAGCCGGGGATGTTGACTTGCGAACCGATGTGCTCATAGGCATGGGTGATGCTCGGCTTGAGTTCTTCAGGGGTCACAGAGATGCTGAGCTTGACACGGGTGGGACTCAACTTCTCGACGGTGGTCTTCACGCTGCATTTCTCCTGATGGTTGTCGTGAGGTGATGTTCTGCGTCGGGGCGACAGGATTCGAACCTGCGGCCTCTCGGTCCCAAACCGAGCGCTCTACCAAGCTGAGCTACGCCCCGGAGCTATCACCTTCGGCTATCCCGCTAACAAAACTAGGGCAGCTACGAAAACGGCCTCGGCAAGTCTAGCGGACAACGGTCGAGGCAAGGCCGTTAGTCTCGGCGCACCTGGCTCGCCGACTTCAGGACGTTGGAATCTTTGACCGGCACTTGCTCAACTATGACGGCACCAGCAAAAAAAATTCGCGTGCACACCGGAGACCTGCTGTGACGATCGAACTCGGTTCTCTCGATTCGCAACGCCGAGTTACCCCGGAGCGAGCACGATGATCTTGTCGCCAGCTGAGAAGCTTCGCACCTCGGTCTTTAGCGGGTTCAAAGTCACGCCATAGCGCCGGTCACTGTTATGCGCATCCGCAGCGATCCGGAACCCGAGCGCGGTCGCACCGCGATTTCGAGCCGCCTCAAGCACGGTGTAGAACGTGACGCCGACACCCGGCGAGACGAACTGCTCAACTGGGGCAAGGTAGACCTCGGATCCGGTACTTGAAAAGAGTTCCTTGAACACGTCTGTCAGTTTCTGGTTTTCCGATACTTGCGACAGCATCAGGCTGATGAGCTTGTCGCTCACGATGAAGTCGTCGGCGTTCGTAACCTCGGCGAGCTCACGGTTTCTGTCATCGAGCATCTCGCTGACGATGTTCAGGTCAACTCCCGTGCGCACCTCCATGTCACGGAGCTGAAGCAGGGTGATCAGAGTCTTGCTGTCTGCCCGTTGCACATCGAGGCCCGCTTTGTCGGCGAGCACAATGATGTGGTCGTAGCCGGCCACCTTGAGTCCGTCTAACACGGCTCGATTGGTGGAGTCGCCGCGCCTGAAGTCGATCGTAATGTTGTCAAGCTTCGGGTAGTCGGCTGCCGGAACGTCCGCGAGAACGGTCACCTCCGAGCCAAGTGCGACGTACTCGTCGAGCTCCTCGAGCATGCGTATGAGGCCGGTGTTGTACCCGAGCACGAGCGTGCGTTCTGGCCTTGGCTTGGCCGCTGTGGAGGTGCTGACTGCCGCCACGTCGGGGATACCGGGAGCAGTCAAGCGGATAGCACTGTCGTCTTCAGCAATGACGATGAGCTGATCCCCCAACTCGTAAACGGCGTCTGCATGCGGGTTAACTTGGACAACGCCAGCCTTGACGATACCCATTACCGTGCTCTCAGAGAAGGCGAGCTGCGCATCAAAGTACGACTGTCCGTACAGGGCAGGCTGCTCGGTGAAATAGATCTCGTCACCCTCGAAATCGAGCAACTCCGAATAGACGACACTGAGCCCGCTCTGGCGACAGCTCTGGACGGTGATGCGGCAGATGAGGTCGTGGCCAAGCACCCAGTGTGCCTCGTCACGGCCTACCAGCGTGGCCGCTTCGAGGCTCGCCGAGGATTCGAGTTCGCCAACGATGTGGTACCTCTCTGCCTTTCGGCGAGGGTTGTTTGTGAGCGCCAGTGCCGTCTTTATAACGTCAGCGTCGGGGTCGGGGCTGCCGTCCGCTGCCAGCAGGATGATGCTTCGCGAGGTCGCCGGATTCGCGATCTCGAGATCAGTCAGACTCATGGGGTTGCCGGTTCGGCAGATGATCTTGGTCTTGCCGATCCGCCAGACCTGCGCGCGCAACTCATCCTCCATCTCGACCTTGTCTTTGTCGGCCAGCACGACGATGACGGGTCGTCGTCTGGACTCGTTCGCGATGCAGATTTCGCTGACGACCGCGAACACTTTGGAGTTCCAGCCAAGAATGAGCGTGTGGTCTTTCTCGAGCACCTTCGATCGGCCCTTGCGCAACTCCTCAACCTTGGAGTCGAAGGCGCCGGAGATGATGCCGATGAGACTCGCGACGATGATGAGACCACCGATGGTGACGATCAACATGAAGATTCGGAAACCCCAGCCGGTATCGCCGCCCATAGTGCCAGGGTCGAGGGTGCGCATCAGGTTCCCCCACAGGATGTCACCGAAACTACGCTGCGGGTCATCATCAGGGGTCTGGCGGAAGACTGCGACAACGACGCCTACCACTAGCACGAGGGCGATGGTGGCGATACCGAGGAGCGCCATCAGTGCCAGCGTGCCTCGCGACATCCAAGTGTCGAACCAGTAGCGGAAACGCTGCGAGAACGTTGGCTTGTCCATGGGTCCCCAATGACGGTAGGCGGCAGCTGACTACCGAATCGTATCGGGGCGCACGGCGCCATGTCAGCAAGAAGCCGCGCATCAATGATGCGTTAGGCTAGCTGCCGAACGATTGGTCATAGGACCAGCCGTGGGGATGTAGCTCAATGGTAGAGCCCCAGTCTTCCAAACTGATTACGCGGGTTCGATTCCCGTCATCCCCTCAGAGCAATGCAGGCGCTCGCCACCGCCGTCACGTCGCAATTTCCCAGATATGCCCGGCCGGGTCACGAAACGCTGCGGTTCGGATGCCCCACGGCCGGTCGATTGGGCCGTTGAGCAGAGTGGCGCCCCGCGCGATGACGAGCTCGCACGTCGCATCCACGTCATCAACCGTGATGGTGAACTGAACCGCCGCGCCATCGGCAGCGCTCGAAACTGACGCTGGGGCGATCAGGTCTATTGCCTCGGATGACTGCAGCAGGTTGACGAGCGTGTTGCCAAAGTCGAAAACGACCGAGACGCCATCTTCGTAATGCACATCTAGCCCGAATACTTCGACGTAGAACGCCTTGGCTGCCGCGACGTCGTCAACGAACAGGGTTATGGCGGTGATCGCTGCTGGCCACGAGGCCGCTGTGACTTTGGTCATCCCCCGAGCGTAGACAACTCGCGCACTGGCGCGGCCAGCTTGGCGCTGCGATCAGCGCGACACAGCCTCCAGGATCACGCTCCGCGCCACATCGCCCTCTGGCATCGGCAGAATCGGGTAGTTGTGGATCATGCCGCGGCCTTCGTGGAAGTCGAGCGCGTGGCCGACAGAGGCGGCAAGCGCAACGAGGCGGTGGGCATCCGCGTTCAGTATGTCGCGGGTTCCGCTGAACATCGTGATCGGGCCGAGTCCCGCGAGCGATCCATGGATGGGGCTGACTAGCACGTCGTCTTCGGCAAGTTCCGCTCGGTAGAGGGCGCCGGCGGCGTGGGTCCCTGCAACCGCCAACCACGGGTCAGAGGGTTCGAGCTCGGCGAGGCGCGGGTCGGTGCCTGAAATGTCGAGCCACGGCGAGATGAGCACGATCGACCGCAAGGGCGACACGCCGCGGTCGCGAAACTGCATCGCGACGGCGAGCGCCATCCCGCCGCCAGATGAATCCCCGAGGATACTCGTGCGCTCGGCCCCGGCGCGCTCCACGATAGCGGCGGCGATCTC
>JBGSTT010000293.1:0-1643 GCA_041736385.1 Rhodoglobus sp. | reverse complement strand
TACGGCGTGTACCCGACGGTATTGCGACCGCGCAGCAGCATTTGAATGGCGATCGTCGGCAGTGCCTCGCGCATCGTCGACAATCGTTCCCACGGATCCTCCGACAGAAAGCGCAGCGCGACATCGTAGGTCGCACCTCCCCAAGCCTCGATCGAGAACAGTTGCGGCGTCAGGCGTGCGACGTACGGGAGCACTGCCGCGAGATCGCGCGTGCGCACCCGAGTTGCCAATAGCGACTGGTGCGCGTCTCGAAACGTCGTGTCGGTGACGGCAAGCGCGGTCTGCGCGCGCAGGGCCGCCGCGAACTCGACCGGCCCGAGTTCGAGCAGCCGCTGGCGGGAACCCGCGGGAGCTGGCTGTTCCAGGTCAACGATCGGGAGCTTGATGCTCGGGTTGATGAGTCCGGCACCATCGCCGTTCGGGTGATTGACGGTGACTTCTGCCAGCCAGTTGAGAACCTTGGTTCCGCGGTCTTTCGAGCGATGGGAGTTGAGAAGATGCGGGCGCTCCTCGATGAACGCGGTGCTGAGGTCGCCGGCAATAAAGTCAGGATCGTCGAGGACCGCTTGCAGAAACGGGATGTTGGTCGTGACGCCACGCAAGCGAAACTCGGCGAGACCGCGGCGAGAACGGCGAACCGCAGAGGCGAAGTCTCGGCCACGACTTGTCATCTTGACGAGCATCGAGTCGAAGTACGGCGAGATCTGCGCACCAGCGCTGACGGTTCCACCGTCAAGGCGGATGCCGGCGCCACCCGGCGATCGGTAGGTGGTGATCTTGCCGGTGTCCGGCCGGAATCCCGCCGCCGGGTCCTCTGTCGTGATGCGGCACTGTAACGCGGCCCCGCGCATCTGAATGTCTGCCTGAAGCAACCCGAGCTCGGCAAGGCTCTCGCCGAAGGCGATACGCATTTGCGACTGTACGAGGTCGACGTCGGTGATCTCTTCTGTGACGGTGTGCTCGACCTGAATGCGCGGGTTCATCTCGATGAAGACGTGCTCGCCGAGGCGATCACCGGCGGTATCGAGCAGAAACTCGACGGTGCCGGCGTTGACGTAACCAATGGACCGAGCGAAGGCGATCGCATCCCGGTACATCGCCTGTCGGATGTTCTCGTCGAGGTTCGGCGCCGGGGCGATTTCGATGACCTTCTGATGACGTCGCTGAACCGAGCAGTCGCGTTCGAATAAGTGCACAGTCTCGCCATGGGCATCCGCAAGAATTTGCACTTCAATGTGCCTCGGCCGAACGACGGCCTGCTCAATGAACATCGTCGGGTCACCGAATGCACTGTCAGCCTCGCGCATGGCCGCCTCGAGTGCGTCACGCAGATCCTCGGCTCGTTCGACGCGCCGCATGCCGCGTCCTCCCCCACCGGCGACCGCTTTGGCAAACACCGGGAACCCGATCTCCGCGGCTCCTGCGAGTAGTTCTTCGATGTCACGGGACGCCGGTGTCGATCGCAGGACCGGCACGCCTGCCGCAATGGCATACTCCTTGGCGGTGACCTTGTTGCCAGCCATCTCGAGCACGCTGCTCGGTGGACCAATGAAAGTGATGCCCGCCTCAGCTGCGGCACGAGAGAGTTCAGGGTTCTCGGAGAGGAAGCCGTAGCCCGGGTAAATGGCGTCCGCGCCAGACTC
>JBGSTT010000281.1:0-2090 GCA_041736385.1 Rhodoglobus sp. | reverse complement strand
CCGGCGAGCGCCGAGTCTGGCGAGGGTCGCGCCGGCGAACGCGATCGGGCCCGTTGCCGCGGATGACAGTTCATGGGTTTTTGCTGCGGCCGGGGCGGACTCTGTCGCGGCATCCGGCTGCACTTCGTCCGTGCTGATGACGGTCACGAGCCGATTCGGGTACGAAGCCATGGCATCCAGAGCGGCATCCTGAGCGAGGGGAACGAGGTCGACGACGCTGAGTTGCAAGGGCTTCGCTTCGTCGATTCGAGCCAGTTCGAGAAGGTCTACGACCAGCTCGCCCATGCGAATGGCCTCCTTTTCGATGCGCTCCATTGCCTGGCTGACGTCTTCCTCTTTCGGGAGTGCGCCCATACGGTACAGCTCGGCGTAGCCACGAACGGAGACGAGGGGCGTACGCAGTTCGTGACTGGCATCGCCGACAAAGCGTCGCATCTGATCGATCGTCTTCGCACGGTCGGCGAACGCACGATCGATGCGGGAGAGCATCGAGTTGAGCGAGCGATTCAGGCGACCGACCTCGGTGTTCGGCGTCGCGCCGCCTAACCGTTGGCTGAAGTCACCGCCAGCGAAGCGCGCAGCGGTCGCCTCAACTTCGCGAAGCGGGGCGAAGGTGCTGGTCACAAGCAAGCGCGTGAGTGCTCCGCCGAGAATCACAACCGTCAGTCCGAAGAAGAGGAAGGTCGCGGCGAGGCGCCCGATCGTCGCGTTGGAGTCGGCCAGGTCCAGCCCCACCACAATCGAGAAGTAGTTGTCCGAAACGGGGGAGGTCACCGGGAACGCCATGACGCGCCATTGCCCCGGTGCGTCCGTGCTGGGAAGCGTGAAGGCGTCTTGCCTGGCGGCGACTCGCTGCAGCGTGAGCGACTCAACGACCGGTTGTGCGGCCTGCATCGTGCGATTGCTGCAGAGCATCGCGCCTTCGTAGTTCAGTACGGCGATGAAGTAGTCCGTCGGTGCGGTTGTGACGGTGCACTGAGGATCTTCGCCAGGCGGCTCAAACGTGATGAACGACCCGTCGAGTTGTTGCGCCACGAGATCGACCTTGGTGTCAACCTCACCGATCAGATAGGTCTGCAGCACCGTCATGGTTCCGGCGCCAGCGACGACGAGTCCGAGGGTCACCAACAGCACGGTCACTCCCGTGACCTTCGTGCGGAGTGGGATTCGGTTCCACCACTCGTCGAGGTTCTCGTGCATCAGGTATTTAGGCTACCTGCGCGTGACAGCGAAACGCTGAGCGTTCAGACTTTGCTTGACCGAAGCATGTAGCCAAAGCCGCGCTTGGTCTGGATCAACGGCTCATCCGTGTGCTGATCGAGTTTGCGTCGCAGATACGAAATATAGCTCTCGACAATGCCAGCGTCGCCGTTGAAGTCGTACTCCCACACGTGGTCGAGAATCTGCGCCTTCGAGAGAACCCGGTTGGGGTTGAGCATGAGGTAGCGCAGCAACTTGAACTCGGTCGGGCTCAGTTCGATCTGCTCGGCGCCGATGGTCACCTCGTGGGTGTCCTGATCCATCGAGAGTTCACCGGTGCGAATGACCGCTTCCTCGTCGTCCTGCATCGTGCGTCGGAGGATCGCCTTTAGGCGTGCAACAATCTCGTCGAGACTGAACGGCTTCGTGACGTAGTCGTCGCCGCCGACCGTCAGGCCGGTGATCTTGTCTTCGGTGTCGTCCTTGGCCGTCAGAAAAAGAATCGGGGCCGTGTAGCCGGAGGCCCGGAGCCGCTTCGTGACGCCGAACCCGTTCATGTCTGGAAGCATGACATCCAGAATGATGAGGTCTGGCTCCTCCTCAAGCACAGCGGAAATCGCCTGCGCGCCGTTACCGACCGCGCGCACCGCAAACCCCGCAAAGCGAAGGCTCGTGGTGAGGAGGTCGCGGATATTGGGTTCGTCATCGACAATAAGAATCTTCGGTCCATCAGCCATAAGACCAGTATCTGGCAGTTGCCTGTGTCCTTGCTGTGTGCGGTGTGGATGCGCGGTGTGCGCCACCTGAGGCCGGTACGGCACGCCCTCGCCAGTGGAACGAGACCGACAGTGCGCGGCCGTTCGTTGAGTGCGCGGCCCCAAGGGCGGCCG
>JBGSTT010000236.1:0-2268 GCA_041736385.1 Rhodoglobus sp. | reverse complement strand
CGCCGTCGGGGATGACAGCATTCAGGAGGCGACGCAGGGACAAGTCACTCCAGAAACGTGGACGCACGGTTCAAGCGAAATGCGCCAGCGCTGGTTCACTACCGGGTTCGAGGGCGGCCCAAACGCGTGCGACACCTTCGCGGTTGCGCAGCTCTAGCGCGTAAAGCCCGCCAAGAGCGGCGGGAAGGCGAGACTCGCGACGAGCACGAGACCGGCAACAAAAACAATGGATCCCATAACGAGCAGCACCAACTGCCCGGCGCTGGAGACGAAACCGAGAAACTTCATGTTAACAGCGTATTGCAGTGCGCCATCGAACGGCCCCGTCAGAAGCGAATGACTGCGGATCCGGCGCCACGGGCCGAGTTCAGCAGCCAAGGAAAGTCCTAGCGCTCGGAGGCCCTGCCCATCCCTGGGCCTCCCCCGGCACTTGCTTTCTGCGAAGGCGCGTCCACGATATGCTGACTGCGAGATACCAGCGTCGGCATCCCCGCCGGCGGTGACCCTTCTGGCGAAAGATCGACGATGACCGAACGCCCTTGGCTGGCCCACTACCCGAGCGATGTTGCGCACGAAGTGGGTGACATCCCGTTTGCGCACCTGCCGGCTCTGATCGCTAAGGCGGCGAGCACATACGCAGACACCATCGCGTTCACCCAGTGCATGCCGAATGGCATGAACGGATCGCTCACCTTCAAGCAGGTGGACTCGCTTTCTGACGACTTCGCGGCATACCTTCGCGAAGTTGTCGGTCTTGAGGCTGGCGAACGGGTGGCGGTGCAGATGCCCAACTGTCTGAGCTACCCCGTCGTCGCCTTCGGCGTGTTCAAGGCAGGCTGCGTGCTCGTCAACACCAACCCGCTCTACACCGCGTCAGAGATGACTCACCAGTTCTCGGATTCGGGAGCCCGCGTGCTCGTCGTCATCGACATGTTCGCCGACCGGGTGCCTGAAGTGAAGGCTGCGACCTCGATCGAGACCGTCGTCACCGTGCGCATCGCCGAGTTCTTCCCCCCGGTCATCGCGGGAGTAATCCGTGGCGTACAACGCGTGTGGAGTCGTTCACTTCCGCCGATCACGGTCGAGCACATCGGCCTACAGGCTGCACTGGCAGCAGGTCGGGGTCGCAAGAGCGACAGCGCGGCCGAGCGCTACCTCGAGGGTGTTGGCCCCGAGACTGTTGCGGCACTCCAGTACACCGGCGGTACAACGGGCGTATCGAAGGGCGCGATGCTCTCGCACGGCAACCTTGTCGCCAACACTCTGCAGATGATTTCGATGTGCGGCAGCTTCATGCGGCCGGGCGCTGAGGTCGTGCTGACGGCCCTACCGCTCTATCACGTCTTCGCCTTCACGGTGAATCTGCTCGGCTTCTTCCACCTGGGTGCCCGAAACATCCTCGTGCCATCCCCGCGACCACCGAGCAACCTCAAGCGGGCCTTCGAGAACTACCGCGTGACGTGGCTGACCGGTGTTAACACCCTCTTCAACGCGCTAATGAACGAGCGCTGGTTTGTCGATAGCCCACCAAGGCACCTGCGGGCCTCGGCGGCAGGCGGTATGGCGCTGCACGAGTCAGTCGCCTCCCGCTGGCGCGACATGACCGGCACGCCGATCGTTGAGGGCTATGGACTCACCGAGTCATCACCCGTGCTGAGTTTCAACCCGCTCGGCGGCACCGGCAAAGACGGAACGATCGGCATCCCGGTGCCATCGACCGATCTGCGGTGCGTTGACGAGGACGGCAAGCCTGTTGCTGTCGGTGAGGCTGGCGAGGTCGTCGCGCGCGGGCCACAGATCATGCTCGGCTACTGGCAACGGCCGGACGACTCCTCCGCGACACTCAGGGACGGCTGGCTGCACACGGGCGATATTGCGCAGATGGATGCCGATGGCTACTTCACGATCGTCGACCGTAAGAAGGACATGATCCTCGTGAGCGGGTTCAATGTGTACCCCAACGAGGTGGAGGAGCGCATTGCTTCAATGCCGGGTGTGCTTGAGGTCGGTGTGGTCGGAGTTCCCGACGACATGGGAGGAGAGAGTGTGCGTGCCTACGTTGTTGCCCCGCAGACCCCCCCGACCGAGGCAGCGGTGATCGCGCACTGCCGGGAGGCCCTCGCGGCGTACAAAGTGCCGAAGTCGGTGCGATTCGTCGATGAACTCCCGAAGAGCCCGATCGGCAAGATCCTTCGCCGTGAGTTGCGCGCAACCGCAGTCACGTCATCGACAGCCAGTATCGAGACCCAAGGAAGGGAACTCTCATGA
>JBGSTT010000136.1:0-26128 GCA_041736385.1 Rhodoglobus sp. | reverse complement strand
CGGTCGGTCGCGCGCTGCTGGTCGGCGACGCGGCGAGCCTCATCAACCCGTTCACCGGGGAGGGAATCTTCAGCGCGATCGTCTCCGGCGCCCTGGCTGGTCGGGCCGCCATCGAAGCTCCGGATGCTGCGGCAGTCACTTACCCGAGAGCCCTTGCCGCGCGCTTCGGCCGTCAGTACCGGCAGTCTCGCGCGCTGTACCGGATCATCGACTGGCCCATCGTGCTCGACACCGTCGTGCGTGGTGCCCAGCGCGATCGCCGCCTGTTCGAGCGACTGCTTGAGGTCGGCCTCGGCGACGCCGCATTCACGCTCGGCGATCTCGCGCGCTTTGGACTGTATGTGCGGCGCCCCGCGCGCACGGCCCAATGACTAGCGATTACCGCGGCAGGATCGTGGAGCGCAACGGCGCCGTCTGCGTCACGGTTCTCACTCATTGGCTCGAAGTTGCAGCGCTCGAAATTGCATCGGCTCGTGGATGCTAGCCTTGCTAACTGTTACACGGGCCCTTGGCGCAGTTGGTAGCGCGCCTCGTTCGCATCGAGGAGGTCAGGAGTTCAAATCTCCTAGGGTCCACCAAAGAAGGCTTTCTGCAATTGAGGTCCTCGTCGATGTCCAATTGCAGAAAGACTTCGCTATCGCCTCTAACCATGTCTGGAACGGCATCGCGCGGTCCTCTTCCAGCGCGGTTAGTTCGGTAGGTGGCTAGGAAGGTCGCGTGCCTCGTGCAGAACCCTCAGCACCAGAACGTTGTTGCCGTCCACACGATAGAAGGCGATGTGCCGTGGGTCGTTGACTTCGCTCCCTCTGTTGCTCGCCTTGAGATGGCGGGCGCGGATGCCCTCCCCGAGATCGGACCGCTCGTGGCTTCCGGTGCCCAGCGGGGAGGTCGTGATATCGGCGAGGGTGCGAGCGATCAGTTCGGCGTACCGCCCCATTGCGGCAGTGCCGAACCGAAATGCGCTGTACTGCAGGGCTTCGCGCACATCGGCCTTCGCCGCCGCGGATGTGCGGATGCGGTATGCCCCCAACTACGCCACAAACTGGGGCGTGACCGTTTCGGCGATCTCGTGCACCCAAGAGTGAGCGTCGTCGACGTTCTCGTACTTGCCGTCCTCGATGTCATCGATGCCGATTTGGATCGCGGCGCGAAGGGCGGCGAGTTGCTCCGATTCAGCGTCACCCTGGGCCTGCTGGCGTTCAGACATTGTCGCCTCTTTTCGCTATACGCAAAGCTTACGACGCGGCGGCGTTTCCGGAGAGCGGGTGGCGCCACACATCGCGTCGTAGTCGTGCCATACCCCTGTTGAGGAACGGTCCGGCCGTCCGCTGTGGCGTTCAGGTGCGACCGCGCCCCGAGGCTGCGCGCAATGCGGCGAGGAGAGCCGTGGCGGCGAAGCTGTAAAAGCCTCCAGCCGACCAGGGTCTCGTCCTTCGCTCAGCTGCCCGGAGCCTTGTCCTTGGCAGCGTCGCGGCTCGGGGGAGTCGCCTTCTTGGCGGGCTCCTTGGCGAAGATCGCCTCTATGGCGTTGCGTTTGGTCTGGGCCTCGCGCTCGATGTCCGCCCGGACCGTCTCGGCACGCTTGAGCACTTGCGGATCGGACTTGCTGCGCTCGATCCAGTCCTCCAGCGAGAGACGGATTTCTTCGGTGACGCTGCGGTCATTGAGTTGGGCGATGACGTCCAACTGCGCTCGCAGGTCGTCGGTGATGCGAACCGCCAGGGTCCGCATCTCACTTGTGGCTCCCGCGTACTGCGGGAATCCGGATGTCTCACTCATGTGAGCCACCTCCTCATTCTTGATGCGGCCGACGAACCGGATGGTTCCTCTGCAAGCCGCACGGCAATGAGGAGCAGACCTCGAATTATGCTCCGATGCCGGAGGACTTCAATCTTCCGATCGAGATTTCACGTTGTGGAACATACAACGCATACCCAGTCACTGTCGTTTTGTCAGTTCGGCAGCGCGCGCCCAAGTCTCCTCGATGTGGGCGATCTTGGCTTCCTTCTCCGCGACTGTTCCACGCGTTCCGCTGGCGCTGGAATGGAAGGTTCGCAGCACGGTGAGGTCGTGGCGGCTTTCCACTCTCGGGTCGAGTTTCGACACTCGCCACCATGTTTCAGCTGCATCGTCCCCGTGGAGAATCAACACTCTGACTTCGGGGAGGAGCGCCATCAAGTCGAGCACGAGCGGTGCCCCCGTAATCTGCTCAACCGTCGTCAGCTTGTCCTTTTGGACTTTGCGATACCAGGGGTACGAGTTCCAGGGTGTGTATGAAGAGGCGCTGAGACCGGCGTTGGTGACGGCGCGAAGTTGAGTAGATGCGGACTGATCTTCATTGCGAACGGACAGCATCTTGCTGTGCGCCACTTGTGGACCTGGGTCGCGGAGCAAGGTGATAATCCGCGCATTCACGCCGCCGTGGATCGGCGAGATGAACGGGAGCCATTCCGGTGCGGAGGCTTCGTTCCTCTCGTCGATCCAGCGGTTGAGCGGAGCAACGTGAGCGTCGTATCGGTGCTCGAGTTGCCAGTCCAGAAACGCTTGGCCGCTGAGTTCCGTGGGATTCGTCACGAATGAAGGGTATTCGTCACGGATGCCTACGCCGCTACTTCGAATCGCGCGGCGGGAACGGGTCGCGGCCAGGGCTCACCGTGTCGGAATCGCGGATGCGTCCGTCGCGGCCGTGAATCACCACTTCGCCGCCACCGGCGTTATGCGTGATCTCTCGGGCGCGGTGAATTGCCTCGGCCTGAGTGTCGCGGTGGGCGGATGCTCGCGTGGCGCCGGATGCCTTGACATCCCAGCCTCCATCGGGATTCTGAATAACATGTCGATCATTGGGGTTGGTCATGAGAAACTCCTTGCCGTGTGGTCACTCATGAACATCGCGTTCTCGTGCGGAGTGACACGCCGAGAGTAAAGGTCTACCACACTGAATACTGTTTTGCGTATAGCATGAGCGCATGACCGAAGAGAATGACATCGTCGCGGCGCTGAAGGCCGCTGGCGTGATCGACCTGCTCCACTGGGCCTCGACGACGGCCTTCGCTCGCGTCGCCCAGGACTACGACGAAGAAGCCGGTCATGACCAGTCCGTCGTTGGCTTTCTTGCATACAAGTACCTGCTCGACCTGCTCGACCGTGCAACATCTTCCGGCAAGTACGCGCTCCCCGAAGGTGCCTCTGCCGACCACGGTCGGGACATCCTTCGCCAGGGCATCAGCACCGAGGCTTTCGAGGCCATGCCTCGCCTCGACCCCGACTTCATCAACAGGAGCAACTTCAACGGCTCGCCTGGCTGGGCGTTCGGAGACGTTCGCTGGCTGCTCCAGTCCTATCGCTTCGGCGACATCGACAAGCTCATCTGGGGACAAAAGAGCGACAGCAAGCTACAGGTAGCGAACCAGCCGTTCATCGACGCAGATACCGTGCTCTTCGACTTCGCAGACCTCGATATGGATGAGCCGGAAACGGTCGCCATCGACGAGTTCGTCGGATCGACCCTGATTCTGGCGCACGCCTTCAACCGTGAGAACGGATCTTTTGAGGTCTACATCGGACGGAGCCGGGCACCGGAGCACTGGGGCGATGGACCTTGGCACTGGAGGCGTCTCATCGTGTCAGGCGGGACTGGCGGCGCTGGGGGAGGCATAGCTCCCGAGGGTCCGAAGCTTCCCGGAACGCCTCCGTCGACCGAAGTCGAGGACGCGGTGGTCAAGCTGCGTCCTGCCGAGGGCGAGGGCACCAACCGCGCCGAGGGCAACTAACCTCATGGATTCCACGACTCGCCCCTCGGGGCGTCTAGCTGGCGTGTCCGCAATGTTCGACGGCGGGCGCCTCACGCTCGCTCGACAGCTTGCCGGCCTCAAAAAGATCAAGCTCGCTGAGCTCATTGAGATGACGCCCGCTTCGGTGTCTGCTTGGGAGAACGGCACGAAGAAACCGAACAGCTCGGCGGTGGCGAGACTCAGCGTCGCCCTGCAGGTCGAGCCGCAGTTCTTTGCGCCGACTAGTGGTGTCGCGCCGCTCCCGGCTATACCGCATTTCCGGTCCCTACGATCGACGACGCAACTCGCGCAGGATCAGGCTTTTGCCTATGGACGGCTAGCCGGGGATATTGCGGCGCTCATGGAGAAGAGTGTCGAGTTCCCCCTGCGCGATCTGCCTGCTTTCCCACTGTCCGCCACTGAAATCTCAGGCGACGGCCCTGAGCAAGCCGCGAGGGCTGCGAGAGAGCACTTCAGTCTTCCCGCGGGGCCAGTGCAGCACCTCGTGCGTCTGGCTGAGCGTGCGGGAGTGCTCGTGGTCTTTAGCGCGCCGCAAACTGCGTCCATTGATGCCTACTCGATGGAAGCGGGTGGGCGACCGATCATCGTTCTGCACCCTGACAAAGACGACTACTACCGGCAGCGCTTTGATGTCGCACACGAACTCGGGCACCTGATCATGCATGCCGATGCCGAGCCAGGCGGTCGTATCGCAGAGGATCAAGCTCATCGTTTTGCCTCCGAATTCCTCATGCCCGCCGAGGAGATCCGGCAGTACCTGCCCCGCACCACGACAAACAAGGGGTGGGCAACTCTGCGACAACTTAAGGAGCACTGGGGCGTCAGCATGCAGGCGCTGCTCTATAGAGCTCGTGCCTTAGGAGTAATGAGCGATGTCACGCATCGAAATGCCATGATTCGAGTGTCGGGCCTCGGATGGCGTCGCGCCGAGCCGGGCAACGTCGTAGTGCTTGAGATGCCGTCCCTTATCCCTCGCGCCGTCGAGGTTCTCGAAGGCGCGGGTATCTCGGCAGCGGACATTGTGCGCGGCCCGGGCTTACCGCTTCCGGTGTTCAACATGGTTGCCTCACGCGTTCCACACCCAGAACGCTCGCTACAGGCTGAGCCTTTGAGCACGTCGGATCACGTCGGCGGGGTCGTTACCGCGCTATTCGGACAGGCGGGTTCGCAGTCGTGATCTCGTCCTCCGCCCACCACCAAACCCGATTTATGCTCATGTTTATGAGCGAAAACAACAGAGGTCACACTGTACCGGGGCGGCCTCTTTTTGTGATTGCAGTATCTGGGCTGGCATGGAGCATGTCAGTCTCCACCCCTGTTACTTATTTCTAATCCTCTAAGGACACCTAACATCGGTACATGAATTCGGTGATTTGGTCACCTCTGTGAGGTGTACCGCTGACAAAGATCCTGCTCGATAGGGATCAGAAGAGTGCGAACGGAATTGATGCCACCGCAATTCCAGCTGTGATCGTTATGAGCGCGATGGGGATTGACCGCTTGATCGTGCCCGTTCCGAATTTCGTCACGATGCGTTCGAGCCAGTTCCTGGTGCGATCGCGGTTTATCGTTCCGACCAGAAGCAGAATAAGGCACGGCAGGCAGTAGACGAGCGT
Source organism: Rhodoglobus sp. (assembly GCA_041736385.1). GTDB lineage: Bacteria > Actinomycetota > Actinomycetes > Actinomycetales > Microbacteriaceae > Rhodoglobus. The sequence continues at coordinate 20,721 of JBGSTT010000136.1, read as the reverse complement.
GTACCCAAGAATGATGAGTAGACCGACAAGCGGCTCGACGTCGGCAGACACCATTCTTTCGATGGTTATGAAGTACGGAAACGCGTTGGGGAGATCGGCAGCAGTCAGGAGCACGCCGAAAGGGAGCGCGGTCCATGGGGTGAACCACGCAGGTAGAGCAATCTGTTTTCTGTCTCGGTCTCGGAATCGTCGGACACCGCTGACGATTAGGGCAATGCCGGCAGCACCAAATGCCAAAAACCTGAGGCCAACGATGATGCCGTCGACTGCACCGGATGCCGCTCCCGCTGATAGGAACAGCGTTGCGCCGACTGCGAAGACGGTGAGCGCGGCACCGGTTACTGCAGCGAGGGCGATGAGACCAGCTCTTTTGGGAGCGGCCAACAGAATCAACGTAACTGCCACGATGGTCGCGGGATTCAAAGAGTCCAGCAGCGCGAGGCCCGCAATGGCAAGAAGAAGGCCTGCTGTGATCATCGCTGAGTCTCAATCAGCGCATTGACTGCGTCTTGTGCAGTGCGCAGGTACGCAGCCGTGTCGTTACTAGATATCGTGCCGGAGATGGCGCCAAGCAGTAGCCCATCACCAAGCAATCGAGCAACGCGAGCCGCGGTCGCGCTGCCGAGCTCAATCCCCAGAAGTGCCTCCCATCGTTGGTTCGCCTCTGACACGAGTTCCTGGATTGCCGTGTGATCAGATCTTCCAGCGAAGAACACGGCTGCAAGCGACTGGAAGAGTGCGACGCCTTGCTGGTCGGGGAGGGAGAGTTCTAGCCAGGTCTGTAATACTTCGCCATGACCGGCAGCTTCCTCTAGCGCTGCATCGACCGCAGTGATGCCCTGCTCCGCCAAGGCAATCAGAAGCGCATCACGACTAGGAAAGTGATGGATGAGCCCGCCCTTAGAGATTCCGGCGGCCGTCGCTAGAACGTTAAGCGACGGGACCTCCCCTTGCGCTACTGAGAGACGAGATGCGTGATCGAGAATCGCCTGACGTGTGTTTTCCATGTTCGTTCAATTGTACCAACCGACCGGTCGGTTGGTCAAGCACATTGCCGTTCAAGGGATTCTTCTTGACCAATCTCGCGCGCCACCTCATAGTCCTCTGTCGCAATGACAAGACTTACCAACACCACCTATCTGACCCAACATCATCATTTAAAGGACGAATGGTTCTCTGAATCCGGAGGAGCATTCATCATGCTCAGCCCTACAGAACAGTGGGCGCTCCACAGTTACTACGAGTTCACGAAGCGCCTGACCGACGACCAGCTCCTGGCTCATCGAGCGGCAGTTTCCAGGGCTCAGCCGTCACTGCCGCATCGAGCTGGCAAAGCGTTCGCGCGGCTGCGACTCTTTAGCGATCGGCTGTCCAGTCATCGAGACAAGATCTCAACGCCTGGTTACCAGAAAGCAAAGCACCGAAAGGGTGCCCCGACCCGGCTCACCGTCCTTAGTGAAGTTCATCCTGAAATCGATGTCGCCAAGATGATTGATGCCCTTAATGACTATCGGCGCTCGCGGCCATGAGTATCCCGCATCTTTACCCCGCGCAGTCTGAGCTCTTTGAGTACGGTCGTCGAATCGAAGCCGAGACGCTTGCCAATCATGTCGAGGGACTGGCCAGCGGCGTAGTCCTGGACTGCCGCATCTATCTGCTCGTTGTTCATGCTCCGTGGTCGCTTGCTCACTCCGGCCTGCTCAAGATGCTTACTCACCGTGACTCGGTTGATCTTGAACTCCTTGGCTATCTCGTGGATCGCCAACCCTTCTGAGTAGGCCAAAACCAGCTTTGGTACAATGGATGAGGAAAGCTTCTTCGGACGTGGAGAAGCACCAGGGGTGCGAGACCTCAACCGTGGAGCGCTAGACAGGGCCTCATCCATCAAGGAACCGAGGTCAGAAGTCTCCCTCGGTCGATTGCAGTAACTTCGCAGTACGCCCACCATAGAAAGCGCCGCAATTCATGTCTGCGCGCCCATCAGTGAGCGGGTCTGCTATCCGCGCAAACGCGCATTCTCGGGGTCATAGAAGGGTGTGCTCGAGACGTCGGCGTCGTACTCGATGGAGCCGCACTCGATCGTGAAGCGGCCGGTGTCTGGCGTATCCGCGGTGATCATTGCGATCCCGCAGGCACGACCGAGCGTGTAACCGTACGATCCGCTGGTCATCCTCCCCACGATCTTGCCTTCGTACAGCACGGGTTCGTCGTGCACGAACACGGGTTCGGGGTTCTGCAGGGCAACGAAGACGGTACGCAGCCGGGGTGCGTGTTGCGCCCGCGCCTCGAGGGCTGGCCGGCCGACAAAGCTCTCCTGCTTCTTCTTTGAGACGGTGAATCCGAGCCCCGCCTCATAGGGATCGTCTGCTGGCCCGATGTCATGACCCAGGTGCCGGTATCCCTTCTCGCTGCGAAGCGAGTCGAGTGCGTGGTACCCAGCAAGCCGGATGCCGAGATCCTGCCCAGCCTGCAGCACGGCGTCGAAGGCATTGATCGCTTGATCGGCAGGCACGTACAACTCATAGCCGAGCTCGCCAACGAAACTGACCCGCAGCGCGGTCGCGCGCACGTCGGCCACCTCCACATCGCGAACGTGAGTGTATGGGTGAGCCTTGTCGCTCCAATCATCCGGCGAAATCCGGGTCATGAGCTCCCGGCTGTTCGGGCCCATGACGGCAAGGGTGGCGAAGCCGGCTGTGGCATCGAAAACCGAGGCTGTAGAACCTCTGGCTAGCCTGCGCAGCAGGTTGAGGGTCTTGTGCTGTGTCGCCGCCGGGGTAATTACCCAAAATCGGTCATGGTCGAGGCGCACAACGGTTCCGTCGAGCTCGATGCCCCCGGCCACGTTGAGCATCAGCGTGTAACGCACGCGGCCGACCGCGACATCCACGTCGGCCGTGCAGAATAGCTGCAGCACGCGGAGGGCGTCTGGCCCCGCAACCTCAATCTTCGTGAACGAACTGAGGTCGAACAGCGCGACGCGCTCGCGCGCTGCGCGGTGCTCCTCTCCCACTTCGTCGAACCAGTTCTGCCTGCCGTAGCTGTACACGTACTCCGCACGCGTGCCGGGCGGGGCGAACCAATTCGCGCGCTCCCATCCGGTCATCTCGCCGAAGCACGCATTCGCCGCCTCGAGGCGCGCATGCAGGGGGGTGCGGCGAATGCCACGCGCCGTCACCGGCTGCAGTTGCGGCCAGTGCATCGCGTACAGCCGCCCGAGCGCCTCGCGGGTTCTTTCATGCAGGTAGTGCCGGTTTCCCTGTTGACGCGCGAAGCGCCGCACGTCTACGGACGACGCGTCGAACGAGGGCGCGCCATCGATCATCCAATGGGCAATGGCCCGACCGGCTCCCGGCGCATAGATGATGCCCTGAGAATTGAAGCCGGCCGCCACGAAGAGGCCTGCAACCTCTGCGGTCTCGCCGATCACAAAGTTGCCGTCGGGAGTAAATGACTCCGGGGCATTCACAAAGCGGTCATACTGCGCTTCGCGCAGCGCCGGTACTCGCTCGTTTGCGTTCGCTCTGATTGCAGCAAAGTGGTCCCAGTCGGCCGGGAACTCGGCAAACCCCGCATCACTGATCTCGTCAACCCGACGCGGAATGCCATCCGGTTCGAACGCGCCAACGAGCAGACGCCCGCTCTCTTGCCTGATATAGAAGTGACCGTCGAGATCCCGAAGAACCGGGAGTTCAGCACCCGCGCCGGCGAGTGGCTCAGTGCGGGCGTGTACGTGCTCTGCGGCGTAGAGCGGAACGCTGGCGCCCGCGAGCGCCGCGAGGTCGCGGGTCCACAGGCCGCACGCCAGCAGCAAACGATCGCAGGCGATCGTTCCGTGATCGGTGGCGACCCCGACGACCCGGCCAGCCTCGGTGAGCACGGATGATGCTGCGACGCCCTCTTGAACGACAACGCCGCGTTCATACGCAAGCTTCAGGAACGCGGCAGCAGCGTGGCCCGGATTCAGATAACCGTCTTCTGGAAGGTGCAGGGCGCCGAGAAGCGACTCGCTCGAGGCGAGCGGCCACAGCGAGCGCACGGCCTCCGGGTCAATCAACTCAGCCCGAACGCCCGCTAGCTTTGCCACGCCCGCAAAGTAGCGAAGCTCGTCCATCCGCCCGGCCGTGCGGGCGAGCATCAGCGACCCGCTCGGAGTGAAGGAAACGTCGACCCCGGAGCGTTCCTGCAACGAGCGGTACGTCGCGATTCCGTACTGCGCCAGGCCGGTCATGGCGGGAGTGCTCCGCAGGCTGGAGACAAGACCGGCGGCGTGCCAGGTGGTGCCGTTACCAACGGTTCCTCGTTCGATCACCACTACGTCGTCATCGCCCGCTTCGGCCAGGTGCAGGGCGGCGCTCGCACCGATGATCCCTGCCCCGATCACGACCGTACTGGTTCGCGCGGGAAGCTCCGAACTCGATCCCGCCGCAATGAACATCGCGGCGGTTAAGTCCCTGTCAGCGAGGCGATCCATGGTGCTCCTGTCGGGATGAACCACTCGTGCCGAGCATGGCCCTCGCGGCCGCGCGACCGGTGCGAACGGCGCCCTCCATGTAGCCGCAGACCCACTGATCGGAGCCGCAGACGTAGAAGGGTGGCTCGTGGGTGGCGTGCAGCGGGCCGACTCGCATGACATCCCCCGGTCGCCACGCCGTGATGTAGCCCTGCGTCCACGGGTCGGAGCCCCAGCGGTTGATGAACACCTCGTCGGCGGGAGGTCGGTCTCCGCCGAATGCCCGACCGAGTTCGTCGAGCAGCTCAGCCTGAAGCAACCCCGTTGGGGTGGACTCGAAGCCCGCGTGACGTTCGGGCGGCACTAGTGCCGAGAGGATCCCATCGCGCTGAGACCAGGTGCCGCCGATGAGCCCGTCCTCGAAGTACGACGACCCGTTCTGGCCGTTGCGCTCCCAGAATGAGTCGGGGAACACGTAGACAACTTTGCTGACCCGCGCGTGCCGTTGTGCGTGCAGTGAGGCAAGCCGGGCTTCCGAAACCCCTTCGATGTGGATGTCGCGCAAAGGTCCGGCGGGAACGGCAACGATCACGGCCTCGCTCTGTACCGTGGTGCCGTCCCGCGTCACCACGGTGCAGCCGCTGGCAGCCACGGTGACGTGCGTCACCGGCGCTTCGTAGCGAATGTGTGGCGCGATTTGCTCGGTGAGGCGTTCGATGACTGTTGCCGACCCTTCCTTCACGCGCAAGCTTTCCCAGGTGTCATAGTCGTAGAAGCGCGGATGCGGCGCGGTCGCTTCCTTTCGCAGGTCTGCCAGCAACGACGTGCGATCCGGCGACTCGGCGGCAAGTGCGAGCATGGCGAGGCTGCGGGCGCGGATCACATTCGGCGTCGCACCCTGGCTCCGCAGCCAGTCGCCAACCGAGATCCTGTCGAGCGCCGTCGCATCAGGATGCGCCCACGGGTCCTCCGGGTCGACCGTGCGTGCCAGTTGTCCGAACGCATCATCGACTCGTCGATACACGTCGTGCTCGGCGCTGGTGAGCCAGCCGAAGTCGTCGGTGACGAACTTTCCGTCAACGAGAACGTGGGTGTCTTGCCCGGGGATCTGGGTGAATGATGGCTCAAGGGTGAGGCCGAGTTCCTCGACCAACGTTGAGTACGCCACATGGTGAGGGCCAACCACTTCGCCGCCCAACTGCACCCGCCGGCCGTCTGACAGGGTCTGCTGCCGCACCCGTCCGCCCGAGCGGGCGCGCGCCTCCAATACGACGACGTTGGTGCCCGCTGCTCGCAGATCCCGCGCGGCGACGAGTCCTGCAAGGCCGGCACCGATCACAACAACGTCACATCGCATAGCGAGTCATTATTGCAGTCGCCACTGCGGTTACGACTGGGATGTTGTTGCGCCCTAAGCGGCAACCCGTTCCGGCGTCTCAACGAGGTGCAACGCATAGGCGGGAATGGTCAAGAAGGTCGCAAAGTCCTCACCGAGGGTCACTGAGCTGAAGAGCGCGACGGCATCGTCGAGGCGATCCTCTGGAGTGCGCTGGAAGTCTGCTTGCACGCGCTCGAGTTCGCGCTCGATCAGTCCGCGCGTGATCAACGTACCTTCCGCTGTCACGACGCGCTGGTGCATCCACTGCCACAGTTGCGAGCGGCTGATCTCGGCCGTCGCGGCGTCTTCCATCAGGTTGTCGATGGCCGCCGCGCCGATACCGCGCAGCCAGCTCTCGATGTACCGCACCGCGATCGACACGTTCGAGTGCACTCCGGCATCGGTCACAGCACCGCCGAATGACAGGTCGAGCAACTGCGCGGCGGTCACGTGCACGTCATCACGCAACCGGTCGACCTGGTTGGGGCGCTCGCCGAGCACAGCGTCGAACTCGGCGCAAGCTGTCGCCACGAGGTCGGGGTGGGCAACCCACGTTCCGTCGAAGCCGTCGGTCGCCTCGCGACGTTTGTCTTCGGCCACCTTGGCGATCGCCGTGGCCGTGACTGCTGGGTCACGTCGATTGGGGATGAACGCACTCATGCCCCCGATGGCGTGCGCGCCGCGCTTGTGGCAGGTTGCGACGAGCAACTCGGTGTAGGCGCGCATGAATGGCACGGTCATGGTGATTGCCGCGCGGTCTGGCAGTACGAATCCCGCCGACCGACCCCGGAAGGTCTTGATGATCGAGAAAATGTAGTCCCAACGTCCGGCGTTCAGCCCAGCGCAGTGGTCCTGCAATTCGAAGAGAATCTCCTCCATCTCGAACGCGGCCGTGATCGTTTCGATGAGCACTGTCGCGCGGATCGTGCCGTGCGGAATGCCCAAGGCGTTTTCTGAGAACGTAAAGACGTCATCCCAGAGCCTCGCCTCGCGGTGGTTCTCGATCTTCGGCAGATAGAAGTACGGGCCAGTGCCAGAGGCGATGAGCTCATTGGCGTTATGGAAGAAGTACAGACCGAAGTCGGTGAGTGATCCGGATGCCGGCGAACGCAGTCCTGCCGTGTCGGTGTACCGCAGATGTTTTTCAACCAGGTGCCAGCCGCGCGGGCGCATGACGATCGTCGGTGTCGTCTCGCCAACCCGGTACTGCCTGCCGTCATCGTTCGTGTAATCGATCTGCCCACGGATGGCGTCAAACAGGCTCAGCTGCCCGCCGATCACATTGCCCCAAGTCGGGCTGGTGGCATCCTCTTGATCGGCGAGCCAGACCTTGGCACCCGAGTTGAGCGCATTGATCGTCATCTTGCGATCGGTCGGGCCTGTGATTTCAACCCGGCGATCCTCGAGACCCGGGCCAGCGCCTGCGACTTGCCACGTCGGGTCTTCGCGGATTGACCTGGTCTCGGCGAGAAAGGCCAAGTCCCTCCCGTTCTCAATGTGTTTGCGCTGCTCCATGCGCGCCATGAGGCGGTCGTGGCGACGCCCAGCGAACTGGTCGTGCAGTCTCGTCAGGAAGCGCAGCGCTTCTGGCGTCAGTATTTCGTCGAAGCGGTCGTGCTCGTCACCGAGCACCTCGATTCGTGAGTGTGTCATGGTCGTATTCCTTATCTGGTGGATGGCGTGCACAGCCGATTGGCGCAACTGCGGTCTAGTGAAACTGCGGTTTAGTGCAACTGCGGTTTAGTGAAACTGCGCGGTTTCGGTGCTGCCGACGAGGGCGAGGGTTTCGCTCTGTGGGTTGAGGGCGGTCGCGATGCGATCGAAGTACCCCGTACCGACTTCGCGTTGGTGGCGCGTTGCCGTGTAGCCGTCGTTCTCAGACGCGAACTCGGCTTCCTGCAACTGCACGTATGCGCTCATGTGGCGCTCGGAGTAGTCGCGGGCGAGCGTGTACATCGAGTGGTTGAGGGCGTGGAACCCCGCAAGCGTGATGAATTGGAAGGCATAGCCCATGGATGCCAACTCTCGCTGGAACGTCGCGATCGTCGCGTCGTCGAGGTGGCTCTTCCAGTTGAAGCTTGGGCTGCAGTTGTAGGCGAGCTTCTTGCCCGGAAACTCCCGGTGGATGCTCTCGGCGAAGGTACGGGCGAGCTTAAGATCGGGCTCTGCGCTCTCCACCCAGAGCAGATCGGCGTAGGGGGCGTAGGCGTGGCCGCGAGCGAGCACGGTCGCGATCCCCGGAGTCGTGCGATAGAAGCCCTCGCTCGTGCGGCCGCCGGTCAGGAACGGCTTGTCGCGGTCATCCACATCGCTGGTTATCAGGTCGGCTGCGAGCGAGTCGGTGCGCGCAATGATGATGGTCGAGACCCCAGCAACGTCAGCAGCCAGTCGCGCGGCATTGAGCGTTCGGATGTGCTGCGAGGTTGGGATGAGCACCTTACCTCCCATATGCCCACACTTCTTCTCACTGGCGAGTTGGTCTTCCCAGTGCACGCCCGCGGCGCCGGCCTCGATCATCGATGCCATCAACTCGTACGCGTTCAGTGGACCGCCGAAGCCAGCCTCGGCATCGGCAACGATCGGTGCCAGCCAGTCGATCCGCTGATCGAACCCGTCGGGATCGCCAGCGCCTGACTCGGCAAACTCGATCTGGTCGGCGCGCAGCAGCGCGTTATTGATGCGCCGCACCACCGCGGGAACGCTATTGGCCGGGTACAAACTTTGGTCCGGGTAGGTCTGGCCGGACAGGTTCGCGTCGGCGGCAACCTGCCAGCCGCTCAAGTAGATTGCCTTGAGGCCCGCGCGCACTTGCTGCACTGCCTGATTGCCGGTGAGGGCACCGAGTGCAGGTACCCATTCCTGAGTGCCGTTCTCAGCCCCATGGATGAGACGCCACAAGTTCTCAGCGCCGCGGCGAGCGAGCGTGCGCTCCTCTCGCACGCTGCCGCGCAGGGCGATGACGTCATCAGCCGTGAAGTCGCGCTGAACGCCGTTCCACCTGGCCTCGGTCTTCCACTCGTTTTCGAGTTGCGTGGCGGTTTGCTTCTGGTCGCCTGGGCGGGGGTGGTTTGTCATCTGACTGGTCATCGCGAAATCCTTCGGTTTGAGGTAGGTGATTTGACTTTGCGCCCACTTCACCCGTTCTTGTTCGGGATAAGCGTCAGAAGAATAGGTATTCTTCTGCGTAACAGAAGAAGAGCGTGAGGAGGCGTGCCGTGCACGAACTAGAAGCCGCAAGTGGCTCAGATGATGAAGGCATGCTGGATTCACTGACGATCGGCCGTCGCATCCGCCAACTTCGCGCCGAGCGCGGCCTCACGCTCGACGATCTCGGCGAAGCACTGGGTCGCGCACCGTCTCAGGTCAGCGTGATCGAAAATGGCAAACGCGAACTCAAGCTCGGCGAGGTACAGAAGCTGGCCCGCATTTTTGGGGTCACCCTTGAAGATTTGCTGAGCCGAGAAGCGCCATCCAAACGGGCCGCCCTGGAGATTGCGCTCGAACGGGCCCAGCGTGGCCCGCTCTACGCGTCGCTGTCGCTGCCGGCGCTGCCAGTGCGAAAGACGTTGAGCGACGAGGCGATCGAAACGATCCTTGCCTTGCACGAGGAACTGCAGCGACTCCACCGCGAACGCGCTGCCACGCCAGAGGAGGCCAGGCGGGCGAACACCGAGCTGCGCCGCGGCATGCGGGCGCGCAACAACTATTTCGGTGACCTCGAGACCACGGCGAAGGGCCTGCTGAACGCTGTCGGGCACGCGGGCGGTCCGTTGTCCCAGCGCGTTGCATCCGATCTGGCGTCGCACTTGGGGTTCTCACTGCACTACGTGAGTGATCTACCAACATCCACCCGCAGCGTGACCGACCTCAAGAACCACCGCATCTACCTGCCGGTGGGGCAAGCCGCAGGCCCCGACCCTCGCACAACGCTGTTGCAGGCTCTTGCTAGCCATGTGCTCGGGGTTGCCGAGCCGAAAGACTACGCCGACTTCCTTCGTCAGCGCGTCGAGACGAACTACTTGGCGGCCGCGCTCATGGTGCCGGAGCACTCGGCGATCGAGTTTCTCGCTGCGGCTAAAGAACAACGCGAGCTCTCGGTCGAAGACCTCCGAGATGCGTTTGCGGTCAGTTACGAGACTGCCGCCCACCGGTTCACCAATCTCGCGACCCAGCATTTCGGCATTCCATTGCATTTTCTCAAAGTGCACGAGAGCGGAACAATCTCGAAGGCGTACGAGAACGACAACGCGGCTTTCCCCTCCGACCCGCTCGGAGCCGTAGAGGGCCAACTCGTCTGTCGATTTTGGAGTGCCCGCCGTGTTTTCGACGTGGAGGATCGCTTCAGTCCGTACCACCAGTACACCGATAAACCGGGTGGTACGTACTGGTGCACATCGCGCATCCAATCGACGAACCGTGGCGATTATTCGGTCAGTGTCGGCACTCCGTTCGCCCACGTCAAGTGGTTCCGCGGCCGCGACACCGAGTACCGCGCGAAGTCGACCTGTCCCGATGAAGGATGCTGCCGACGCCCACCAGCCGAGCTCGCCAGCCGCTGGCACGACAGCGCCCTACCGAGCGCCAGGCTCAACAGCTCGATCCACGCTGCAATGCCTGCTGGCATCTTTCCGGGAGTTGACAGCACCGAGGTGTACGAGTTTCTCGAGGCACACGCGCCAACAGGGGCGACCCCAGGTCGATGATGTTCAGAGTTGCGCCATCGCCGAGTCAATCGTCGAGCGCCTCGCGGCGCTACCCGTTATCGCCGAACACCAAGTTCCACCAACGGCCCGAGTCGGCTTGACGCTCGGCCGCCAGTGCGCGCCCGCGGGCGCGGATGGCTGCACGTTCTGCCCAGACCCTCGACAGTACAGAAGCGCCAGCCCCCGCGATGAGCGAGTTGGCCGTCAGCACCGCATCCTGACCGAGGTTACCGAGGGCTCCCGTGAGCTTGACGGTCGTGTAGTCGTCGACGGCGATGCCGATCGTCGGCACGCCAGCGGAGACCGCGAAGACGGCCGGGTGGTACCGGCTCGAGATCACCAGGGCTGCGCCGCGCGCAAGCCGTGCCCCATCGCGCGGGTCACCGGTCGGTGCACTTCGGGAGGCGGCCTGCATGCGCGATGCCACCGCCTCGTGCATGACGACATCCCCCCGCACCGTCTCGCCAGCGAGCGGACCGAAGTGCGCGTAGAACACGATCTCGAGTCCGAGGGCGGCGACATTGTCGAGGAGTCGAGCCGCGGCATCCAGAACCGCAGCTCGATCATGATCGCCGACGTGGGTCGAGAACGACACGAGGCAGTACTCGCCGGTGGGTACCTCGTCATCAGACACTGCAGCGTCGATGCCGAGAAAGCTCGCGTCGTCGACGGTCTGCTCCATGGAGTCGTGCCCGATGCCCAGGCGGCGCACGAGCTCGAACGACGCCGACTCGCGAAGACCGACGAGACGAGCCGAGCCGAGCAGTTGCCGCACGAGCGCCGCGTCATCCGGGTTCAGGGATGGGCCGATCGTCTGCCCGCTCACAACGAACGGCACGCCGGCGCGCCGAGCAATCTCGGCGATCGCCGACCGCTCGAAGATGTGCATCGGCCAGTTCGATGCAATGTTGCCTGCACCGGTGACGACCACGAGATCGCTCGCACCGATCGCATCGATGACGGCCAGTGCTGGGTCGTCTGATGCCAGCGCCGATCGATCCCCGTCAGCCGCGGCGAGCACCGCCGCAGTGCGCAGCTTCATGGCGTCTCGGCCGCCGGTGAATCCGATTGGGAAAATCGAGTCGATCCCGTAGCGCGCAGCCGACTCGGCCGGGTTCGCCGAAATCGCCGTAACATCGCGGATGCCGCGGGCCCTGGCCGCGTCGAGAAAGGCCTCGAACATCGCCTCGTCGCCGATGTGCATCATGCCGTCCAGCACGCCGATGTCGCCGATGGCTACGATGTTCACACTGACTCCCTAGGGCCTCCGCTGGCGCGGAACCCCATCACGTTACCGGAGGAAAGTCAACCGAGCGCTTTCGGCTGTCGTGACGGATACTGTTGGTGGCCGTCAGCATTGCCGCGCGGGGTCGATTGCAAATGGAGGGAGCTTCGTCATGGGCATTCAAACTTCCCTCGACGCCGTCAATGACGCAGAGCGCCTCATCGATGCGATGCGCTTGGCTGATGATCTGGCGTTTGAGGCCAGCCGCAACAGCGGCGTGCGCACCATCAGAGTACTCTCGAGCGCACTCAGTGGTGACAACCAGGTTTCCGCCATTGCCGCAACCCATTCGCTCGCGCAGATTTTCGATGAGCAAGCGGATGTTCTGCTCTCCGCTGTGCTGTCCAGTGAGCGCGCCTTCCTTCGTGAGCACGCCGCTTGGGCGCTGTCCTCGCGTTTGCCGCGCTTCGACACGATGGGCCGTCTCATCCGCATGATTGCTGATGGTGGCTTTGCCGGGATGCTCGCCCAGCGCACGCTGGAACAGTGGTCGGCAAAGACTCCAGACCACATCGCTGTCGGGCTCGAAGGCGCACTGCTCGGCATCGACGAACCAGCACAGCGGGCCAGAATCGTTGAGACGCTCGGGCTCGTGCGCACCTACATCTCGAAGCGGACGCTCCTGCGAATTGCGCGAGACAGTGGTGAGGACGAACTTGCCCGCGTGGCCGCGGTTGCCGCGCTCGGCCAGCGTCAGGGTGACAGCGAGATTGTGGTTGCGCTCGAGAAGCTCGCCATGATTGACGGCTACCTCGGCGACGTTGCCCGGCTCTCCCTACTGGATCTTTCGGACAAATTGCGCCCATCAACGAGAACCGGTGGACTAACGGTCGCCCAACTGTTCCTGCACGCCGACATCGACGCGAGCTTGTCGCAAGCTGGTAGCGGGGACAACGGCGGAATCGCCACCCTGCTGGTACGGCTCGGCGACGCTCTCGTTGCCCATCGCGAGGGCAACTCCGGGGCGGGCGATGCCCGCGATGCCCGCCATGCGCGCCACGCCCGCACCAGTGACCAGCCTGTCGAGCGCGTCATCACGATGTCCCGCGGCTCAACAACAGAAGCGCTGTCGAGTATCGACGAGATATCTGCCGCGCAGTCGGGTCACCAGTACGGCAGAGTGCCGTTGCTCAGCGAGCCGGTGCAGTCGGCGAACGCTTGGCCACTTCGCGTGGCGGCTCGCCGTGGCATCCGCCGCATCTTGCGTGCAGCCGGGGGAGTCGATCTTGTGCATCTGCGCATGGCGGATGTCGGTAGCCTCGCGGCGGCGGATGTCGCGCGAGAGCTCGAAATACCGGTCGTCTTCACCGTCGCGCCCGACCCGCACGCGGTCATCCACTCGCTCGATCTCGCCGGCCGACTCACGCGCTTCAACTTCGGAGAGGTCGACGAAAGCGAGCACTTCTGGTTCCGCGCTCGTCTCGTGCAGCGGCTCGCCGCGAACGCATCCCACACCGTGTTCTTTCCGCGCCCTGACCTGCGCCGCGACATGCAAGATCTCGTCGGCATTGACATCACGACCTACCCAGAGCGCCACTCCATTGTGCCGGAAGGTATCGACCTGGCGGTGGTCGACCGCGCGGTAGCAGAAGCAACAGCCCACGCGGCCGGCGGCGAGGCGACACCCCCGCTCGCAGCACTGCGATCCATCATCGAGACCATGCCAGAGTCTCGGCGCGGCCTCCCGCTCGTGGTCAGCGTTGGTCGATTCCACCGGGTCAAGGGCATGGCGACGATCGTGGACGCCTGGGCAAACGGCCCGTTGCGCCAGCGCGCCAACCTCTTGCTCATTGGCGGTGATCTTGAGAACCCCTCCCCCGATGAGTTGGAGCAGCTGATGCTCATGAACGCAATCATTCCGGAAGCCGGGCGACTCGCCGAAGGGCTGATCCTGCCGGGCCACCAACCGAACGACACGGTTGCGCGCTGGGTCGCGGCCGCCCGGCTCGGCCTGCCGGGCCTGGTGGCGCCATCCGGTGTCTATGTCTGCGGCAGCCTCAAGGAGGAGTTCGGTATCGCGCTATTGGAAGCGATGGCCACCGGTCTGCTCGTGGTCGCTCCTGACGGTGGCGGCCCAGCGACCTACGTCGAGCGTGGCGTCACTGGCTTTCTCACGTCGACCTGGGATGTCGAGCTCATGCGCGAGGCGATCGGGACCGCTTTGGATGCCGCGGGCGAGGAGTCAACGTCTGATCGGGCCGAGAAGTCACGTCGCACCGTGGAGCAGAGCTTCACGATTCAGGCGATGGCCGGCTCGCTCGCCGGGGTGTACGGCTACGTGCACCGCCAAGAGCTTGAACTGCAACACCTCCCGGTTGTGACGTACTGAGTGCCACAGCGATGACGCTGCTCATCATCAGCCCCGACTACGCATCCCACCTCCTGCCGCTCGCGACCCTCGGAACCGTGTGGCAGGACGCCGGCGAGAACGTCGTGGTTGCCACGGGCGAGGCGACCGCGTCCATCGTCGAGTCGTTCGGCTTCGAGCGAGTGCACCTGCAACTGGGGCGCGGCTCGAATCCTGGGGTGATTCGCGCAGAAGAGCAGCCGACCGGCGAGGACGATGCACTGCGCGGATTTTTCGAGGCGACACGGCACGGCATGGTCGAGACCCTTCGATTCCAAGCCGAAGCGCGGCTGACCGACCTCATGTGGCAACCGGTCGAGACCGCGCGCGCGGTGCTCGCCGTAATAGAACAAGTGCAGCCGACCGCGATCATCGTCGACCACCTGGCGTTCAGCGCGCGATTGGCGATGGATGCCGCGGGCCTGAGCTACGCGGATGTCGTGCTTGGGCATCCGACCGCGCTGCCGGTCGGCGCAGAAGTCTATGGCTACCCGCCGGTGTGGCCCGCCGCATTCACCCCGGACTCGCCTGCGCTCGCCGAACTGCTGGCACTGTGCGAACGCGTCAGCGAGAACTTCACCGCTGAATGGAACGCGGCCCTCGCAGTACTTAACCCCGCGCACCCGCCATCGCCAAGCGCGTTCAGCGAGCACGGGCAGCTGCTGTTGCTCAACTACCCGGCAGAACTCGCAGCGCCGGAGCGTGCTGCATTCTTGCCGCAGCACGAATTCCTTGGCTCAGCCGTGCGCGACGAGCCCCGCGACGATGACGTTGAGCACTGGCTAGCGGCCAGCAGCGAGCCTTTTGTGTACCTCAGCTTTGGCAGCTTTCTCTCGGTTCGCGACGACGTGCTCGGGAGGGTGTGCGCGGCGTTGCGCTCCCTTGGCCTGCGCGCTGCGATTGCCACCGGCTCGGCGGATGCCGCGGCGCTCGGCCCACTCCCGCCAGAGTGGCTCGTGCGCGGCTTCCTGCCGCAAGTGCGGCTGCTCAAGCAGGCCGCCGCGGCAGTGACCCACGGCGGCAACAACAGTGTGACCGAGGCCATGACCTACGGCGTTCCGCTCGTGGTGCTGCCGTTCTCGACGGACCAATTCGCTGGCGCCGAAGCCATCGAACGGAACGGGTTTGGGGTCGCACTGGAGCCGAACAACGCCACCGTCGACGAGTTGACATCAGCGATCGAGTTCGCCATGAACTTGTCCGGCGAGTCCCGTGCTCGGCTCGAAGCCCTCAGCGTAGAGCTGACTCAGGTGCCAGGCAGAGTGAAAGCGCGCTCGGCATTGAACTCACTGCGCACAAACTGATTCATCGCTTCGGCGGAAGCTGCGGCATCCCGGTACTGCTGCATGAGAGCCGCGTTGGCGTCGTAGTTTGGCCCTTCGCGTTGTTCTTGCTCGTGATAGAGCGCGAAGACTTGGCCAGTGTGGCGCCGAGGCGGCTCACCGAGCAAGGTCTCGTGGGCGAGGTTCCACGCGGCATCCTCGAATCCCCAGCCTCGAAAGCGCTCGTCTTGGCCACCGTGGCTCCACCAGGTTGCCGGGGTCGTGACGTACACCCCAGAGCAGGCGCCAAGAACGAGTTCGTATGAACACTCTTCGATGGCGACGCCGGCTTCGAGTTCAAGCATCCCATCGGGGCCGAGCCAGCGGTATTCCGTGTACGGCAGATGCACAAGCCCGGTGACGGATGCCGCAGCGATCGCTTCAAGGAGCGGCTCGAGTTGGGGAATCGTGTCGGCGTCGTTGATGACGACGACCTCGTTTTCGTCGGTGATCGAGCGCACTCCAAGGTTGCGGCACTGCGAGAGGTTGAACACCACATCATGCGAATCGACCGCCTGAATGTTGACGGCGCCGAGGTTTGTGCGATACCAATCGACGACCCGAGCGAACGCATCGAGGCGGGAAGGCTGCGGGCGCCAAGGCACAAGAACGGTCAACATTGGCTCAGCATATGCGACGCTCGTGTCATCGAAGTTTCGCGCCGATTTCTGCCGCCTTTTCGGTGGCAGCCGCGGCGGGCGAGCATCCTCGCCCGCCCGGCGAGCGAGCGAAAGTCTACGACTGGCCGCCCGGCCCGTTTGCATCTCGCCGGAGCAATCCAACGAGCGTGCGGCGATCCCGCCAGGCGCCGGTCGACCACAGCGCTAGCAGCACCAGCAGGGGCTGAAACAGCAGCCGGATGCCTCGGCTCACGTCGTCATTGAGCCCGAACGAGTCGGTGCCCGTCACGAATTGCGAGATGTTGCCAGGAAAGATCGCCACGAAGAATGCGGCGACGACCCACCCGACCGCGACTCGATAGCGCGGCAGCGCAATGAGAGCCAGGCCCAGCACGATTTCAACAACGCCGGATGCTACGACCACGAAGTCTTTGTCGAATGGCAGCCAGTCTGGCACCTGGGCCTGAAACGCCAATCGCGACCAGAACAGGTGGCTGAGGCCGGCGAAGACCAAGGTCGCACCGAGGACGATGCGGGCAATGGTTCGGCCGGTGCTTGTGCTGGTTCCGGTACTGGTCACGTCAGAGCTCCAATTCGGTGAGCAAGTGCCGGACCCGTTGATCGACATCGTCGCGGATCGCTCGCACTCCCACCATCGACAGTACCGCCGGATCGTCGAGCTCCCAGTCGAGGTAGCGGCGTCCGGGATAGATCGGGCAAGCGTCGCCGCACCCCATCGTGACGATGACATCCGCTCCACGCACGACCTCGTCGGTCAGTGGCTTGGGAAACTCGCCTTCGAGCGGCACGCCGATCTCGTCAAGCGCAGCAACAACACGGGGGTTGATGGCGGATGCCGGCTGCGATCCAGCGGTCAGCACGCGAACGCGATCCCCGGCAAGCGACCGGAGGATGGCCGCCGCCAGTTGCGATCGTCCGGAGTTCTGCACGCACACGAACAGCACGGTCGGCGTTGGGCTTGCCCGGTTGAGGCGCGCGGCCGAGTCGAGCCGATCACTGGCGAAGCGCGCAGTCAGGGAGGGAAGATATCGGGTGATGCTCGCTCGCTCCGCCAGCAGGCCATAGCTTTCGCGAACATAGCGCTGCACCGTCGAAGGCGAGAACGTGCCATGAAAACGCTGGCTCAAGTCCCTTGTGATGCGTTCGAGCACGGGAGGCACGATCGCAGCGACAACGGGATCGTCTCGCATCACATCCATGACTTCGGTCATTCGCTGTGCGGTGATCGAGTACCACGCAAGTCGGCCGTCTTGGGTTCGTTCAACAATCCCCTCGTCCGCGAGCACCTTGAGGTGATGGCTCACGGTCGGCTGACTCAATCCGAGGGTAACGGCGAGGTCGGTGACGCTGCTGCGGCCGTCAGCGCTCTCGACAATGAGCGAGAGCAACTGCACGCGGGTTGCGTCAGCGAGCACGCGCAGATTGCGCGCGATGTGCTCCGCGGCATCCCGTTGCATAGACGCAAGTCTATGTATGCCAAGATCGCAGCATGACTTCCTCCGGTCGCAGTCTCGCGGCAGAATTCCTCGGCAGCGCCCTGCTCGCCGCTGTCGTGATCGGCTCCGGAATCGCCGCGCAGCGACTCTCGCCGAACGACACCGGACTGCAGCTGCTCCAGAACGCGTTCGCCACTGCCCTCGCCTTGCCGGTGCTGATTCTCGTCTTCGCCCCACTGAGCGGAGCGCACATCAACCCGGTTGTCTCGCTTGTCGATGCCGGTCTAGGTGGGCGCTCGTGGCGAACGATCGCCGGCTATATTCCAGCGCAGATTCTCGGATGCATCGGTGGCGCGATACTCGCCAACCTCATGTTCGACGCTCCGGCCATTTCGTGGAGTACGACCGATCGGCTCACGCCAGCTCACTTTCTTGCCGAGCTGGTCGCCACTGCCGGTCTCGTGCTGGTGATCTTCGCGCTGGCGCGAAGCGGTCGCCATGCCGCGATCGCTCCCGCCGTCGGTGCCTACATCGGCGCCGCGTACTTCTTCACGAGCTCGACGAGCTTTGCCAACCCGGCGATCACGATCGGACGGATGTTCAGTGACAGCTTCGCCGGAATCGCGCCGACCTCGGCTCCCGGATTCATTGCAGCCCAACTAATTGGCGGGGCAGTAGGTTTCATGCTCGTGCGCTGGCTCTACCCGGATGAACTCAAGCCAGCTCAACCCTGAGGCGAGACACCTTCATCGGCAGCCGCCACTTCGATGAGGCACGTCGCAGTTTGTTCGTCGAGTACGAGGTGGGTGATCACGCCCGCCCGTAACGCGGCGAGCAGCGGGATAACCTTTGCGTCCCCCGCGACTGCGCACACGCGACGATTGATGCGACGAAGCTCGGCCGGTGTCGGACCGGTTGCACGTTCGTTCAGCGACAGGTCCTCGTAGGTACCGTCGGCGCGCAGAAACACGGTACACACGTCACCGACTACCCCTTCTTTTTCCAGCGTAGTGATGTCCTCCCACTCCAAGTACCCGGCCGAATAGACGTGGCTCGGCACCTCCCCGGCCACCGTCCCGATGGAGAACAGTGCGATGTCGGCACGCCGTTGCACTTCGAGCACTCGCGCGATGGAGCGCTCACGCCACATGGCGTTGCGCGTCTCGGCGTAGTCGAAGAAGGCGGGCACCGGGAACAAGTGGACGTGGGCGTCGAAGGCATCACCGAAGCGCGAGATCAAGCTGCCGACGTACTGCACCCCCGTCGTGCGATTGTTCGCCGCACCGTTCAGCTGAACGATCGCGCTACCACGGGTTGGCTTGCGGCTGAGATATTGCGAGATCGCCGAGAGGGTTGTGCCCCACGCAACGCCAAGCACCATGCCGGAATCAAACCAGCCGCTGACGAGTCGCGCCGTTGTCATGGCAACCTGCTCGAGCCGCTCGTCGCTGCCAGCAGAATCCGAGATCGGCACGACGTAGGTCTCGATGCCGAACCGTTCGGAGATCTCGTGACTGACGCCAGATACCCTCGCGAGACTTGGGCGCAACGAGATCTCGACGAGTCCGGTGGCACGCGCGTTCTTGAGGAGTCGCGAGACGCTGGAACGTGACATGTGTAGATGGCTGGCGATCGCATCCATCTTGATGTCTTGTAGGTAATACATCGAGGATGCCGCGAGCATGGCTTCTTCGCGATCCACGGTTCCTCCCTTCCTGGCATGAGCTAGCGACACAATAGATGCGGTTGCACGTTCGTGCACATTGCCTGCTCAGTTTGCCACAGCAGGGCTTGCTGGCAATACGCTGCTCACCGAGCGGTCTCACCATTCATCACCAGGCAGGAATTCGCATGACAGGCAGTCGCCCAACAGACAGTCGCCTCACCTCAGAGTCGCGCAGCATCGCGCTGAAACGGATGGCCGAGTCAACTCAACCGGGCAAGCAGCTCGACGTGCTCGTGATCGGTGGCGGCATCACGGGCGCTGGCGTTGCGCTCGACGCCGTTACCCGCGGACTGTCGACGGCCGTCGTCGAAGCACAGGATTGGGGGGCCGGAACATCCAGCCGTTCGAGCAAGCTCGTACACGGCGGACTGCGCTACCTGCAGATGCTCGATTTCAAACTCGTGCGCGAAGCGCTCACGGAACGTGACCTGCTCTTGAAGACAATCGCGCCGCACCTTGTGCGCCCGATACCGTTCCTCTACCCACTGCGTCACCGGGTGTGGGAGCGTGCGTTCGTCGGTGCCGGCATCCTGCTCTATGACACGCTGGCGAGTCTCAGCAACGGTAAGCGCTCGGTTCCTTGGCACCGTCACCTCACCCGCACCCAGGTGCTGCAGGCGTTCCCCGGACTCGCGCCGAAGGCGGCCGTCGGAGCCATCGAGTACTGGGATGCGAACGTCGACGATGCCCGTCTCGTCCTCACCGCGATCCGCACCGCTCAGGGGGCCGGAGCGCTCGCAGCGGCTCGTACCCAAGTTGTTGAGATCACCAAAGACGCGAGCGGAACCGTTGACGGCGCCGTACTCGTCGATCTCGAAACCGGCACGACGTTTCCCGTGAAGGCGCGGTCGGTCATCAGCTCAACCGGTGTCTGGACAGAAGAGTCTCAGGCTTTGGCGGGAGATACCGGCGGCTTGCGCGTTCTCGCATCCAAGGGCATCCACATCGTCGTGCCGCGCGAAGCCATCGCCGGTACGCCCGGGCTGATCCTGCAGACCGATAAGAGTGTGCTGTTCGTGATTCCGTGGTCGCGCTACTGGGTTATCGGCACCACAGACACCCCGTGGAACGAAGACCTGTTGAACCCGACCGCCACCGCTGCCGATATCGACTACGTGCTTGGCCAAGCGAACTCGGTGCTGGCAACGCCATTGAAGCGGTCGGATGTGATCGGAACTTGGGCGGGATTACGTCCGCTCCTGCAGCCGGGTACCAAGGCCGGCACCACCTCCGCCAAGGTTTCCCGCGAGCACACTGTCGCCTCGCCGGTGCCTGGACTCACCGTCATTGCCGGCGGCAAGTTGACGACCTATCGCGTCATGGGCGAAGACGCGGTGAACTTCGCACTCGGCGACGAGGCGCGGCTGCGCCCGTCGGTGACGCAAACGCTTCCGCTTGTCGGTGCCGCGGGCGCTGACGCCGCGGCGGTC
>JBGSTT010000105.1:0-8345 GCA_041736385.1 Rhodoglobus sp. | reverse complement strand
GGTGAAAGGGAGCGCAAGGGTCAAGCATAGGACCGTTCGCACGCTTTTGGCAAGCTGTTTCTTGACGAACTTCTGCTATTGGGCTATAAGTCGTTCGGTTGAGTGCTCTAGCTGCCGTGCGAGAGGCGTCTGCCTTGCGGCGCTCTGGCCTCATGAAGCTGTGGCAAAGTCAATCCTGTGACGCAATCCCCTAGCCGAGTTCTCGCTGTCAGCGGGTTCCGCGCAGTGATCGAGGCGGACCGGTGGATCCCGGGCGCGTTCACTCTCGTCGTTGATGGCACGCCCCAGTCACACGTCAACCTCGACGACCCGAGCCAGCTGTTCTTCGAGTACATCCAGCGCATGGGCCACGTCATCGATCAGGTGCGGATGCCGGGTGAACCCATTACTGCCGTGCATCTTGGCGCTGGCGCACTCACGCTTCCTCGCTACATCGAAGCAACCCGACCGGGGTCCCGGCAACAGGTCGTCGAGCTGGAAACCGATCTCGTCGACCTGGTGCGAGCCGAACTTCCCTGGTCACGTCATGCTGCGATCCGGGTGCGCCACGGGGATGCGCGTGAAGTGCTCGGCAAGTTTCCGGCTGGCCTCCACGGCACGGTCGACCTGCTCGTTGCCGACGTCTTCAGCGGGGCGCGCACGCCGGCTCATGTCACGAGCATCGAGTTTTATGCAGCGGCATCCGCACTGCTCTCGGCCGATGGCATCCTGCTCGTGAACGTTGCCGACGGACCGGGACTCGCGTTCGCGCGCGGGCAAGCCGCCACTCTCTCTGCCGCGCTCGGGCACGTCGCGGCGCTCGCCGAAACACAGATACTCAAAGGTCGCCGCTTCGGCAACATTGTGCTTGTCGGATCAGCTCGCCCACTTCCATTCGACTGGATGCCACGGCTCCTCGCTGCGGGGCCGCATCCGTCGAAGGTGGTGGCCGGTGCCGAACTGCGCGAGTTCATCGCTGGGGCTCCGATTGTTACCGACGCGACCGCAGTGCCATCCCCTCCTCCGTCGAAGGGCATCTTCCAAGTGCGCCCATCCAGCTGATGCCCGCACCAACGACTTCTGCACCGCGCGCGCCACATGCTGTGAAATAGAGCCATGCGCAAACGACTCGCCATACTTGCCGCCGCAGCACTGTTGACGTCGGGATGCGCGGTGCAGACAGGCGATCCGGCCCCGGTGCCGACTCCGACCTCAACCCCATCGCCAACCGTCGACCCGCTGACGGTCGGCCCGGTCGAGGCAACGGGAGAGCCGACCGTCATCGCGACCGGATTGAGGGTTCCGTGGTCGATGGTACGGCTCGAGAGCGGCTCGACTCTAGTGAGCGAGCGCGACACCGGGCTCATCATGGAGGTACGGGCCGATGGCGCCATCCGCGAGATGGCTGCGGTGCCCGACGTCGTTGCCGGTGGCGAGGGGGGACTGCTGGGGCTGGAGGTGGTCGACGGGACGCTCTTCGCTTACATCACGACGGCATCCGATAACCGCATTGTCGCCTTCGACCTCGTCGGGGGCGCTGGCACTTACCGACTCGGCGCCGTAACAGAGATCTTGACCGGCATCCCGAAAGCCGACACTCACAACGGCGGACGAATAAAGGTCGGGCCGGACGGCATGCTCTACGCCACCGTCGGCGATGTTCAAAACCTTGGCGCCCCGCAGGATCCGAGCAGCCTGAACGGCAAGATCTTGCGCATGGAACTTGACGGCGCCGTGCCAGCAGACAACCCATTCCCTGGCTCGTTGGTCTACAGCCTCGGCCACCGCAACCCGCAGGGTATTGCTTGGGATCGCGACGGCCAACTGTGGGCTGCCGAGTTCGGCCAGAACACTTGGGACGAGTTCAACATCATCTACGCTGGCGCCAACTACGGCTGGCCGATCGTTGAGGGCATCGGTTCAGATCCGGCGTTCGTCAATCCCGTCTATCAGTGGCCGACGGATGCCGCGAGCCCGAGCGGTCTCGCATTCGTGCGCGACACCTTCTTCTTGGCTGCCTTGCGCGGCCAGCGGGTCTGGGGCATCTATCCCACCACCGACGGCACAACCGCGACGGAGTTTTACACCGGTCAGTTCGGCCGCATCCGGGATGTTGTCGCTGGACCCGACGGAACCCTCTGGTTGTTGACTAACAACACGGGCGGCCGCGGAAGCCCAGCCGAAGGCGACGACCGAATTCTTCAGGTCGAACTTGTCCCCAGTTCGGCGGGCTGAACCGCGCAGTGTCACGCCAGCCGGTTAGCCTCGATGCGTGGCTGAGTTAGATCGAGTGCGAATTTGGGCGAACGCGCTCATCGCCCTGCATCTGGATGCTGCTTGGAACTTCGAATTCGACCACGCCAAGACCCGAGCCGGACTGTGCAACTACAGCGCAAAGCGCATTTCAGTTTCGCGCTACCTTGCCGAAAAGTACGCCGACGATGAAATCCACCAAGTTCTTCTCCACGAGGTGGCGCACGCTATCGCCGGGGTCGGTGCTGGCCATGGCGCGCGATGGAAGGTCGTGGCAGCTGAGCTGGGGTACGAGGGCAAGCGTCTGCACGACGGTGCGATCGCTGGGGAGTTGGCGCCATGGATCGGGTCGTGTCGCGGTGGTCACACCCACTATCGGTATCGCGCCCCGACGCGTCAGCTTGCGTGTGGCAAGTGCGCCAGGAAGTTCGACCCGGCTCACGTGATCGTGTGGACTAGGCGAGCGTCGTCGTGACCAGCACCCCCGCGTGCAGCGTACGGTGCACCGGGCACTTGTCGGCGATCGCGAGCAGGGCTTCCCGCTGGGCATCGTCGAGGTCACCGGTGATGGTGATGGTGCGCTCGATGTGCTGAAGATGCTCGGTCGACTCGTCACAGGCCGCGCAATCGTTGGCATGGGTGCGCGAGTGTGAGAGCTCCACGCTGACGTGCTCGAGTGGCCACTGCTTGCGGGTCGCATACATGCGGATCGTCATCGAGGTGCACGCGCCGAGACCGGCGAGCAGGAGGTCGTATGGGCTCGGTCCGGTGTCGGTGCCGATGCCGAGCGGTTCGTCGGCGTGCAGCAGATGGCGACCGGCCCGGATCTCCTGCGCGAAGCCCTGAGCGGCGGTCTCGGAAACGCGGACGTGGCCTTCGGCTAGCTCCGAATCTGACGACCCCACCTGGTGGGGGCCGGGGTCGAGCGCGTAGCGGCTCACCCAGACGCCGATGATGCTCGCGACGTAGGCGGCATCCGCCCGGTCGGTGAGCAGGTGGTTCGCGCCGTCGATTGCCACGAACGATTTGGGATGCCGGGCCGCATCAAAAATAGCGCGCGCGTTGTCGACGCTGACCGTGTCATCCACCGGCGAATGGATCACGAGCAACGCCGCCCCGAGGTTGGCGATGCGCTGCTGCTGCGGTTGCATCTCGAGGTCGCGCAAGAACTGCAGCTGGATCCGAAACGGCCGACCGCCGAGGTCGAGCTCGGCGACCCCGTCGCGTTCGATCGCGCTCAGGTCGTCTCCGAGCAGGTGCACGATGTGGTGCGGGTCGGCAGGGGCGCCGATCGTCACGACGGCAGCGATGTCGGCGATGCGGCTTGCGGCAGCGAGTACGGCCGCTCCTCCAAGGGAATGACCGATGAGGATGCTCGGGGCGCGGTAGTTCGTTCGGAGAAACTCGGCCGCGTGCACGAGGTCGTCGACGTTCGACGAGAAGTTCGTGTTGGCGAAGTCGCCGCCCGACTGCCCTAGCCCGGTGAAGTCGAAGCGCAGCACGGCGATGCCGTCGTCGGTGATGGCGCGGGCGATGCGGCTCGCGGCCACGGCATCCTTGCTGCAGGTGAAGCAGTGCGCAAAGAGGGCGAACGCGCGGATCGTTCCCGCCGGGAGCTCTAGGCGAGCCGCTAGCAGCTCGCCCTGGGAGCCCGCGAACTCCACTTTCTCGGTCGAGGCGGCCACGGCGCTACCGGTACTCGGGGTTGAAGCCGAAGCGCTCGCCCGAGTTCCACTCCTTGCGCAGGTTGCCGTAGGCGGGGATGCCGCCGGCGTCCTTGAGCAGGCGGGCCAGGTGCATGAGGTTCCACGTCATGAAGGTGGGGTTGCGGTTGGTGAAGTCGTTCTCCGGGCCGCCCGATCCCTCGTCGAGGTAGCTGGGACCGGGGCCCACCTCGCCGATCCAGCCGGCATCGGCGGCCGGCGGGATCGTGTAGCCGATGTGCTGCAGGCTGTAGAGCGTCGACATGGCGGCGTGCTTCACGCCATCCTCGTTGCCGGTGATGATGGCGCCCGCGACTTTGCCGTAGAAGACGTACTGCCCCTTATCGTTGAAGAGTCCGCTCATCGCGTAGAGCCGCTCGATCAGTTGGCGGGTGACCGAGGCGTTGTCGCCCAGCCACAGCGGGCCACCGACCACGAGAATGTCGGCGGCGTCGACCAGCGGCCACACCGTCTCGGGCCAGGCATCGGTCGCCCAGCCGTGCTCGCGCATGTCGGGATACACCCCGGTCGCGACATCCTGATCGATCAGGCGCAGCGTGTCGACCTGCACGCCCTGATCGCGCATTAGCCGGATGCTTCGGTCCATGAGCCCCTGCGTGTGCGACAGTTCCGGGCTGCGCTTGAGCGTGCAGTTGATGTAGACGGCCTTGAGGTCGCGGTAGTCGGTCGTGTTATCCATGGGTGGCCTCCGGTGCCGGTGTCGTCGGGAGCGTCGGTGTCGTCGGGAAGAAGAGGGTCGAGGGGCGGGGCACCAACTCGTCGTCAAGGTAGGTATCGACCTTCTTGTTGTAGAAGGCGACCAGCCCGGTGATCGGAAGCAACTGCCGTGTCGGAAACACATACGACCATGCCAGATCGGGATGCACCGTGCCCCCGATCGACACCGACCAGTAGTCACCGGTCGTGCCTTTGTATGGGCACTCTGAGACCGTGTCGGTGTGCACCAGGTGCTCGAAGTTCACGTCGGTGCGGTTGAGGTAGTAGCGCGTGGGCAGCCCGGTCTCGAAGACCATCACCGGCGACGACGACTCGGCGAGCACCACCCCGTCAAGCTCGATGCGTACCGTGCGTGTCGAGCGAAGGGCATCCACTCGCGTATAGGGGTTGCGGGGATGCACGAACACCTGTTCGTCTTCTTCGAACCACTCGTCGAGTGCCTCCCACTCGAACTTCACCATGCCAGCGAGACCCTCGAGCGAGTCATCGGTGTACATCTTCGCCGCCTTCGGTACCTCGCGGTCGCCGACCTTGAGTCCATAGCGCATGTAGGTGCCGAGCGACTGGTGCGTCTCGACCATCTCATCGACGAGCAGATCGTCGTTCACATCGTCGATCGGGATGTAGTAGTAGGGATACTGCGGCTTCTCCCAGACGTACACCGCCTGGGTGGTGTCGAACAGCACCTGACCCCCGAGCAAGCCGCGCACGCGCCGGGGCGCAGGCTGCACGAGATTCTTGCCAGCGATCATCGTCGGATAGTCGTTCATGTGTGCTCCTCGGGGGAGGTCGACCTACTTCGGGCTTCAGCGGCGAAGTGGCGCCAGAGTACTCCACGCACGCGAACGTTGAGTGGATGCCCGGTCAGGCGGTGCCGCGAATGCGAGGCGCGCTAGGCGCTGAAGTGCGCCTCGAGCGCTGCGGCCACGTTCTTCCAGTGGCCGAGCATCATGCGGCGTTCCTGGCGGTCGGCGAGCTGCTCGTGGTGGATGCCGATTGTCGTTCCGGTTGCCGCGGCCTTCACGGTCATTTGGAGGATGGTGTCGTGCGGCCAGTCTTCCGGCTGCCAGCTGATGCGCAACCGCAGCTGATCTGTAGCACTGCGAACGACGCCGTTGACCCCGTCAGCAGTTCGGAACTGGGCCCCCTTCTCAGTCGGAAGGGAGGCAATGTCACCAAGCCACACCGGCAATCCTTCACCCATGAGGTAGGCCCAGACCGCTGCTAGTGGAGCGGGCACAGTGGTCCGCACCCCGAGCTCCCACCCAGCGTCCTTCGTCTTGCCCGTTGTCTGCGCGCTGCGCTTATCCGTCTCGCGGCCCGCGGCACCGTCGCGTCGATCAGTCATGAGACTGACTATGCCGCACGCTGGGCTACTCGGTGACCTTGACTTCCTTCCAGAACGCGACGTAGTTCGAGAAGTCCTTGCCAACGCGGTCGAACGATGCCGGGTACGGCGTCGGGTAGCTCCAGGCGCGATCCTGCAGAAGTTCACTGCCGCTCTTGACCGAGAAGTACTGGCACTCGCCCTTCCACGGGCAGGTGTACGGCGTCGGGCTCTTCTCAAGAAGTTCCTGGTTCACGCTCGACGGCGGAAAATACCAGTTCCCCTCGATCTTGATCAGTTCGTCGTTTGGTGCTTCCGCAATGATCGTGTCGCCAATAACTGCCTTCATGGGATCCTCCGTCTTGGTTGGTCTGACTCTGCATTGATTGGTCTGACTCTGCATCAGTTGAACTGACTCTGTCTAGCAACACCAGCCGAAGAGACCGCATTCCCTCGCGACGGGCCGCAGACTGTGAGTGTGCGAGTGCTCCTGAAACTGACCCTGAACTGCCCACCGGATGCCGCGTGGCGCGCGATCCGCAGCCCAGACGTTTTCCGTGCCGTGTCGTGGCCGTTCACGACCTTTGAGTCACTTGAAGCGAACGGGTTCCCCGCCTCTTGGACTGAGGGCGCGCATCCCGTCGCTGGCAAGGCATTCGGCCTGATCCCGGTGGGGACGCAGATTATCGATCTGAGCTTTGACGAGTCCCGACCGGGGGTACGCGCCGTAATCGACTCTGGGCGCGGGGTTTCCGGGGGGCTGGCGGTCGTCACGAGCTGGCACCATATGATGGCGGTTTCGGCGCTCGATGACGGCAGGACGCTCTTCCGCGACCGTCTCAAGTTCGAGGCGGGGGCATCCACCTTTCTGCTCTGGCCTGCGTTTTGGGCGTTCTGGCAATGGCGCGCTTGGCGCATCACGAGGCTCGCCCGCGAGTGGCGCTAGGGGTTTCGCTCGCCTCGTCTGCTAGTCTGGAGGCACTTGCGAGGCCATGACGGCCTCCCTGCGTCGTAGAACGCTTCCCTGGGATCGCATCCCATAACTTCTCCGGCGAACGGATGTGGCCATCGCCGCCTTCGCCATTCAATCCGGATCTCGGCTTCGCTCGATCACCGGTTTTTTCGAAAGACTCGTATGTCAAATAACTCCTTCGGCGCGCTCGGCGTGCCAGACAACATCGTTGCTGCCCTCACTGCGAGCGGCATCACCGATCCCTTCCCGATCCAGCTCGACACTCTGCCTGACACGCTCGCGGGACGCGACGTGCTCGGGCGCGGCAAGACCGGCTCGGGCAAGACGCTCGCCTTCGCTATTCCGATGGTCGCCCGTCTTGCCGGCTCGCTCGCGGGCGGCAAGCGTCGCGCAGGACGCCCGCTCGGCCTCATTCTTGCCCCCACTCGCGAACTCGCAACCCAGATAACGGTGGCCATGGAGCCGCTTGCGACCGCTGCGGGGCTCACCGTGACCACGATCTACGGCGGCGTCTCACAGCAGCGCCAGGTCGCAGCGCTTAAGGCTGGCGTCGACATTGTCGTCGCGTGTCCTGGTCGCCTCGAAGACCTGATGAAGCAGGGTTTCGCCTATCTCGACGCCATCGAGATCACCGTGCTCGATGAGGCCGACCATATGGCCGACCTCGGATTCCTGCCGGTCGTGACCCGCATCATGGACAAGACCCCGCAAGACGGTCAGCGAATGCTGTTCAGTGCGACGCTGGATAACGGGGTCGACAAGCTGGTGCGCCGTTACCTTCACAACGAGGTGCTGCACTCGGTCGACGAGGTCACCAGCCATGTTGAGGCGATGACCCATCACGTTTTCGAAGTGCAATCGGTCGATGACAAGACCGAACTCGTTCGCACGCTCGCTTCTGGCACTGGCCGTCGCATCCTGTTCATGCGCACCAAGCACCACGCCAAGAAGCTTGCCAAGCAGTTGACCGATGCTGGCATCCCGAGTGTCGATTTGCACGGCAATCTCTCGCAAGTCGCCCGCGACCGCAACCTCGCCGCATTCTCTGCCGGGGATGTTCGGGTGCTAGTTGCCACGGACGTCGCCGCCCGCGGGGTGCACGTCGACGACATCGAGCTCGTCATCCACGTCGACCCGCCTGCCGAGCACAAGGCGTACCTGCACCGTTCTGGACGCACGGCTCGAGCGGGATCCGCCGGAGACGTTGTTACCGTCGTGCTTCCTGTTCAACGTAAAGACACTGCGGCCCTACTGCGCAAGGCGGCGATCTCGGTTGCCCCGCAGACCGTCACCGCGACCTCCCCGGCGGTGACTGCGCTGGTCGGCCAAGTCGCCGAGTACGTCAAGCCGGCACCTCGCGCCGCTGTGCAGC
>JBGSTT010000103.1:0-2431 GCA_041736385.1 Rhodoglobus sp. | reverse complement strand
AGTACTGTCACGGACGCGGCCCCGCACGGCACCGCCGGTTCGCACAGCGCGATGGCGAGCTCGGGGTTGGCGAAGTCCGCAAGCCCGGTGACGCCGCCGGGGTTGCCGGCTGGCACCGCGATTTCGAGGGAGTTCGTCACGAACACGACTGGCTCGCCGTCGTTGAGAATGGCATCCGTCACGGTTGCCATCGTGGTGCCACTCGCGGCGGCGAACACGTCGACGGGCGCGCCCTCGGCGATCTGGGTGGCAAGCCCAGAACTACCGCCGAAGTTGAAGACGATTTCGACGTCAGGATTTTCTTCGTTGAAGCTTTGCGCGATGGCCGTGAAGGTGTCCGTGAGCGAGGCGGCGGCGAAGACGGTGACCGTGCCGTTGAGGGTGCTCGTGCCGTCGAGGGTGCCCGCGGCAGCAGTTTCGCTCGGCGCCCGGGTCACCGCTGGAGCTACCGGGGCGCAGCCGCTGAGCAGGAGACCGCCAAGGGCGAAGGCGAGTGCAGCGAGTGCGATCGGGTGCGATCGGGATGCTCTGGTTGCCGCTGGTCCGTTCACTTGTGGATGTCCGGTGTCTCGATCACGACAGTCGTCGCCTTCACGCTCGCCACCGCCAGCGAGCCGGGCTCAAGCCCGAGTTCGTCCGCCGCTTCCGTGCTCATGAGCGAGACGATACGGAACGGTCCGGCCTGCATTTCGACCTGCGCCATTACTCGGTCCTTGGTGACCTTGGTGACGATGCCGGTGATGCGGTTGCGCGCCGAGGCACGCGAAGCCGGAAAAGCTTGGGCGAGCGCCGAATCCTTTGCAAGCTCTTGGGCGACATTGGCAAGCTGAGCGCCGTCAATGACCGCGGGCCCAGTGCCGGTGCTGAGTAGCTCGATGCGACCCGTGTCTGCCCAGCGCCGCACGGTGTCATCGCTGACGCCGAGCAGTGCCGCCGCTTCGCTGACTTTGAACTGCGTCACGACATTCCTTCCGCTTTTGCGTTGTTTTGCGGTAATTCTATTCGCATGTTCGGAACACGCCTCGTTCTGGATGGGATGCGAGAATCAAGGGGTGGATGCCAGATACTCGCGCCAGCTAGCATTGCCGGGCTTCGGGCTCGAGTCGCAGCAGGCACTCGGCGCCGCACGCGTGCTCGTGATCGGGGCTGGGGGTCTCGGTTCAGCGGTCATCCCAGCACTCGCGGGAGCGGGGGTCGGCACGATCGGCATCATCGACGACGACCGGGTTGAGCTGAGCAACCTGCACCGCCAGCTGATGCACGGTGTCGCTGACATTGGCTCGCAGAAAGTGGCATCCGCCGCTGCCACCATCGCCTCCCTCAACCCGGAAACCACCGTGGTCACATACTCCGAGCGGCTCACGAGCGCGACAGCACTCGAACTTTTCGCCGACTACGACCTCGTGATCGACGGCAGCGACAACTTTCCGACCCGGTACCTGAGCAATGACGCGGCGGCGATCACGGGCATCCCACTGGTGTGGGGCGCGGTCTCGCAGTTCAACGGCCAAGTCGGCGTGGCGTGGGCCGAGCGCGGCCCAACCTATCGCGACCTGTTTCCGACTCCCCCGCCAGCCGGCAGCGTGCTCTCGTGCGAACTCGGTGGCGTGCTGCCAACCGTCGTCGGCACGATCGGCTCGCTCATGGCCACCGAGGCGATCAAGATCATCACCGGCATCGGCGAGCCGCTCATCGGGCGCGTCAATAACGTGGATGCCCTCAACGGCACCGTCAGACTGCTTGCGTACCAGCGCGACCCGCTGGCAGCGCCGATCACGGAGTTGATCGACTACGCGTTGTTTTGCGGGGTGGCGGCTGAGGCGCTTCACGAAGGCCACGCCGCCACCGAAGTCAGCGCCACCGAACTCGCCGCACGCATCGACGCCGTCACCCTCATCGACGTGCGCGAGCCATGGGAGGCGGAGATTGCGAGCATCCCTGGCTCGATTCTGGTGCCACTCGGCACTCTCGCGAGCGACCCGGCTGCAGTGATCGCGGCCAGTGCTGCGCTCGACACCGGCAAGCCGCTCGTTCTGTATTGCCACCACGGCATTCGTTCGGCGACCGGTCGCGAACTACTTGAGCGCAGCGGAATCGCGGCGAGTCACCTCCTCGGCGGCATCGAAGCTTGGGCGAGCGACATCGATTCAGAGATGGCACGGTACTGATGACCACGCGAACGGTCGATGAGCACGCCGCGCACGTGGCATCCATGCTCGAACCGGCGCTCGCACAGCGCGCAGAGTCGGTGGCCCTCACCGAGGCACTCTGGCGGGTCACCTTCGCGTCGGTCTCCTCCCCCGTCGACCTGCCCCTCTTCAGAAACTCGCAAATGGACGGCTTCGCCGTGCGCTCAGCGGATGTCGTCTCGGCCAGCGCCGCGGCTCCAGTCACCCTGCCGGTCGTGGCCGCAATCGCCGCACGGCCCGTC
>JBGSTT010000037.1:0-5429 GCA_041736385.1 Rhodoglobus sp. | reverse complement strand
GGGCACTCGGGGCGCAGGGAACTCCCGGCGCGACCGGGGCGGCCGGCGCCACAGGCCCTCAGGGTGAACCTGGGCCGCAAGGCCCAGCTGGCAAGGTGCGTGCTCAAGCCAACGAGAAGGAAACCAACGTGACAGCGCCCGTTGCTCTGACTGCGGGCACATGGCTCATCACGAGCAGTGCGACGTTGGAGTCGGCCGCAAAGGGGAGCGTTGCTGATTGCCGAATGCTGATCCAAGGTGCCAACGGTGACCCGATCTACCCGATCGTCTTCAAGTCCATGGGTGACAAGGAGATCGAGTCGTTCACCGCGGCAGTCCTCGTCCCGATTGATTCGCCAGACTCGGTTGCGACGGCCACCTGCAGTGTCGAAGGTGGAAAGAAGGATCCGGTCAAGATCCTGAACCTCACGATCTCAGCGCTTGAAGTCGAGGTTCCCAAGCCGTAGTCGGTCAACCGCGGCACCGAGATACAAGCCGAGTTGTTTAGGTCGCGACACCCGAAAGCAGAGCCGTCGCGATCACGGCCACGCCCTCACCCTTGCCGGTGAACCCAAGCCCGTCGGATGTGGTCGCGGCGACGCTGATCGGTGCGCCAACCAACGCACTCAGGTACGCCTCAAGCTCGGCCCGCCGTGCACCGAGCCTCGGTGAATTCGCAACGAGCTGCACGGCAACGTTGCTGACGACGAATCCCGCTGCGCTGACTAGAGCTACCGCTTCTGCAAGAAACACGTCACCGTGCGCCCCGGCGTAGCGCGGGTCGTTGGTGCCGAACCGCGAGCCGATGTCACCAAGCCCGGCCGCCGACAACAGGGCATCGCAGATCGCGTGACTCATCGCATCCCCGTCGGAGTGGCCGGAGAGTCCCACCTCTTCTGGCCAGTACAGGCCGCCAAGCCAGAGCGGCTGATCCGCATCGTATGCGTGCACATCGATGCCGACGCCGGTGCGAATCTGCGGCGTCAGCTCAACGAGGTCTTCCATACTCGGCACGGTCGCCTCCAGTTCTGCCCGACGCAGATCGTCGGGGGTGGTGATCTTGTGAGAGCGCGCGTCACCGACGACCGAGGTGACCGCTCCACCCGCGGCGGCGAACAGGGCGGCGTCATCGGTATGTTGAGCGCTCGCAGAGCGGTAGGCAGCATCCAGCGCATCGCGAGGAAAGCCCTGTGGGGTCTGCACCTGCACGAGTGCCGAACGATCGATCGTCTCGAGGACAGCCGCACCGTCGACGCGCTTGATAGTGTCGATCACCGGTAGCACCGGGATCACGCCTCCGCCGGTAGATTCAACGGCGGCAACCACGCGCTCGAAGACGTGACTTGGCGTGAACGCGCGGGCGGCATCGTGCACGAGCACGGTGCGGATGCCCGGCTCGACAACAGCGAGCCCCGCCGCGACCGACGCTTGCCTCGAGTCCCCTCCGGCGACAACGACGGCATGCTTAGCGTGCGCGCTGGCTTCGGCCACGTGCGACGCAGGCGCGACGATCACGAGCTGAACGCCAGGAGGTACGGAGTCGATCGCGTGCGCAAGTAGCGAGCGGCCAGCGACATCCACGAAAGCCTTCGGCGCACCGGCGCCTAAGCGGGTGCCAGAGCCGGCCGCGACAATGATGACGGCCGTGGTGGGGGTCGAAGTGTTTACGACGCCAAGACCTCATCGAGAACGGTGGATGCCTTCTCTTCATCAGTCTTCTCGGCGAGCGCGAGCTCCGAGATCAGAATCTGACGAGCCTTGGCGAGCATGCGCTTTTCGCCAGCTGACAGTCCGCGGTCCTGATCGCGACGCCACAAGTCGCGCACAACCTCTGACACCTTGATGACGTCGCCTGAGGCGAGCTTCTCGAGGTTCGCCTTGTAGCGGCGGCTCCAGTTGGTCGGCTCTTCTGTGAAGGGTGCTCGCAGCACTTCGAACACCTGATCAAGTCCTTCGCGGCCGATCACGTCGCGTACCCCCACGAGATCGACGTTGTCCGCCGGTACCTCGATGGTCAGATCACCCTGAGTGACGTTGAGTTTTAGGTAGAGCTTCTCTTCGCCTCGCACCGTGCGCTTCTTCACCTCGGTGATGGTTGCGGCTCCGTGATGGGGGTATACGACAGTTTCGCCAACCTCAAACAGCATTCAGGGAGTCCTTTCGAAGACCCCTAGTTTACCACAGCCGATGAAAGGTAAGGGTGTCCTAACCTCAGCGACCTCCGTTGCTCGCTAAGCTAGTGGCGTGAACCGTCGCAGTCTGGGAGCCCGAGCCGCGGCATCCGTGATTCTGGCAACAGCCTTGGTGATCGGCACGGCCGGTTGCACTTTCTTCACTCCGCAGGCAACGCTGATTCAGTACTCGCCAAGCGATGGTATCGACGCGAACCTGGGCGACGTGAAGTTGCGCAACGTCATCGCGTTGATGAGTGACGACGGCGTCTCCGCGAGCCTCCTGGTCACGATCATCAACGAGGGGGATGTGACGGCGTTCGTTCGCATGCAGACGGTTTCGAGCTCTGGCGAGCAAGTGAACTTCCTCAGGCCAGTGCCGCGCAACTCGGTCGTGTCGTTCGGCAATACCGTCGACGAAGAACAGCTCATCGTGCCCATGCCAGACGCGATTGCTGGCGGACTGCTGCCGGTGTACGTGCAGCACGGCACCGTGCCAGGCACCGAGATGCTCGTTCCAGCGCTCTCGGCCCTCGACGAGCACTACATTCCGCTGAAGCCCGCTGAGGCCTCGCGCTAGACCTCTAGCCCGCGCTGACGCGCGCACTTGCGATCGCGTCAGCCGCTCGCACTAGCGACAGATGCGAGAGTGCCTGCGGGGTGTTGCCCATGTGGCATTCGCTGACCGTGTCGTACTCCTCAGCCAGGAGACCGACGTCGTTGGCGATGCCGACCAGACGATCCATGAGCTGCACGGCATCCTCGATTCGACCTGAATGCGCATACTGCTCGACCAGCCAGAACGCGCAGGTGAGAAACGGATGCTCGTCCCCCTCCAGACCGTCGACACCGCTCGACGTGCGGTAGCGCAACGGGAGGCCGCCACGAAGCAGGGTGCGCTCGATCTCGGCGACGGTGCCGAGCATCCGCGGGTCGTCGTGCGCGACGAAGCCGATCTGCGCGAGTTGCAGCAGCGAGGCATCAACTTCGGTCGTGTCGTAGTACTGCACGAAATGACCGCGCTCGGCATCGAAGCCGCGCGAATCGATCTCGGCACGCAGCCTGTCGCGTGCCTCTTGCCAGCGATCGATGTTTCCGGGAAGCCCGAAGGCGTTGACGCCCCTGATGCCACGGTCGAACGCTGCCCAAATCATTGCGCGCGAGTGGGTAAAGAACCTCAGCGGGCCACGAATCTCCCAGATGCCGTTGTCTGGGCGCTCGAGTTGCTTGGCGACGTGGTCGAGCAGCGCAACCTGCAGCGACCACGAGAACGTGTCCTCAGTCACACCCAGCTCACGGGCATCCTCGAGGGCGATCATCAGCTCGCCGAAAACGTCGCCTTGAAACTGGGTGTACGCGCCGTTGCCGATACGCACCGGGGAGGAACCGCGATGCCCAGGCAAGCTGCCGATCTCGCGCTCCTCGAGTCGGCGTTCACCGGCCAAGCCGTACATGATCTGCACGTCCTCGGGGTCGCCCGCGATCGCCCGCAGCAACCAGTCGCGCCAAGCGTGAGCTTCACGTTCGTGACCGTGCAGCATCAGGGCCTCGAGCGTGAGCGCGGCATCCCGCAACCAGACGTAGCGGTAATCCCAATTGCGGCCACCGCCCAGTTCCTCTGGGAGGCTCGTCGTCGCGGCGGCGACAATGCCGCCGGTCGACTCGTGAGTGAGAGCCCGCAACACGAGCAGTGAGCGCCGAACGTGTTCGTCGTAGGCACCTGGGGGCCTGCTCTGCTTCGCCCAATCGAGCCACCATCCCCGGGTTTGGGCCAGCATCGTGTCGACGTGCTGCTCGGCTGGCGCATCATGGTGCGAGGCAAACCAAGTCATGACGGTGTCGACGGTCTGCCCTGCACGCACCGTGAACCGCGCGTGGTGGCTTTGTCCGACCGGCCGAAAGCGAACGCCACGCACGCACACCGCATCCGGGCCGGCAATGGCAGTTAGAGCCGGATGCTCGTCGGTACCGGTTTGTCGGATCCATGGCACCGCCGCCCCGTAATCGAATCGGATGCGCAGGACCTGCTCCATCGACACCTCGCCGCGAACCCCAGTCACCCGCCGCACCAGATCTGAGGCGCCGTTGCCGTGCGGCATCCAGTCAGTGACCTCGACCTCGCCGGTGGCTGTGCGCCACGAGGTCAGGAGCACGAAGGTGTCGCCGTCGTAGCGCCGACTCGTGCACTCGGCCTCACCAACGGGGTTCAACGACCAGTGGCCGTGATCCTCGTCGCCCAGGATCCGAGCGAACATCGATCCAGAATCGAACCGCGGCATACACAGCCAGTCGATCGACCCGGTTCGACCGATCAACGCTGCGCTTCGGCAATCGCCGATGAGCGCGTAGTTCTCGATGGGTTCGGGCATCCGACGATCCAATCAGATGGACAAGCCCGAACGCCTCATGCGCGAGCGCCAGGTCCTGCTTGCTCGGTGATGATCCGGCGCGAAGCGCTCAGGTGCGAATCCAGTTCGGAGCGCAGAGTGGTGAGATCTCCCTCCCGCAGCGCAACGAGCAGGAGCGCATGCTTGTGAACCACTGACTCCAGATCCTTGTCTACCGCATTGGTGACGTCGAGGATCATACGAATCGAGGGTTCGAGTATTTCCCAGAGCGCAGTCAGCCGGTGCATTTTGGTGGCCCGGACCACCGACCCGTGAAAATCGACGTCGGCCGCGGCCACACCCGATGAATCGTGCCTCGCTGCGGCATCGCGCATGCGCTGGAGTGCGGCGTCGGCCGCCGTGGTGTCTAGCGCCCGATCTTCCGCGCCCTCTGTCCAAGCCAGAATCTCCAACGCTCGGCGAACGGCGTAGATCTCATCGATGTCACCGTCGGTGATGCCGATGACCGTGTAAGAGCGCCCTCGTCGATGCACGAGTCGCTCCGTCTCGAGTTGCTTGAGGGCATCACGAATTGGGCCACGACTGACAGAAAAGCGTTCGGCGAGCACCTCTTCGCGGATCGCCGTATCTGTGCCCATAGCGCCGGTGATGATGTCACGACGCATCACCGCGGCGATCTGCTCACCCAGCGGCAGAGGTCGAACTATGT
Organism: Rhodoglobus sp.; assembly: GCA_041736385.1. Lineage (GTDB taxonomy): Bacteria > Actinomycetota > Actinomycetes > Actinomycetales > Microbacteriaceae > Rhodoglobus. The sequence goes on along the minus strand of JBGSTT010000037.1, from coordinate 222 downwards.
CCACGATTGCAGCCTACCGCCGGTCGTTCAGGCTCCCGACGGAGCGGGACCTGGCGGCGACTCACCGAGCACGTCTCTTAGGCTTTCGATCAATCTCGTGACCGCGACCGATCCGGGATCTGGTTGACCTTCGCTGCGCTCCCCTGTCCATGCCGCGCGGCCCCGCGCCGACCGGGCCTGCGCCAGTCGAGCCGTAGTTTCTGCCGCCGCTGTCGCGGCTAC
>JBGSTT010000309.1:0-2903 GCA_041736385.1 Rhodoglobus sp. | reverse complement strand
GTCCGCTGTCTGTGAAGAATCCGATAACAACGAACGGTGCCGGGGATGCGAGCACGGCCGGGCTGCTCTACGCCATGACTCTCGGTGCCTCCATCGAGCAGGCCGTGGCGCTTGCGCTCACCTGCTCGGCGGTGGTCATGAGCGGTGAGCGCCCGACGGCATCCGCTGTCTGTGCCTAGGACGCGTCTCTTCTTCCGTTGTTTCCTGAGCTGGCGTCGAGGTGAAATACTTGCGCTCATGTTGACTACCACACAGATAGACGAGGCCCAAGAGTACGCGGCGAAGGCCTTGGCCGACGCTGGAATCGCGATCACCGCAGACGAACGCTCCAACATTGAGGTCTCAGACTTTGGTCTCGGAAATCTCGAGAAGACCGGTCTGCAGCTGATTGTCTACGTCAACACCGACCGCGTGTGCGCGAAGGAACTCGTGCTGAGCCCTGGTCAAACCTGCCCAGAGCATCGCCACCTCGGCACCGGAGAAGAGGAAGGCAAGGAGGAAACCTTCCGCGTTCGCACGGGGACGGTCTACCTCTACGTCGACGGCGAGCCGACCGCGGAACCTCGCGCAACGGCTCCGCGACCGGAGTGGTACACCGCTTGGCATGAGGTCATCCTGCAGCCCGGAGAGCAGTACACGATTTGGCCAGGAACCCGGCACTGGTTCCAGGCGGGCGACGAAGGCGCCGTGGTGAGCGAGTTCTCAACGCGAAGCACCGACGAGCGCGACGTGTTCACCGACCCAGAGATCCTTCGCTTCACCGTCGTCGTCGACTAATGCTCGAACTGCGGTCGCCAGACGGCTCAGTTGAACTTGAGTTGCTGCCCGAGGTTGGCGGTCGCATCCACCGCCTGCGGATTGACGGGCATGACGTGCTGCGGACCCCAAGGGACACCAGCGAGCACGTGCGCGAGCCGCTCCTGTGGGGGTCTTACCCGATGGTGCCGTGGTGCAACCGGATCCCTGATGGGCAGCTCTGGTTTGAGGGCGCCATGCATCAGCAGGCGATCACGCTCGATACCTTCGCGATCCACGGGCGCGCCTATACAGCGCAGTGGCAGGTCGCTGCCGAGGGCGAGCTCACCTTCAGCGATCCGGGCGACACCGGCTTCCCGTGGAGTTATCGGGCCCGCCAACGGTTCGAAATCGACAACGCCGGTATCACGCTTGAACTTGCGCTTGAGAACACCCGTACGACCTCGATGCCTGCTGGACTCGGCATCCACCCTTGGTTCGCCGATCACGGCGGCCTTGCGGTGACCCTCCCTGCCGAACTGGTGTACCCGTCAGAGGGGAACATTCCGACGGGCCCCGCTGCGCCAGTGACGGGAGACCGCGACCTGCGTCTTGGCACTGTCCCGAACCCGGGTATCGACGAATGCTGGACCGGACTGAGCGCCGGCGGGATCCGGATGCACCGCCTCGCCGACAACGTGAGGGTCGACTACACCTTCTCGACGGATGCCACCCACGTCGTGCTCGCTGCGCTGCCGGCCTATTCCGCCATCGCGATCGAGCCACAGACGCACCCTGTCGCAACGCTTGGCGTGCTCGAACCGGGCATGACGATGTCGGTCCGGTATGGGATTCGGCGGGGCCAGACCGAGACCAGCCCGGCCTAGATCACCCGGTCGTTGCCCCCGTCGATCGGCACCTGCGCGCCAGTGGTTTTCGCGAACACCTCGCCTGCCATGGCCACGCACAAGCGCGCGACGTCATCGCTCGTGATTTCGACCCCGAGCAGGTTGCGGCGCTTGTATTGTTCGACAGTCATGCCGTAGTGCTGCGCGCGATCGGCGAGGAGTTGTGCGGTCCAGATGCCGGTGTCAAAGACTGCGTCTGGATGGATGATGTTCACCCGAATTCTCTCTGGCGCCCACTCAAGCGCCAATACCCGCGCAACCTGGGTGAGTGCGGCCTTGGATGCGGAGTACGCGACGGCACCCGGCCCGGGCGCGGCGACGTTCTTCGACCCGATCACGAGCACCTGCCCACCGGTCGGCGAGAGCCGCAGTAGCGGATGAAGCTCGCGCAACAGCGCTACCGATGCGTCGAGGTTGACGTCCATAACGCGTCGCCATTCTGCCGCCGGTAGCTCGCTGAGCGGCTGGGTCAGTGGGAAGATCCCGGCGTTGAGCACGACCGCGTCGACGCCGCCGAATGCGAACACCGCCGCGTCAAGAGCATCCGCCACAGCGTGAGGGTCGGTCAGATCGCACTGCAGCCCCAGCCATGCCGGCGAATCGAACGTCTCACCGATGCCAGAGGCAAGGTCGAGCCCGATCACCGCCGCCCCCTCGGCGAGGAACCGCGAGGCGCACGCCCTGCCAATCCCGCCGGCCGCTCCGGTAACGAGGACCACGCGCCCTGCCTGCTCGCGGGGGGCAGCCGCCCGCCGCACCTTCGCTTGCTCCAAGTCCCAATACTCGACATCGAACTGGTCTTCCGGGCTCAGGCTCCGGTAGCCGCCCAAGGCCTCGGCATCGCGAATGATGTCGATCGTGTGTCGGTAGATCTCGCCAACGGCTTGCGCGCCCCGTGCAGTCAAGCCGGCCGTCAGCATCCCTAATTCAGGATCGAGAATCACCCGTGGCGCGACATCGAGCATCGTCACCTCGGTGCGAGCACGCTGTGCGCCCGCCTCGAAATAGTGTCGATACGCCGCGCCAAACCCTGCGACGTCACGACCGAGAAGCGGTGTTGGTTTGGTCCAAATCACGTGGTCGGGGGTGGCTGGCCCGTGCTGCGATACGGTCGCGACATCGGATGCCTGTGCGAACGCCGAAGCAACCGGATCGTGACTAGACACGAGAATCATCGAAACGCCAGCGGCGGCGCTGACCTCGGAGCGAACCGTGGCGCGTGCAAGGCGGTCACCGCCGCGCGCCGGGCGGTCTTCGCTG
>JBGSTT010000263.1:0-5417 GCA_041736385.1 Rhodoglobus sp. | reverse complement strand
GACGGGTGCCCCGTCGGCCGCCGACCCGCAGCCGACTGCCAGCACCGCAACCGCGGCGCTGCAGCTGCGTGCACCGTTGAACACCGCGTCGGGTAACTACTCGGCACTGATGACGCTGACACTGACCGCCCCATAAATTGTGACTCATCCCTGTACACCTCCCGTTAACCATTAGTACGTCTTTAGATGATTGGCTGCTTCGATGCGCTCGCCCAAGTTCCACGTTTCTGCTGCCCTTGTTCTCAGTTTTGTGTTCGCGTTCGCTGGGCTTGGCGCCGTCTCGGCGCAGACGGGACCGCTGAAGCGGGCAGAAGGGGATGTCACGTGGAGCGTGCAGCCAGCCACCACGACTGAGGGGCCGCGCACAAGGTTCGAGTACTCGACCGACCCGGGCACTCAGGTAGTCGATTTCGTCGTCGTCTCGAATCGTGGCGAAACGGCGGCTGAATTCGCGATCTATGCCACTGATGCCACCAACGACCCGGAGACTGGGGCGTTCGGCTTGCTCACCAGCGATGCCCCGCCCACCGACCTCGGCGCCTGGATAACAATGGATGTCGACGAGATTCTGCTGCAGCCGGGACAGGAAGCCACGATTCCGTTCAATCTCTTGATTCCCTCGGATGCGACGCCGGGTGACCATGTTGCAGGGGTTATTGCATCAATCACCACGAGCTCAGAAAGTGCCGAGGGAACCACCATCAACCTCGAGCAGCGCGTTGCCGCGCGAATGTATTTGCGGGTCTCGGGCGCCGTCGAGGCCGCCACCGAGATCACCGGATTGACGAGTTCGTTTACGCCGGAGCTGAACCCGTTCGCGTTTGGGCGCATGACCGTCGACTACAACGTGCGCAACTCTGGCAACGTTCGTGTTGACGTCAATCAGAAGGTGCAGATCAATGGACCATTTGGTATTCCACTGGGAGAAGTCACCCCGGAACCCTTCTCGGATCTACTCCCACGGCAGACGGTACAAGTCACGGCAGAGATACCGCAGATCGCCGCATTTTTCCTGGCGTTCTCGAACGTCACGATCGTACCGGGACCGCTAGGCACCGCAGGCGAGACCATCGAGGATGCTCCTTCGGAGACTCCGAGCCCGCAGCCAACCGACTCGGCACAACCTTCGGCGTCACCGCAGCCGACGGAATCGGCGCAGCCCACAGCATCCGAACCACCGGCCAACACGACCGAAGCGGCGCCAATCGATGCATCCAATCTGGATGACGCTGTCGACTTTGTTCCCGTCACGGCCAGTTCAACTACACTCGCGATCTCATGGACCCTGCTCGCGCTAGTTCTGATCATTCTGGCGGTCATCTACCTCACCGTTCGATACGTCTCCGGAACCCGTGAGCGGATGTACGCGGCAATTGACGAGGCCGCCGCGGCAGCTCGTGAAGAGGCCCTTGCAGGCAACGAGGCGGCTACGTCGCGATGAAGTTCCGTGCCGCAACGGCCTTCGCTTCAGTGGCTTCGGTAGCTCTAATCGCGGCAATTGTTAGCGCGGCAAGCCTTCCCGTAAGTGCGCAGACCGCAGTACCGACCTCGGGCCCAATCACGGTCGTAATCCCGGGGACGCCTACGCCGAGTCCCACATCCACGGGCGGTGGGGGATCCGGTGGCGGGTCAGGCGGTGGCAATACGGGCGGCGGCGATACGGGCGGCGGCAATGAAGGCGGCGGTGATGCCGGGGGCGGCGGCCCGACCTGTGCCGGGACCAACCCGGACGGGTCTCCGATCCCAAACCCGCAGCCGAAGGAGAACGCACCGAAGCTCATCGTCGACAAAGAGCGACTCGCCGTCAACGAGTGGATCATCGCCACCACAGACGGGCTGACGAGGGGCGAGAAGGCCCAGATTGTTCTGTACCCGGGCGCTGTCGTCATCGGTAGTTTCACCGTGGACGCACCCGAGGGATTCGCCGCTCGGTTCCGCATTCCGGAAGGTACCCTGACCGGCCTTCACGTTCTTGAAGCGACCGGATGGCAGTCGTGTTTCGTGGCCAATGCTGAGATCACCGTTGTCGGAGCGCCACTGACGTCAAGCTGGCTTACGCGATGGTGGGTCTACGTCGTGCTCGGGGTCATGTTCGTAGGGCTCGTGTCGCTGTTGTTTGCGTTTCGGCGCGATGTCTCCAGCTGGTTTGGTGGACCGGGTGTGCCGGAGTCGACAGGATGACGCAGGTGGTCGAGAGCAATCCAAGCCCAGCGGAACCGCCGGCAAAGAAGGCGCCGTCGCCGAAAAAAGCGTCTGGCCCACCCGCCCTGCCATTCTGGCTCCGCAACCCGCCGAAGAACCGGCGGGTCCGCAAACCGCCACCAACACCGCGGGAAGCCCGCTGGTGGGTGGCAGTGGTCTGGCTGTTGCTCTCAACGATGTTGTTGGGCTTCGTCGCCCACGTTGCACTCGTTGGCTCTCTGCAGCACGCTCGCTCGCAGTTTGTGCTGTATCAGGAACTGCGAACGAGTCTCGCGCTGGCGACTGCGCCACTCGGGCAGCTCGACGTTGACGGGGTTCTCGTGGCCGACGGCACGCCAATCGGATTCATCACGATTGAAACACCGAACTTCACGCTCAACGAAGTTTTTGTTCAGGGCACGACCGGTGGTGTGCTGACTCAAGGACCGGGGCACAGGCGTGACACGGTGATGCCCGGTCAGAACGGGACCAGCATAATTATGGGACGGCAGGCGACGTACGGGGGGCCCTTTGGGTACATCAGTTCGCTCAGGCCGGGTGACGAAATCACGGTGACGACCGGGCAGGGCGAATCGAAGTTCGAGGTTATCGGATTGCGGCGCGAAGGCGAACTGCTCCCTCAGCCGCTCAAGGATGGCGAGGGTCGTCTTGAGCTCATCACTGCCGACGGAAGCCCGCTGGTGCCATCCGGGGCGCTTTATGTCGATGCCGACCTCGTGAGTGAAGTGTTTGAGACGCCGTCGCCAGTCTTCACAAAAGAGGTCCTCAGCCCCGCCGAGTTTCCGATGGCCTCTGATCCGTCTGGCGTGCTGCTAGCACTGTTTTGGGGCCAGCTCCTTCTTGCAGCCGTGTTCGGACTTCGCTGGGTTCGCTCGCGATGGGGAATGTGGCAAACCTGGATCATCTCGATTCCCGTCCTTCTGGCACTCGGCGCCGCGACCGCGAACGCCACCATGAGCCTGCTGCCCAACCTGCTCTGATCCGGAGAACACAATGAGCGAACACACCGACACCCCAACGCAGGACCGGCTGGAAGAGCCGACCATCGCCGAACCTGACCTCGACGACGAGATGGCAAAGGCGAACGCGGAGGGCGCTGCGGAAGAGGCGAATTCACACGAGGCGGATGCTGACCAAGCTGACCCAGACGCGATTGCCGACCAGGAAATCTCAGCAGCGGCTGCAGAAATTGAGGCCGAACTTGCCGAAAGCGCTGAAAGTGCGGAGGCTGCCGATTCCAGCGACGGTGGTGCGGATGGAGCGGAGTCCAGCGACGACGCCACGCCTGGACCCACCCCCGTCGAAGAAGCTCCGACGGCAACCGGCGAGTTCGCAGCACTTGTCACCGAGGCGGACACCCCCAGTCACGGAGCAAAACCGACCAAGGTCGCCGTATACATAGGCGTGGAGACGCTCTACGAGGACGCTCCTGTGGTGGCCCTTGCCGAGCTCAAGGCCAATCAGATTTCCGCTTGGTTCGGCGATCGCAAGGTGCTCGACCGCGTCGACCTGACGATGGAGGCCGGGAAGATTACTGCACTGATCGGGCCTTCGGGCTGCGGGAAATCAACGTTCCTGCGGATCCTCAACCGGATGCACGAAATGGTGCCGACCGCGTCGCTCGCGGGTGAGGTGCTCCTCGACGGTGAGGACATCTACGGGGCCAGCCGCCGCCTGACCCAAGCACGCCGCGACATCGGAATGGTGTTCCAAAAGCCGAACCCGTTCCCGGCAATGTCGATCTACGACAACGTGATCGCCGGGCTGAAGCTCACCGGAATCAACGCGAGCCGCGACGTCAAGGATTCCCTCGTGGAGTCCAGCCTCATCAAGGCGGGCCTCTGGAAAGAGGTGCGTGACCGTCTGCGGCAGCCCGGCGGTGGCCTGTCCGGTGGGCAGCAGCAGCGCTTGTGCATTGCGCGGTCGCTCGCGGTTCGCCCTCGTGTGCTGCTAATGGACGAGCCGTGTTCCGCACTCGACCCGACCTCCACCCGCGTGATCGAGGAGACCATGCTTGAGCTCGCCAAAGAGGTCACCATCGTGATCGTGACGCACAACATGCAGCAAGCGAACCGGGTGTCAGCCAACTGCGCGTTCTTCCTCGCGGCTCAGGGAACCCCCGGGGTGATCGTTGAGCAGGGCGATACCAACATGATGTTCGAGAGTCCAACCGACCCACGCACCTTCGACTACGTCAACGGCCGATTCGGCTAAACCGTGACACCGCAAGAGAATCCGTTCCGGGATTACCACCGCGCTCGCTGGTGGATGTCCTTTGCGCGGATTTCGGCGATCGGAGTTTCGGCCGCTCTCACCGTTGCGCTCGCCTCGCTCGTTGCGCCGGCGGCACCGCCGACGTCGCGTGAGCTCACAGCCGCGGTTTCGTCAGAGAGCGAAAGTTCACTCATCCGCGCCGACGAGCTCGCGCCAGCGGCGGCGGCTAGCCCGGAAGTTGCGGAGGCCGTTGCCCTTCCAGCACCGTCAACCCCGACTGGCGACTCGTCGGCCTCGCCCGCCGCTCAGCCGGGGCTTCCAACGACGGGCGCAGCCTCGTGGGCCATCGACGTCGACACTCGCGGCTACCAAGATGAGATCGATGATTGCCTCTGGGTACGGATGGATCTCGGCGGGCAAGCGCCCATCGTCGGTGCCCACAACTACTGCGGCGGCGGCGTTGTGCTTGACATGAGCCTGGGCGACACCGTGACCCTCACGGGCACTGACCTCGACGGCAAGTACGTCGTCACCGACGACCGGGATGCGCGCGCCGGCGACACCGCAGCGACCGCGATCGCGGGGATGGTCGGCCGCGTAATCTTGCAAACCTGCTACTGGTCTGACGACGGCTCAGTGCGACTGGTTGGTCTCACACCCGCGCCCAGCACCTGATCCGGCGGAGACGATCACGACCCCGCCGACGGCGATGACCGGCAGAATGGCATCATGACCGACCTTAATCTTGCCGTGATCGTGCTGGCCGCCGGACAAGGAACGCGCATGAAGTCCGCGCGACCCAAGGTGCTGCACTCACTCGCCGGGCGCTCCCTCATCGCCCACGTGCTCGCAACGGCGGGTGAACTGGAGCCCGGCCACCTCATCGCCGTCGTGCGCCACGAGCGCGATGCCGTGGTCGCCTCGATCAGCGACCTCATGCCGGGTGCGGTCATCGTGGACCAAGACGAAGTTCCTGGCACCGGCCGCGCCGTCGAGCTCGG
>JBGSTT010000260.1:0-1541 GCA_041736385.1 Rhodoglobus sp. | reverse complement strand
ACGGCGAACCGCACGTTTGCGGCGGCTGGCCCGCCGCCCGGAACGTCATCGCCGCGCACAACAAGAACCCGAGCGTCGGATAGCAGCGCACGCCGCACCACCTCGTCGATGATGCCGTAGTTGGCGGCGTCATCGACATCATTGAACGTGATTGCCCCCGTGGTCTCGTCGATTGTGCCAGAGCCGAAGTGATCCATGTCGACGATGAGCGTGCTGATCGCCCCGAACGTGGCTGCGCGGGCGATGTCGCTGAGGTCCTTGATGGCGCGACCCTGCGCGAAACGCGCCGTCAGGTCAGCGCCGAGTTCGGCGAGTTCTGCGGCGTAAATCTCGTCGAGGATCGTTCGCGCGTGTGCGGCAAGGTCTTCGTCGCTGACCTGATCGGGGTTTCCGTCGATGGTGTGTTCCGCGAGCCCTGGGTAGTTATTGAACATGCGGTAGATGCCAGTGAGAGGTTCGGTGGCAGCAAGAATGAGGGGAATGCCGCTGCCGGACACGATTGGGCGGATCGCGGCATCCACTGCCCGCGCATACTGACCGAGTCGTACTTTCTGCCCCTCGGAGCCCTGAATCCGACCGGACGCCGAGCGGCCGCTGATCGATGGCAACCCAACAGCGCTTGCCGCATCCCGAGGAAGGTCAGGGATGTGGACGCTGTGTGCGCCTTCGGACGCGCTCACTTCAACCAGGCGTACGGCGTTCTGCGAGATGGCAAGCACGAACGCCGCCTGTGGAAAGGTGAGTGCTCGAAGGAGCGGCTTGATGTGCAGCCGATCGGACACTTCCACTGCTGCTGGCAGCCGGTTCGGCAGTCGGAACGACTGCACTCGGCCAGCGGTCACGAAAATGACCAGGGTGTGCGAGAGATGCGACCAGAACTGCCCGTCGTGCGAGAGGTCAGCGACGGCATCCTCAAGCTCTTCGATGGCGGCGCGGCTAGCTCCCGCCTCCCGCAATTGTTCTGCAGCGACGTCGACTTGGTTTCGCAATTCGATACGGGCCGCCTCTGACTCGCTCGGAAGCGGGCTCGTCGGGAGGTAGATCGAAACGCTGAACGGTTCGCGGTGCGACGCAAGTTGACGCACGGACGATTCTGTTGGCATATCCAAGTGGAGCATTCCTAAGGCCTTTCGCGGGTTCAGTAAGCAGTTCCTCAACTCTCACCAAACTCTTGCTTGCTGTCTACAGCAAACCCAAACTCGCGCATGTCCCTGCGGAGGCACGACACGGGCTCATCTCAGTTGCGGCGCACGATTCGTCGGTCGGAACAACACTGCCCGGTCAGCCAACTGTAGTGACGCGTAGTACCCAACAAGGGTGCGGCCGTCAGACGTCGGTGCCCAGCTGACAACGCGATAGAACAGTTCATTGCGCGGCCCTATCCGCACAGCGCGAATCACTGCGGCCGGCTCGTTCTTCGCGTCGCGCATAACGATCCACTCTGCCTGCGCGATGCGGATGGGCGGCCACGGCGGTTGCCAGTCGCGCGGTTGTGCACCGGCCGGTGGAGCGGTCGGTCGGGAGCCGCGGGGTTGGGAGGC
>JBGSTT010000229.1:0-8000 GCA_041736385.1 Rhodoglobus sp. | reverse complement strand
GCACGATCGCGTCAACCCCGTCGTGGCGGTCGTTGATGCCGGCGAAGGCGTCGATCATCTGGCCGTAGTCGGTGATCTCGACCTGCGTAAAGGCCCAGCGATCCGGCCCCGCCCTGTCGAGCACGATCACCTCGTGCCCAGAAGCGCGAAGATGTTCTACTGTGACCCTGCCGAGCTTGCCGTTTCCGCCGGTGACCGCGATTCTCATGACACCATTCTGTCAATGAGTCGGCCGAGCCATTCGTTTCGAACGGTGCACGCGGCCTTGGCAAGTGCCGTGTTCGGAGCGAACCGGTCGAAGCTGTGCACGCCGCCGGGCCAGACCGCCAGTTGTGCATCGACCCCGGCAGCCCACAGGGCCGAGGCGAACGCGACGTCCTCGTCGCGGAAGACCTCGGCCGACCCGACGTCGATGAACGTCGGCGGCATCCCCGTTAAGTCAGTCGCGAGAGCGGGTGACATGTGCCCGGTGATCTCGTCGGCGCCCGCGACCGTGTTCGTGCCATTGCCGGTGCTGGTGCCGGTGCCGGTGCCGGTGCCGGTGCCGGCAAGGTAGGCATCCCACCCGGTCAGGTTGCTCTCGCGGTCCCATTGTCCGGTGCCAGAGAACTGTCGAGAGGAAACTGACACGTTCCGGTGGTCGAGCATCGGCGCTTGCAGCATTAGTCCGGAGACGGCGGTATCACCACGATCGCGAAGCGTCAGTGCGAGTGCGGCGGCGAGGGTTCCGCCAGCACTCACCCCCGACAACACGAGCGGAACAGCGCCAAGGCCCGAAGTGGCCAGGTAATGCCGTGTCCACGCGAGCGCGTGCAGACAGTCGTCCAATGCGGCGGGATACGGATGCTCGGGAGCGAGCCGATACTCTGGCGTGATAACCGCTAGCCCCAGCTGTTCGATCCAGTCGAAGGTGAACTCGATGCCAGAGTAGCGGTCCCCGACGACGAGTCCACCGCCGTGCACGGCGAAGACGCATCCGCGGATCGGGCCGTTCGAAGGAGTGAGAACCGAAATCATCATTCCGGATTCTGGCACCGCAGCCGTCTCGTGTCTGATGGCACGATCACCGATCGTGTCGTCGATCGGTGCACTCACGGACTCAGCCCGCAGCTTCGCGATATCGCCAGGCAGGATCGTGCTCATGAGTACAAGCTCGCCGGACGCAACAAGGTTGAGGTACTCGCTGTCAATTGGCGGGCGATCGGCTGCCTCGGGGCTGCTCACATTGACTTCCTTTCGATGATGAGTTGATCGTATCCTTCCGCATTGTCAGACAATCTGCTATCTTGTCTAACAATTCGCGATGGAGCCTAGGGAGTCAGCATGTCGTTCGAACCGGCTCCAGTGCTGCCAGAGAGCGTCGCCGAGAAGCTGCGTGCCAGCATCCTGAGTCAAGGGGATGCCCCGGGCTCGACGGTCACAGAGTCGGCCGTGGCGGTGCGATTCGGTGTCGCTCGCCCAACCGCGCGGCTTGCGATCGACAAGCTCGTCGCGGACGGATTGTTGCGCCGCGAAGCCCATCGCGCAGCTCGCGTGCCGGAACTCAGTCGCGCAGACATTATCGACCTGTTCGACAACCGCGCCATCATCGAGTCTGCCGCGATGGCCGCGCTGGCAGCGTCAGGCACGATTCCTGCCGAAGCTCTTGCTGCACACCGAGCCCTGGTTTCGACGACGGACTTTGCCACGCACGACATTGCCTTTCACCGCGGACTCGTAGCTGGCCAGTCCAGCCCGCGCCTCACCAGAATGCACGAACTGCTGATGGGTGAGATCGAACTGTGCATCGGCCAAGTGCAGGCTGCCAACCTGATCAGCGCGACCGAGATCGCGAGACAGCACCAAGGGATCCTCGATGCCATCACCGCAGGGGACCCGGATGCCGCGGCTCGCCTCACTAGAGACCACATCACCGGGGCGCGCGACCGCCTCCTCACCCACAGCACGAAGGACTAGCCACCATGGTCAAGCGACAAGCCCCGAACCCCGTCGAACTCATGAAGCTCATGAAGTTCAAGAAGCCGACGCTCAATGGCAAGAAGCGTCGCCTCGACAGCGCACTGACCATCTACGACTTGCGAGCGATTGCCAAGCGGCGCACGCCAAAAGCCGCATTCGACTACACAGAAGGCGCGGCCGAGGCAGAGCTCTCGCTCGCGCGAGCGCGCCAGGCCTTCGAGGACATCGAGTTCCACCCGTCGATCCTGCGGGACGTGTCCATGCTCGACACGACCACGAGCATCCTCGGTGGGACCTCGGCAATGCCGTTCGGAATCGCGCCCACCGGATTCACGCGGCTCATGCACACCGAAGGCGAGATTGCCGGGGCTGGCGCAGCCGGCGCGGCTGGCATCCCGTTCACGCTATCGACACTCGGCACCTCGTCGATCGAGGACGTCAAGGCAACAAACCCGAACGGGCGCAACTGGTTCCAGCTCTATGTGATGCGTCAGCGCGAAATCTCGTACGGTCTTGTCGAACGCGCGGCCGCTGCGGGATTCGACACCTTAATGTTCACCGTCGACACGCCGGTCGCCGGTGCTCGACTGCGCGATAAGCGCAACGGATTCTCGATCCCGCCGCAATTGACCCTGGGTACGATTGCGAACGCGATCCCGCGGCCGTGGTGGTGGTGGGACTTCCTGACGACCCCGCCGCTTGAATTCGCGTCACTGTCTTCGACGGGTGGCACGGTGGGAGAGCTGCTGGACTCTGCGATGGACCCGTCGATCAACTTCGACGACCTGCAGATCATTCGGGACATGTGGCCGGGCAAGCTCGTCGTCAAGGGCGTGCAGAATCTCGCTGACTCTCGTCGACTCGCCGACCTCGGCGTTGACGGAATCGTGCTATCCAACCACGGTGGTCGTCAACTCGACCGAGCACCGATTCCGTTCCACCTGCTCCCAACGGTCGTACGCGAGGTTGGCAAGGACACCGAGGTCATCGTCGACACCGGCATCATGAACGGAGCCGACATCGTGGCATCCATCGCTCTCGGCGCGAAGTTCACGCTGATCGGGCGCGCCTACCTTTACGGCCTCATGGCAGGGGGCCGAGCCGGGGTCGATCGCACGATCGCGATTCTCTCCGACCAAGTCATTCGCACCATGAAGCTCCTCGAGGTTGCCTCGATCGAAGAGCTCACTCCAGCCCATGTCACGCAACTGGAACGGCTCGCGCCACGAGCGATGAGCTCCAAGAGCTAAAGCCTCGGCAGCCTCGAGGCTGCGGGACGAAAGACCCTAGTGAACCCTCCTCGACCTCGCGAGAGTGGAACGACAGCTTCAACCACGTCCCACGAGGAGAACCATGGACCCGCTCGAAATCGCCCGCTGGCAATTCGGCATTACGACGGTGTACCACTTCGTGATGGTTCCGCTCACCCTCGGGCTCGGCCCGGTCGTGGCAATCATGCAGACCATGTGGGTGCGCACCGGCGACGACAAGTACCTGCGGATGACGAAGTTCTGGGGCAAGCTCTACCTGATCAACTTCATCATGGGCGTCGCCACCGGCATCGTTCAAGAATTCCAGTTCGGGATGGCGTGGAGCGAATACTCACGCTTCGTCGGTGACGTCTTCGGCGCCCCGCTGGCGATGGAGGGCCTGCTGGCGTTCTTCTTTGAGTCCGTCTTCCTCGGGCTCTGGATCTTCGGCTGGAACCGGCTGCCGAAGCGTGTGCACTTGGCTACCCTGTGGATCGCTGTTGCGGGTTCAATCGTCTCGGCATTCTTCATCATCGTCGCGAACTCGTGGATGCAGCATCCGGTCGGGGTCGAGCTTGTCAACGGCCGCCCGGTCATGGTCGACATCTGGGCCGTGCTCACCAACAACACCGCGCTGACCGCGTACCCGCATGTGCTCTTCGGTGCGCTCGGGGTCGGTGCAGCCTTTCTCATCGGCATCTCCTGGTACCAGTTGTGGCAGCGACGCCGCGACGGTATCGACACCGTGGATGCCACCGGCCGCGTCGTTATCGGCGAGCGCCTAGACATCCCGGGCCGCGACCGCGCTGACCACGGCGTGTGGATCCGAAGCCTGCGCATCGGCGGGGTTGTCGCAATCATCGGATTCTTGGGAGTCGCCGTGACCGGTGACCTACAGGCCAAGCTGATGTTCCAGCAGCAGCCACTGAAGATGGCGGCAGCAGAGGCCGCCTGCCAAGACGGCACGGGTTTCTCGGTGCTCGCGATCGGTAACCTCGGATCGCAGAATTGCGACGACGTCGTTGCAATCATCGAAATCCCTGGACTGCTTTCGTTCCTTGCCAACGGAGACTTCACCACGGAGATCCGCGGCGTGAACACCCTCATCCCCGAGTACCAGGCTCTGTACGGCACGAATCTGCCGGACAACCCAATCTATGGCGAGCGCGCCGGTCAGGCCATCAACTACCTGCCAATCATGGAGGTCACCTACTGGGGCTTCCGCCTGATGATCGGTTTCGGGGTCATTGCCGCCGGTGTCGCGGCTCTCGCGCTGTGGTTCACCCGCAAGGGCACAGTGCCTCGCTCGAAGGTCATGATGTGGGCAGCCCTCGGCAGTATCGCGGCCCCGTTCGGCGCCAACATTGCCGGCTGGGTCTTCACCGAGATGGGTCGTCAACCCTTTGTCGTTGCCCCAAATCCGACGCCGGGCGGTGTCGACGGTGTCTTCATGTTTACCGCGGCCGCGGTGTCCCCCGGCATCGACGGTTGGGAAGTCGTCTTCTCCCTCATCACCTTCGGCCTCGTCTACGCCGTGCTACTCGTCATCGAAGTACGGCTGATTGTCAAGTTCGTGCGCGCCGGTGTCGCCGGTGTGATGCCTGAGCTGGCGCATCCGGTCTCAACCGGTTCAACCAGCGACAAGAACGATCCGGATGCGCCAGAACAGCGCGACGACGTGCTCGCCTTCGCCTACTGAATCTCGTAAGACCGACCCGAAAGACGATCATGGAACTTCTGCCAACCATTTGGTTCATCGCCATCTCTGCACTGTGGATCGGCTACCTCCTACTTGAGGGCTTCGACCTCGGGGTCGGGATGCTCGTGCTCACGTCGACGCGCGACGACCGCGAGCGCCGCCTACTCCTAAACACCATCGGCCCGGTGTGGGATGGCAACGAGGTCTGGCTCATCACGGCGGGCGCGGCGACCTTCGCGGCGTTCCCACTCTGGTACGCCTCGCTGTTCTCGAGCCTCTACATTCCACTCACCCTCGTGCTCGTCGGCCTGATTTTTCGTGCTGTAGCGATCGAATATCGCGGCAAAGGCGCGAGCGACAGGTGGCGCCGCTGGTGGGATCGCGCGCTCGGCCTCGGCTCGTTCATCGCGGCCTTCGGCATCGGCGCGGCACTCGCACTCACGACGACCGGCTTGCCGATCAACGCCAACGGTGACCGTGAGGGCGGCGCTTTCGCGTGGCTCACCGGGTATGCGATTCTCGGCGGACTCGCCGTGGTCGGCTTCTGCCTCGTGCACGCTTCGGTGTTCATCGGCCTGAAGACCGACGGGGAGCCGAGGGCGCGCGCCCGCCGCTTCGTGGTGCGCTGGAGTCCGGTCGCGCTGCTGCCACTCGTCGCCTGGGTGCTCGTGATTCAAGTGCAGAGCGGGAAGTTCTTTACCTGGGCCCTCGTCGTCCTCGCGGTCGGCGCCGTGATCTTCGGCTGGCTGAGCGCGCGCTCAGGCCGCGAGGGCCGCGCATTCATCGGGATCGCCGTATTCCTGGTCGCTGGCGCTTCGTCGATCTTCGCGGCGGTGTATCCGGTGGTTCTGCCATCCACCATCGACCCGGCATACACACTCACGATCTCTAACGCCTCGAGTGGTGATTACACTCTCGCGGTCATGAGCATCGTCACGGCGATCGGCCTCCCGCTGGTGCTCGTGTACCAGGGCTGGACCTACTGGGTGTTCCGTCAGCGACTGAGCGTTCACCACATTCCTGAAGCACATCCGGTTGAGGCCGCCGTCGCCGCACGATGAAGAAGCTTCTGGCCGCTACCCAGCCGGCGACGGTATTCGCGTTCGGGGTGCTGGCATCGCTGAAGGCGCTGTCGCTCGTCCTGATTGCCGACGGCATTGCGCGCGGCATCGTCGGAGTCATCAGCGGCGTCGAGAGCGGAACCGATGGTTGGCAGTTCGGTCTGCTGGTCGGCGCAATCGGCGGCGTGCTTCGGGCCGCCGTCACCTGGGCTACCCAGTCGTTCTCGACGGTCGCCGCCCTAAACGGCAAGCAGCGTATCCGTCGCGAAGTCAGCGAACGACTGCTTCGCGGCGGCCTCCCCCGCACCGGTTCCGTTGCCGTCGTCGCGACGCTCGGCCTTGATGAGCTCGACAACTTCTACCGCCTCGCCCTGCCCGCCGTCATCACGTCGGCCACCGTTCCACTGCTGATCGGCGCGCGGATCCTCGCCGCCGACTGGGTGAGTGCACTGATCATCGTGCTCACCGTGCCGCTCGTGCCAGTGTTCATGGTCTTGGTCGGCAAGCACACCGAGGAGCGAGCGGATGCCGCATCCGCCAGCCTTGAGCGCCTCTCGGACCACCTCGTAGAACTCGCCCGCGGACTCCCCGTTCTCGTCGGCCTCGGGCGAGTGCGGGAGCAGACCGAGGCGCTGCGCCGCATCTCGATCGAGAATCGCGCGACAACCATGGTGACGCTTCGCAGTGCGTTTCTATCCAGCCTCGTTCTGGAACTCATCGCGACACTCTCGGTCGCAATCGTTGCCGTGTTCGTCGGTGTTCGACTGGTGGACGGCAATCTCACCCTCGTCGTCGGTCTCGTCGCCCTCATTCTTGCGCCAGAATGTTTCGCCCCGTTCCGCGAGCTCGGGGCAGCGTTTCACGCTTCGCAAGATGGGCTCGCAGCACTGCGGCGAGCGCGGCAGCTCATCGATGAACCGACGCCCGACTCCGCAATCGGAGGCGAGTCCGCCGAGCGGGGTGCGTCGATCGAGGTTTCTGGGTTGACCGTGCGGCATACTGGCCGATCGGTGGCGGCGGTCGAGCGCCTGAATTTCAGCGTTCCGCATCGGTCGGTGACGGCGTTCACTGGGGAAAGCGGCAGCGGCAAGTCGACAATTCTCGGGGTGCTTGCCGGCACGATCCACCCGACAGAAGGCAGCGTTGCGGGGTACACATCAGCCGGGATCGCGTGGGTCCCGCAGCATCCGCATACCGCTCGCGACACGGTCCGCGACGAGCTCAGGCTCTACGCCGACGATGAGCAAGTCGTTGAACAACTCCTGCATCGACTGCGATTGGATGCGGTGGCTGAGGCCAACCCGGCCACGATCAGCCCGGGGGAGCTGCGACGGCTCGCTGTCGCCCGGGGACTCGCCAGGGTCGCCGCCGGTGCCACGGTGCTCATTCTCGATGAACCGACCGCGCACCTCGACGCCGCGCACAGTCGGATTGTCGAGGCGGAACTCACGGCCCTGCGCGGCAGGGTGACAATCATTGTCGCCTCGCACGAAGCGGGCATCGTCGCGCTCGCCGATCACGAGGTAACGGTCGGCGCATCCGGTGGTGCTCGTCCGATTGATTCCGCAGGCGATCTGAACGGCGTCGCTGGGAACGGCTCGAGCGCGGAGGAACACGGCCAACATCGCAGCGCCCCAGCGCGCTCGAGTACCGCGCTTCGAAGGACTATCGCGGGTATGCTCTCGTTTCTTGCCGCAGCGCGATGGCGAATGCTCGGTGCCATTCTCGTCGGTACCGGCGCAAGCCTATTCGCGATCGCGCTCACGGCCGTATCGGGTTGGCTCATCGTGCGGGCGAGCGAACAACCGCCCATCATGGTCCTGCTCGTGGCGATCGTCGGAGTGCGATTCTTCGGCCTCGGGCGCGCAAGCCTGCGCTACGCCGAGCGGCTGCTCACGCACGATGCCGTACTCGGGTCGATCACCGAGCTTCGGCAGCGGCTGTGGGCAAGCTTCGCCGTGCGCGGCGTTGCCGACCGAGCCATCGCGACCGGAGCAGAAGCGCTCGGATACCTCGTCGGCACGGCCGACC
>JBGSTT010000185.1:0-2915 GCA_041736385.1 Rhodoglobus sp. | reverse complement strand
TGGTCTGGCGTGCTGTCGGGGTCGGCGAACATGAGCCCAACCTGGTCGTATGTATTGGTGGTCCCAGCCGGTACGCCCGCGGGTTCGCTACAGTTCACCATTCAGGCCGTGGATGCCGCGGGAAACCTGAGTGCCCCGTTCGTACTGCAGGTGCCTGTCGTGCCGTAGCAGGCCAGCGACTCGAGATCTACTGGGCGCGGGCCGCAGGGAACACGACCGAGGCGTCAAGACCGGTCGGCGCTCGAGGCTTGAGTTTCGCACTGCCGCCGCTGGCTGCCGCGAGTTGCGCCACGATGGCAAGACCTAAACCGCTGCCATCCGAATCGGAGCTTGCCCGCCAGAATCGGTCAAACGCCCGGTTGCAGTCCTCGATCGAGAGGCCGGGCCCGTCATCGAGAACATGCACTTCGACTCCGTGGCCGTCGTCAGCAACGCGCACCACAATGGTGCCATTCGGCGGACTCGCCGACAGCGCGTTGTCGATGAAGTTGTCGACGATCTGCTCTGGCGCCGTATCAACGGCTCGCGCAAAGGCTTCAAGCGGCCCCGCGTAGGTGAGATGCACGCCAGACTCGTCTGCAAGCGGAAGCCAGTGCTCGATCCGCGCACGCACACTGGCTGCGACATCCACTGTTCTCACTTTGGCGTCGCTTGCCTCGGTGCGGCTCAAGAGCAACAGTCCCTCGATAATCGTGCCAAGCCGGTCTGCTTCGGCTTCTGCCGCGGAGAGCCGACGCTCGGCGCCCTCCGGGTCTGACTCGATGAGGCCGCGAGCGCGCTCAAGCTTGAGGCGCAACGCAGTCAGAGGCGTTCGAAGCTGATGCGATGCATCCGCTGCAAAGGCCCGTTGCTGCGCGATGAGTCCCTCGAGTCGCTCAGCCATCACGTTGAATGAGCGCGACAGTGAGCGAATCTCTGGTGCACCGAGGCCTTCGTCTGCCCGTTCGTCGAGGTGCCCATCGGCTAACCGTTCCGTCGACACTTGAAGCGCCTTGACCCGTCGTGTCAACCCCGCCGCAATCACGTAACCAACCACGCCCGCTAGCAACACGGTGGTGAGCGCGACTAGCCAGATCTGGCGCACCTGTTGCGCGACAACGGCATCGACGACGTCAGCTGGATAGGTGAGACGCACCGCCCCGAGGATGGTGTCTCCGCTGAAGACCGGAACGCTGACGTACAGCAGTTCTTTTTGCAACGTGTTCGAGTAGCGAGTTCCTGAGGCAATCGTGCCACCGAGGGCCGTGGCGATCTCCTCTCGCGACAAGTACGACGCGCCGAGCTTCGAGTCATCCGCGTCGCTGGTAACAACAGCGTTGCCGGTCGCGTCGACGACGATCACGCGGGCACCTCCAGCTTCCTGGTAGCGCCTGACCAAGTCGGTAATGACCTTGCTGGATTCGACGCTCGGCGTCTGCAGAGCTACCGCACTGCGCCCACCCAACACGAAAGCATCCCGCTCAAGCGCAGTGATGATGCGATCGCGCTGCACGCTCTGCAAGTAATAGCCCAGCGGGATCTCCTGCACTAGAACCACCAACAACGTTGTCGCAATCAACGCCGCGACGAGCCGCCACTTCATGACGGCTGCGCGAAGCGAAAGCCGACCCCGCGAACGGATTCAATCCAGCCAGCATTTCCGAGCTTGCGCCTGATGGCGGCGATATGGGCGTCGAGAGTCTTTGTTGTGCCGTACCAGTTGGTGTCCCAGACGTCGTGCAGGATCTCCCCCCGCCGAAACACCGCGCCGGGATCGTTGCTCAAGTACACCAGCAGGTCGAACTCGGTTGCCGTGAGATGCACATGGTCTCCAGCGAGGGTGACCCTCTGCGAGCGCGTGTCAATCTGTAGCTCGTCGAACGTGCGCACCGTCGACGCCTCTGGCGCGATCTGACTCGTTCGTCGGACGACGGCACGGATGCGCGCCACGAGTTCTCGCATTCCGAACGGCTTAACGAGATAGTCATCCGCTCCCATTTCTAGGGCGATTACCCGGTCAATCTCTTCGTCGCGGGCACTGACGACAATGATTGGCGTCTGCGAGACCGAGCGGATGCTTCTGCATACGTCTGTGCCGTCCATGTCGGGCAATCCCAGATCCAGTAGCACGATGTCCGGATGGTAGGTCGACAAGGCAACGATCCCGGCAGCGCCGGTGGCTGCGTGCATGGCATCCACGCTGGCCTGAGCGAGCCCGTCAAGGATTCCGTCCGCAACAGAAGCGTCGTCCTCAACCACGAGCACTCGCATGGGTCAATTGTGGACGTGGTTCTTGGCAAAAAGAAAACGGTCCGGTTTCTTTGACAGATCTTGGATCTACGGCGGCTTGGTCTTCGATCGCACCGTCGTATGTTGAAGACATGAAAACTTCCGCAATCATCGCTCTATCCATCGTTGGCGTGCTCGGTGCCGCAGGCACCGCAATGGCCGTCAACGGCACGACACTCGAAACCTTCAACCAAGGATCTATCGGTCAAGGCATCGATGTACTTGGCCCCCCCTCTGGCCAAACACTCGGTTCGACCTCAACTCCAAGCCCGACCCCTTCCCCCGATCCGACCTCGACTTCCGAGGGGGATGACTACACCCAGGGCGAAGACAGTGATGACGATAGGGGGTCGAGCAGCGACGGTTCTGCTGGCACGATCGCGCCTTCGCCGTCAGCCTCCAGCTCGCCGTACCCCACTCACGGGGATGACGATGGAAGCGGCGGAGAGTCAGAAGACGATGACTAGTCATCCTGCTCAGGGTGCTCGCGCCCTGATCGGTATGGCTTCCGCGTTCGCACTCGTTGGCGCGGTGGTCGGTTTCCAGAACGCCGCCGCTGCCGAGTTGACGGCGGCGTCCGTCGCCGCCCCCAAGGGCGTCGGCGTTGCACCTGATCGGGTAAGCCCCGTCGTTGCGCCGACCGCCGA
>JBGSTT010000102.1:0-11303 GCA_041736385.1 Rhodoglobus sp. | reverse complement strand
GTCGCACAGCACGCGCCCGCAATGCGGCGAACCGTGCGGCGTACGAGCTAGAGCTCGCCGAGCACCGGGCCACGCTCAGCGGCAACACGGCCGTTTGACCGTGCCCCGCTCGGGGTCTATTCTTGGGAGTGTGTGTGCTTCGGCGCTCGCCTGTGCTGTGCCGTGAGAACGGCGGTCGACCGCGAGAGCGGCGGCACACGGGTGTGAGGTTGAAGGACGCACACGAGGGTCACTGGTTTCTCGGCTGCTTCGGTGGTCGACTCCACACCCCCACGGCATATCCGGTGTCGACGAGCGTGCTCGTCGAACACTTCGGATTCGCGTGAGCCCGACCAGTGCGAGAGCGCCGGTCGGGGACATCCACACTGCAACCGCTGTCACCGTGCAGCATTCACAAGGAGCACTTTTGCCCACTATTCAACAGCTGGTCCGCAAGGGCCGCACGCCGAAGGTCTCTAAGACCAAGGCGCCGGCCCTCAAGGCCAATCCGCAGCAGCGCGGCGTCTGCACGCGCGTGTACACGACGACCCCGAAGAAGCCCAACTCGGCTCTGCGCAAGGTCGCTCGCGTCAAGCTCAGCAACGGCACCGAGGTCACCGCGTACATTCCCGGCGAGGGTCACAACTTGCAAGAGCACTCGATGGTGCTCGTGCGGGGCGGTCGTGTGAAAGACCTGCCCGGTGTGCGTTACAAGATCGTGCGCGGCGCGCTCGACACTCAGGCGGTCAAGAACCGTAAGCAAGCGCGTAGCCGCTACGGAGCGAAGATGGACAAGAAGTAATGCCTCGTAAAGGACCAGCACCGAAGCGCCCCGTCGTCGCAGACCCGGTCTACGGCGCACCGATCGTCAGCCAGCTCGTCAACAAGATTCTTCTGGACGGCAAGAAGGGCCTCGCCGAGCGCATCGTTTACGGTGCACTGGAGGGCGTGACCGCCAAGAACGGCCAAGACGCCGTTGCCACCCTGAAGAAGGCACTCGACAACGTTCGCCCGACCCTCGAGGTTCGCTCGCGCCGCGTCGGCGGCTCGACCTACCAGGTGCCCGTTGAAGTCAAGCCACACCGTGCGAACACTCTCGCGTTGCGCTGGTTGACCAGCTACGCCAAAGCGCGTCGCGAGAAGACGATGACCGAGCGTCTCATGAACGAGATTCTCGACGCATCGAACGGTCTCGGTGCCGCCGTGAAGCGTCGTGAAGACACTCACAAGATGGCCGAGTCGAACAAAGCCTTCGCGCACTACCGCTGGTAAACCGAAGGTTTAGCAGCTGGGTAGTAGTGCGCCGAGGTTCGCTCAAGGCGGGGGCCATTTCTGGCCCCCGCTGCGAACCTCGGGTGTCGGCCCGTCCCGGGCCGACACGGTTTGAAGCCAACAACTCTGACGAAATACCGAAAGTAAGGACATCCCTGTGGCACAGGACGTGCTCACCGACCTCAAGAAGGTCCGCAACATCGGCATCATGGCGCACATCGATGCTGGCAAAACCACCACGACCGAGCGCATCCTGTTTTACACGGGCGTTAACCACAAGATCGGCGAGACCCACGATGGCGCCTCGACGACCGACTGGATGGAGCAAGAGCAAGAGCGTGGCATCACGATCACCTCTGCCGCTGTCACCTGCTTCTGGGACAAGAACCAGATCAACATCATCGACACCCCCGGTCACGTCGACTTCACCGTTGAGGTAGAGCGCTCGCTGCGCGTTCTCGACGGCGCTGTCGCGGTCTTCGACGGCAAAGAGGGCGTCGAGCCCCAGTCTGAGACTGTCTGGCGTCAGGCCGACAAGTACGAGGTGCCCCGCATCTGTTTTGTCAACAAAATGGACAAGCTCGGCGCTGACTTCTATTTCACCGTCGAGACCATCATCAAGAAGCTCGGCGCCAAGCCGCTGGTGATTCAGCTGCCCATCGGTTCTGAGAGCGCCTTCGTGGGCATCGTCGACCTGGTTGAGATGCGCGCTCTCGTGTGGGAGTCGGACTCTAAGGGTGACGTCACCATGGGCGCTAAGTACGAAGTGCAGGAGATTCCTGCCGACCTGAAAGAGAAGGCTGCCGAGTACCGTCAGCTTCTTCTCGAGACAGTCGCAGAAACCGATGACGCTTTGCTCGAGAAGTTCTTCGGTGGCGAAGAGTTGACCGTTGCCGAGATCAAGGCCGGAATTCGTAAGCTCACCGTGGCGAGCGAAATCTACCCGGTGCTGTGCGGATCAGCCTTCAAGAACCGCGGCGTGCAGCCCATGCTCGACGCAGTTGTTGACTACCTGCCGAGCCCGCTTGACGTGCCAGCCACCGAAGGAAGCGACCCTCGCGACGAGGAGAAGAAGATTGAGCGTCACCCCGACGCCTCAGAGCCCTTCGCCGCTCTCGCTTTCAAGGTCGCTGTTCACCCCTTCTTCGGGCGTCTCACCTTCATTCGCGTGTACTCGGGCCGTCTCGATTCGGGTGGCCAGGTTGTCAACTCGACCAAGGGCAAGAAAGAGCGCATCGGCAAGATCTTCCAGATGCACGCCAACAAAGAGATTCCTGTTGACAGCGTCACTGCCGGTCACATTTACGCGGTCATCGGCCTCAAAGACACGACCACGGGTGACACTCTGTGCGACCCGAACAACCAGGTCGTTCTTGAGTCGATGACGTTCCCTGAGCCGGTCATCGAGGTCGCCATCGAGCCGAAGACGAAGGCTGACCAAGAGAAGCTTGGCTTGGCTATTCAGAAGCTTGCCGAAGAAGATCCGACGTTCCGCACCGAACAGAACACCGAGACCGGCCAGACCGTTATTAAGGGCATGGGTGAGCTTCACCTCGACATCTTGGTCGACCGCATGCGGCGTGAATTCAACGTCGAGGCAAACGTCGGCAAGCCCCAGGTGGCTTATCGCGAGACGATCAAGAAGACGATCGAGAAGTTCGATTACACCCACAAGAAGCAGACGGGTGGGTCGGGTCAGTTTGCGAAGATCCAGATCAGACTCGAGCCCCTGGCTGTCACTCCTGAGACGAGCTACGAGTTCGTCAACGGTGTGACCGGTGGTCGCGTTCCGCGCGAGTACATTCCGTCGGTCGACGCCGGAATTCAAGACGCCATGCAGGTCGGTGTTCTCGCGGGATTCCCGACGGTGGGCGTCAAGGCGACGCTGCTCGATGGCGCCGCGCACGATGTTGACTCGTCTGAAATGGCGTTCAAGATTGCTGGCTCGATGGCGTTCAAAGAGGCCGCTCGCAAGGCGACCCCCGTGCTGCTCGAGCCGCTCATGGCCGTCGAGGTGCGTACCCCTGAGGAATACATGGGCGACGTGATCGGCGACCTGAACTCGCGCCGTGGTCAGATTCAGTCGATGGACGACGCGACAGGTGTCAAGGTAGTGGCCGCCCTCGTGCCGCTGTCAGAGATGTTCGGATACGTCGGTGACCTTCGGTCAAAGACCTCCGGGCGCGCTGTCTACTCCATGACGTTCGACAGCTACGCGGAGGTTCCGAAGGCAGTTGCCGACGAAATCGTCCAGAAGAACAAGGGCGAGTAATCACCCGACCTGCGAGGGCTCGCCGAGCCTGAGTACGATACATACACACCAAATTGCGTGGCGTTCATCACCGGATGCTGTGCACACAAGTCCTGAGGAGGACCCACCGTGGCTAAGGCCAAGTTCGAGCGGAACAAGCCGCACGTCAACATCGGAACCATCGGTCACGTCGACCACGGCAAGACCACGCTCACCGCCGCCATTTCTAAGGTGCTTGCCGACAAGTACCCTTCGGCGACCAACGTTCAGCGTGACTTCGCCTCGATTGACTCGGCTCCTGAAGAGCGTCAGCGCGGCATCACCATCAACATCTCGCACGTCGAGTACGAGACGCCGAAGCGCCACTACGCGCACGTCGACGCTCCCGGCCACGCCGACTACATCAAGAACATGATCACCGGTGCTGCTCAAATGGATGGCGCGATCCTCGTTGTTGCGGCAACCGACGGCCCAATGGCTCAGACGCGCGAGCACGTGCTGCTCGCCAAGCAGGTCGGCGTTCCGTACCTGCTGGTTGCGCTGAACAAGAGCGACATGGTCGACGACGAAGAGATCCTTGAGCTCGTTGAGCTCGAGGTTCGCGAATTGCTGTCGAGCCAGGACTTCGACGGCGACAACGCTCCCGTCGTGCGCGTCTCCGGCCTGAAGGCTCTTGAGGGTGACGAGAAGTGGACACAGAGCGTTCTCGACCTCATGGAGGCCGTTGACAACAGCGTTCCCGACCCGGTTCGCGACAAGGACAAGCCGTTCCTCATGCCCATCGAGGACGTGTTCACGATCACCGGTCGTGGAACCGTTGTCACGGGTCGCGCCGAGCGCGGAACCCTCGCGATCAACTCAGACGTGGAGATCGTCGGCATCCGTCCGACGCAGAAGACCACCGTCACGGGCATCGAGATGTTCCACAAGCAGCTCGACGAGGCGTGGGCCGGCGAGAACTGCGGTCTGCTGCTGCGTGGCACGAAGCGTGAAGATGTAGAGCGCGGCCAGGTTGTCGTCAAGCCGGGCTCGGTCACCCCGCACACGAACTTCGAGGGCACCGCATACATCCTGTCCAAGGATGAGGGTGGGCGTCACAACCCGTTCTACGCGAACTACCGCCCGCAGTTCTACTTCCGCACCACCGACGTCACCGGCGTCATCTCGTTGCCAGAGGGCACCGAGATGGTCATGCCGGGCGACACCACCGAGATCACGGTCGAGCTCATTCAGCCGATCGCGATGGAGGAGGGCCTCGGCTTCGCCATCCGCGAGGGTGGACGTACCGTTGGTGCAGGTAAGGTCACGAAGATCCTGAAGTAGCTCAGTCTCGCAGAAGGGGTCGAGCCGGGAGGCTCGGCCCCTTCGTCGTTGCTTGGCGGAGTGAAGCGCGGATTCTTGTCAAGCCCTCCGACGAGGCGCCCGCGCCCGCGTAGCCTTGGCCGATGCCCCGTCTGCGTCGAAGTGATTCCTCCGGCCGCGGGATCCGTCGGCTGCGTTCCGGGCGTGGATTCAGCTACCGTGACACCGCCGGGCAGACCGTGGCAGCCCCCGAGCTGCGTGCGCGCATCGATGACTTGGCCATTCCGCCTGCTTGGACGGATGTCTGGATCGCCCCGTACGCGAACGGACACATCCAAGCGACCGGCGTGGATGCGGCGGGCCGCACACAATACCTCTACCACCCGACGTGGCGCGAGCAGAAGGACCGGCTGAAGTTTGCGCGCGCGCTGGCCCTTGCCGACACCCTCCCAACCGCACGACGCAGAGCAACGCTCGATCTGCGCGACGACCGGCCGACCAAGACCCGCGCGCTCGCGGCGGCGTTCCGACTGCTTGACACCGGCGTTCTGCGCATCGGCTCGGAGCGGTATGCGGAGGAGCACGGTAGTCACGGCCTGTCCACTCTGCTGTGCTCGCACGTGTCCATCTCCGGTGACACGATCTCGCTCGACTTTCCCGGCAAGAGCGGGCAGGACTGGGACTCGGTACTGATGGATGCGGAACTCGCGACGGTCTTTCGCGGCCTGAAGCGGCGCGGCCCGAGCGCTCGACTGCTGGCCTACAAGGACGGCAAAACGTGGCATCCGGTCACTGCAGACGACATCAACGCTTACGTGCGCGCGCAGACGAAGGGTGAGTTCACGGCGAAGGATTTCCGTACCCTCCACGGCACGGTGACGGCGGCGATCGCGCTCGCGCGGTTCGGGCCGCAGAAGACGGTGAGCGCGCGCAAGCGGGTCGTCGCGCAAGTCATGCGTGAAGTAGGTGAGCTGCTGGGAAATACGCCTGCAGTGGCGCGGACGAGTTATGTCGACCCGCGGGTCGTGGATCACTTCGATCGCGGCAGCACGATCGACGCCTCGAAGGCAGGTTCTGCGGAAACGCAGTTGCGGGTGCTGCTCGAATAGCGGTCGCGCCGGGGGCGCGGCTGCTTTGCAGCGGGCGCAGGTTACTCGGGTGGGTTTTATCTCGGGGGCACCGCTGCTTTGCAGCTGGCGCAGTGGAAGAGCTCTCGGGGGCGCGGCTGCTTTGCAGCTGGCGCGGGTGGAAACCGAGGCCCGGGACGGGCCTCGGGGCGCTGTCGCCGGGGAGGCCAGAAATGGCCTCCCCTTAAGGCGACACGCCCGGGTTGCAGCAAATGGCAGAGTGTGGCAAACTCGTCTAGTTCAACACTTCGCCACCTCGTGTGTGCGAATCACTCCCAGGCAGTGCATAGTCCGAACTCCAAGAGTTTGCCAGGCTAGGCCGCAGGGGGAAGAACTCACAAGCTCAATTGATTATCGCTGTGCTTGCGGTGTGCGCTCGTCGTAGCGTGTGCTGCGAAGTGCGTGCGGAATTGAACATTGACAGATAAACAGTGGTGCGAAAGCAGAAGTGCTGAGCATGCGGAACTTGCGCTGAGATATGCGCGGGCTCCGGTTTGGCAGTCCTAGAAGAGAGAGAGTCCGTCATGGCGGGACAGAAGATCCGTATTCGGCTGAAGTCGTACGACCACGCTGGCCTGGATGCCTCGGCACGCAAGATCGTCGATACCGTGACCCGCGCGGGAGCAACCGTGGTTGGCCCGGTCCCGCTTCCGACCGAGAAAAACATCATCGCCGTGATCCGCTCCCCTCACAAGTACAAGGACAGCCGCGAGCACTTCGAGAAGCGCACCCACAAACGACTCATCGACATCATCGACCCGACCCCGAAGGCCGTCGACTCGCTTATGCGACTTGACCTGCCGGCGGA
Organism: Rhodoglobus sp.; assembly: GCA_041736385.1. Taxonomy (GTDB): domain Bacteria; phylum Actinomycetota; class Actinomycetes; order Actinomycetales; family Microbacteriaceae; genus Rhodoglobus. The sequence continues at coordinate 4,564 of JBGSTT010000102.1, read as the reverse complement.
CGTCAACATCGAGATCAAGCTCTAGGACGCATGACCATGTCAACCACTAAGACCACCAAGGGCCTTCTCGGCAAGAAGCTCGGTATGACTCAGGTCTGGGACGAGAACAACAAGCTCGTACCGGTCACTGTCGTCGAGATCACCCCGAACGTCGTGACCCAGTTGCGAACCCATGAGGTCGACGGCTACAGCGCCGTGCAGATCGCATACGGTCAGATCGACCCGCGCAAGGTCACCAAGCCGCTCAGCGGCCACTTCGACAAGGCCGGCGTCACGCCTCGCCGTCACCTGACCGAGCTGCGCACGGATGACACCAGCGCGTACAGCCTCGGCCAAGAACTCACCGTCGACATCTTCGAGCCAGGCAAGAAGGTCGACGTCATGGGGACCAGCAAGGGCAAGGGATTCGCTGGAGTCATGAAGCGCCACAACTTCAAGGGTGTCTCCTCCAGCCACGGTTCGCACCGCAACCACCGCAAGCCGGGCTCCATCGGCGCATCCTCGACCCCCAGCCGCGTCTTCAAGGGGATGCGCATGGCCGGCCGCATGGGTGGTGACCGCGTGACAGTGCTCAACCTCATGGTTCACTCGGTCGATCTCGAGAGGGGATTGCTGCTCGTCAAGGGCGCGGTTCCCGGCGCTCGTGGTCGCATCGTATTCGTCCGCACCGCCGTGAAGGGAGCCTAAGATCATGGCCACCAACGCCAACAACACCGCTGGATCGCTCGACGTCATCGACACCTCCGGAAAGAAGACCGGTTCGGTCGAACTTCCAGCGAGTGTCTTCGACGTTCAGACCAACGTCCCGCTGATCCATCAGGTCGTCGTTGCCCAGCGTGCTGCTGCACGCCAGGGCACGCACAAGGTCAAAGGCCGCGGCGAGGTTTCGGGTTCCGGTATCAAGCCCTTCAAGCAGAAGGGCACCGGTCGAGCTCGTCAGGGTTCTATTCGGATGCCACAGCACCGCGGTGGTGGGGTCGTCCACGGTCCGCAGCCCCGTGACTACTCGCAGCGCACCCCCAAGAAGATGATTGCTGCTGCACTACTCGGGGCGATCTCCGACCGCGCTCGCGGTGACCGTCTGACGGTCGTCGACTCGCTGGGCAAGGGCAACATTCCATCGACGAAGGCCGCGGCATCCGTGCTCGCATCGATCACCGGTAAGAAGGTGCTCGTCGTTCTCGAGCGTGGTGACGAGGTCAGCTTCAAGAGCGTGCGCAACCTCAAGCATGTTCACGTGCTGTTCTCCGATCAGCTCAACGCGTATGACGTCGTCAACAGCGATGACATCGTTTTCACTAAGGCCGCGTTCGATTCGTTCGTCGACTCGAAGGCTGCCAAGACCGCTTCGACCGAGCCCAGCACAAGCAAGGAAGAGGTCAGCGCATGAGCGCCGTCACCTACAAAGACCCTCGCGACATCATCCTCGCTCCGGTCGTCTCCGAGAAGAGCTACAGCCTGATCGATGACGGCAAGTACACGTTCGAGGTTGACCCGCGCGCCAACAAGACCGAGATCAAGCTCGCGATCGAGAAGATTTTCGGCGTTAAGGTCGGTTCGGTCAACACGCTGAACCGCACGGGCAAGACCCGTCGCACCAAGTTCGGTCTTGGCAAGCGCAAAGACACCAAGCGGGCGATCGTCACGCTTAAGTCCGGTTCCATCGACATCTTCACGGCCGTCGGCTAGGGACTCAAGGAGACACAACTATGGCTATTCGCAAGTACAAGCCCACGACTCCAGGTCGTCGCGGTTCCTCGGTCGCCGACTTCGCCGAGATCACCCGCTCGACCCCGGAGAAGTCACTGCTGCGCCCGCTACCGAAGACCGGTGGTCGCAACAACGCCGGCCGTATCACAAGCCGTCACGTCGGTGGTGGCCACAAGCGCCAGTACCGCGTCATCGACTTCAAGCGCAACGATAAAGACGGCGTCAATGCCCGCGTTGCCGAGATCGAGTATGACCCGAACCGCACGGCGCGCATCGCACTGTTGCACTTCGTTGACGGCACGAAGCGCTACATCATCGCTCCGAACAAGTTGGCGCAGGGCGACATCATCGAGTCGGGTCCTTCCGCCGACATCAAGCCAGGTAACAACCTGCCGCTCAAGAACATCCCGGTCGGTACCGTCATTCACGCGATCGAGCTTCGTCCGGGCGGCGGAGCCAAGATGGCTCGCTCAGCGGGCTCCTCGGTTCGACTCGTCGCCAAGGATGGCCCGTACGCCCAGCTTCGACTTCCTTCCGGTGAGATCCGCAATGTGGATGTCCGCTGCCGCGCCACGATCGGCGAGGTCGGCAACGCTGAGCAGTCGAACATCAACTGGGGCAAGGCTGGCCGCATGCGCTGGAAGGGCGTTCGCCCGACCGTTCGTGGTGTCGCCATGAACCCGGTCGACCACCCACACGGTGGTGGTGAGGGCAAGACTTCCGGTGGACGTCACCCAGTGACCCCATGGGGACAGAAGGAAGGTCGCACTCGCAAGCGCAACCTGCCAAGTGACCAGCTCATCGTTCGCCGCCGCAACGTCGGCAAGAAGCGCAAGTAGGAGTCGAAAGAGATGCCACGCAGTCTGAAGAAGGGCCCCTTCGTCGACGACCACCTGTTGCAGAAGGTCGTCAAGGCGAATGAAGCCAGCAGCAAGAACGTGATCAAGACCTGGTCGCGACGCTCGATGATCATCCCAGCCATGCTGGGCCACACCATCGCCGTGCACGACGGTCGCAAGCACATCCCGGTGTTCATCACCGAAACCATGGTCGGCCACAAGCTCGGAGAGTTCTCACCGACGCGCACCTTCCGTGGTCACGAGAAGGATGACAAGAAGGGTCGTCGTCGCTGATGGTCGAATCAATCGCCCGCGTGAAGCACATCCGGGTCACGCCAACCAAAGCCCGCCGCGTCGTCAACCTCATCCGCGGCAAGCAAGCCGTCGAGGCCCTCGCCATCCTGAAGTTCGCACCGCAGAGCGCGAGTGAGCCTGTTTACAAGCTCGTCGCATCCGCGATGGCAAACGCTCGCGTCAAGGCGGATGCCTCCAACAGCTACCTCGACGAGCAAGACTTGTTCGTCGCGAGCGCCTACGTCGATGAGGGCACCACCTTGAAGCGCTTTCAGGCGCGTGCTCAAGGGCGTGCGTTCCAGATTCTGAAGCGCACCAGCCACATCACGATTGTGCTTGCAACACCAGATGAGGTCTCGACAAGCTCGACCACCGAGTCGAAGGCAGGGAAGAAGTAATGGGCCAGAAGGTAAACCCCTACGGGTTCCGTCTCGGAATCACGACCGACCACGTGTCGCGCTGGTTCTCTGACAGCACCAAGGCGGGTCAGCGTTATGCCGACTACGTCGCTGAGGACATCAAGATTCGCAACCTGCTCAAGACGAGCCTTGACCGTGCCGGTGTCGCCCGCATCGAAATCGAGCGCACTCGCGACCGCGTTCGCGTTGACATCCACACGGCTCGCCCAGGTATTGTGATCGGCCGCAGAGGTGCCGAGGCGGAACGCATTCGTTCTGACCTTGAGAAGCTTTCTGGCAAGCAGATCCAGCTCAACATCCTCGAGGTCAAGAACCCAGAGGCCGAAGCGCAGCTTGTCGCGCAGGGTATCGCCGAGCAGCTTTCCGCTCGTGTGGCATTCCGCCGCGCGATGCGCAAGGGACTGCAGGGTGCTCAGCGCGCCGGGGCCAAGGGTGTTCGTATCCAGGTGTCCGGTCGACTCGGCGGCGCAGAAATGAGCCGCTCGGAGTTCTACCGCGAGGGTCGCGTTCCGCTTCACACGCTTCGCGCCAACATCGACTACGGCTTCTATGAGGCCAAGACGACGTTCGGTCGCATCGGCGTGAAGGTCTGGATCTATAAGGGTGACATCACCAACAAGGAGCTTGCACGCGAGCAGGCAACTCAGAAGTCGACCCGACCGGAACGTCGTGACGACCGCGGAGCCGATCGCGGCGCCGACCGTCGTGACAGCCGCGCGCCGCGCGCAGCCGCACCGAAGACCGATGCACCGGTCGCAGCAGGAGTTGAGGCGTAACCATGTTGATTCCCCGCAAGGTCAAGCACCGCAAGCAGCACCACCCCGGTCGTAGCGGCCAGGCCACTGGTGGCACTGTCGTTTCGTTCGGCGAGTACGGCATTCAGGCACTTACGCCTGCCTACGTCACCAACCGCCAGATTGAGGCCGCTCGTATCGCCATGACTCGTCACATCAAACGTGGCGGCAAGGTGTGGATCAACATCTACCCAGACCGTCCACTCACCAAGAAGCCAGCGGAAACTCGCATGGGTTCCGGTAAGGGTTCGCCGGAGTGGTGGATTGCCAACGTTAAGCCGGGCCGCGTGCTGTTCGAGGTCGCCGGTGTTGACGAGAAGCTCGCCCGCGAAGCGCTCACGCGTGCGATTCATAAGCTGCCGCTCAAGGCACGCATCATCAAGCGCGAGGAGGGCGACGCATAATGGCGATCGGATCCAAGGAGCTCGCACCAACCGAGCTCGACACATTTGAAGACGACCGGCTTCTCGACGAACTCAAGAAGGCGAAGGAAGAGTTGTTCAACCTT